>CAJOPD010000066.1 GCA_905236685.1 uncultured Clostridia bacterium
GCGAAGGTTTCCGCCGAACTTGGCAAAATAGTGGCGGATATTTGCAGCGGTGCGGTTTCTGTTGTCGGTAAGGGAATCGACTATAACGGCAACGCCGCTCGGTCCGTATCCCTCGTAAACGACCGTTTCGTAATTGTCGCCGTCAGCTCCGCCTGCCGCTTTTTTTATGGTGCGAGTAATATTGTCGTTGGGCATATTAACCGAGCGCGCCTTTGAAATAGCGTCCTTTAAAGCCGAGTTGTTGTCGGGGTCGGGACCGCCTGCCTTTACGGCAACCAGAATTTCACGCGAAACCTTTGTAAAGATTTTAGCGCGCTGGGCATCATTTGCCCCTTTTTTTCTTTTTATCGTACTCCATTTGGAATGACCTGACATATCAATTCTCCCTTCGTTAAAGGACAGCCTTATTCTTCGCCGTTTTCCGCCAAAAACTCGTCATAATTTTTGGCTTTGTTGTGATTTTGCTGTCTGTATTCGGCAGCGATATGTGAAGATATATGCGGAACAGATGTTGTCCGCGGTTTTGCGTTTTTGGGTGCAATAACAACCTTTCTGCGAGGCTCTTCATCAATGGAAAATGTTGTAATTGCATCATTTGCCTGCAAGCAGGAATGAATAATTCTGCGCTCGTAGGGGTTCATCGGCTCCAAAGTATGCTTTTTACCTGTGCGCGCAACCTTGTCGGCGAGACGGTTAGCAAGGGAAACAAGAGCCGCTTTGCGCTTTTCCCTGTAATTTTCGGTATCCAAAATAACGCGTACGCGTTCGTCGGTTTCGTAATTAACCACAAGCGAGGTTAGATACTGCAAGGCGTCCAAGGTATCGCCGCGCTTGCCGATAACAAGCCCCATATGCTCGCCCGACATCTCCGCAAAAAGAGTGCCGTCCTCGTTTTTTGCAGACACACCGACTTCAAGTACCATAGCGTCAAAAACAGAGGAAAGAAACTCCTTCGCAATAATAGGCGCGGGATTTTTTGCGGCGACGGAAACCGTCACTCCCTTTGAGCCTATGCCCAAAAATCCCTTTGTTCCTTCATCAACTATTTCTATAACGGCTTCGTCCTCCGATATCCCGAGCTCATTAAGAGCCGCTGTTTTAGCGTCTTCCGCGCTTTTTGCCGTTTTTTCTGTTTTTGTCCGGTATTGTAACAACGAAATCATCTTCTTTCTCATTAAAATATTTGTCGAGAACATACTGTTGCACCATTTGCATCAAGCTTGAAATTATCCAGTAAATTCCGATACCCGAGGGAAGAGAAAATGTGAAAAAACCTGTCATAATAGGCATCATCATATTCATAGATTTGCTCATCGACTGTGACGGGTCATCATCATTTTGCTTAACATTTGGGTTTTGCGTAAGCTTTTGCGACTGGCGCATAGAGAGCCAGGTGGTAAGCACGGCAAAAATCGGGATTAAAATCAAAAGCACAGTGCCCAAATTGCTGAAATCCCCGCGTGAAATTGCGGAAACCGCCGCACTCGGCACGCCTGATAAATCAAGCCCCAAAAAGTTAAAGTTTATATGCCAGCCGTACTCATTTGCAAGTCCCAGCTTGTCAGCCCAGGTAGAGAGCTGAATTTGGTAGTTTTTATGCAGCTGTTCGGGCGAAAGGGAAGCGAGCTTTCCGACAATATCGGGAAATTTTTCCGTCATTTGTGCAAGGACGGTCTTAACACGCTCAATAACCGTTTCGTCCGCAAAATTTACGCCTCTTATATAGGTGATGGGGCGGCGGATTACGCTGTATAAGCCGATAAGAATGGGAAACTGTATCAAAAGCGGCAGACAGCCGCCTGTCATACTGACGCCGTTTTCCTTATAGACCTTCATCATTTCCGCCTGCAATTTCTGCTGGTCGTTTGCGTACTTCTTTTGAAGTTCTGCAACAATCGGCTGAATTTTTTGCTGTTTTTTCATCGCCTTCTGCGATTTTGCTTGAAGCGGCATAAGAATAAGTTTTACAATAATAGTAAAAAGAATAATCGAAAGACCGTAGTTCTGGACAAGATTATAAATAATACGGATAATAAATCCGAGCGGTCTTGTAATCAAAAGCTCAAACAAACTAAGTTTCATTTAAATACCTCGTTTTTTACGGCACGGGGTCATATCCGCCCCTGCAAAAAGGGTGACACTTAAAAAGTCGCCTTATTGCAAGGCAAAGCCCCTTAAAAAAGCCGTATTTTTCTAACGCACATATTGCATATTCTGAGCAGGTAGGAACAAATCGGCATCGTGAATAGCGCTTGAAAGGCGAAATGCTGCGCTGATAAAATCTGATACAGAAAATAAGAGCATTTTTCATATAAACATATCCAGCTTTCCCATAGCAAACCGCAAATCCTTCAAAACATCGCCGCACTTTTTTCCGCCGATTGCGGTGCGTGCAATAATCACGATATCATATCCCTTTTTTATTTCGGGCGACAAAATGCGGTAGCTTTCACGCATAAGCCGCTTTGCACGGTTTCGGCGGAAAGCCTTTCCGACAGATTTGCCGCAGGTTAACCCTATGCGGTTTTTGTCGCTGCGGTTTTTTTGAACATAAAGCACGACAGAATGTGCCACAGCGCATCTGCCCCTGTAATAAAGGCGCTTAAAATCCTTATTCAGCTTTAATGTTTCGCTACTATTCATACCATCAATCCCATAGCTATAAAAAAGGCAAAAAGCATAGGGTAAAACAGCCTTTCTGCTTCTCGCCTCAAATTTTTAAGCCGATAATTTCTTTCTGCCCCTCAATCTTCTTCTAGACAAAACTTTTCTGCCGGACGCAGTAGCCATTCTCTTTCTGAAACCGTGTTCTTTTGCCCTTTGACGCTTCTTTGGCTGATAGGTTCTCTTCATCTGTGAACACCTCCGATATAAGTAAAATCTTTAATCTGCCTATGCGGAAAACGCCCTCCGCAAAAACAGACACCGCATCTATTATATAAGTTAAAATTTTGTTTGTCAAGCATTTTTTTGAAATTTCCGCAAGAAAAATCGGCATACCGCAGGGCGCAAGGTCTTGCAATATGCCGATTTAGGAAGTCGCCGAAAGGTATTTTTCTCCACAAAAATCCCCCAATGCACAAACGCTCCCCTGTCCGCAAGTCAATTATAGGACATAGAAAAGCCTATAACAATAGCTTTTGCAAGGGTTATACAGGAGAAGAGGGGGATATAAAAAATATTCAGTAATGCTGACATAAATATGCCTTGTTTAAGCCAAAAACACCCAAACCTTGAATTTGTATAAGTAGTTTTTAAGGCGCAAGGCGGTGTTGTGCAGAATTAAAGCAATTTTTAACTACAAACCACAAGATATTGTAGAAAATAGTAAAAATATATCATTATATGGTGGTTTAGGCGTTGCATACAGCGGCTTTAAGCACACCGTTTTCAATCTCTATTACGCCGAAAGTTTTAGAGCTTTTGATACTGCCGGGGTTCAAAAGAGTTATGCTGCCTTTTATGTCGCATAAAGGCTCGTGCGTATGACCGAAAACGGCGCAGTCGCAGCCGAGGCTTTTTGCGCGGGACAAAAGCGCGGAAAATCCGTAATCGTTTTTTACATTATATAAATGACCGTGCGTTAAAAATATCTTTTTGCCGCCTGCGTGAAAAACAAGCTCCTTCGGACCTGTTCCGAAATCGCAGTTTCCCGCAACAAAATTTATCGCGATATCGGGAAAGGCATTTTTTATTTTTTCTGCATCATCAAGATGGTCGCCCGCGTGGATAATCATATCAACGCCGACAATATTGTTTATTACCTTTATGCAGTCCTCGGTATCGCGGTGGGTATCGGAAAAAACCAAAATACGCAAGAGCAATATCCCTCCTTTTTGCTGCAGAATTTATGTTATTCTAACATTTTACTTCAAAAAAGTCCAACAAAACGGGGTATTTGTAAATAAAATGTATTATTAAGGAAGAAAAAGGAAAATTTTCGACAGCGAAACCCGACAAAATACAATAAGGGCGAATGATATAATTTTTTCCGTAACTTATATATTTACGAAAAAGGGGAAAAGGATATGAATTTAACGACAGCAAAAACCGAAAAAGCCGTTTTTGTACCCTATTTGCATTTATTGGGGAAAACGCTTATTGTAATTCTTCTTGCAAGGACGCAGGCGGCGGGGGCATATCCCTTTGGGATAGCCTATGCGGCGGCTTTGGCGGAGGAGAACATCTTTGCGGCGGCAGCAGGGCTTATTATAGGTGCGGCGGGCAGCGCCGAAACGGCGATAAAATACATATTGGCGGCGGCGGTTTACGGAGCAATGGTATATATACGGAAATTTGAGGAACGGCAGGTAAAGGCGGTTGCGCTCGGAGCGTCGCTTATTCTGGCATCGCTTGTTGCGCTTTTTGCGCTCGGGGCGACGCCCGCAAGGCTTATTATGATGATTCCCGAAGCGTTTGCGGTGGGCGGACTTTACAGCCTTTTTGCAGGAATTAAGGGAAAGAGCACAGCCTCTTATGCCGCGGAAGCGGTGCTTGCGGGGGCGTGTATGAGCGGGCTTTACGGGATAAGAGTACCCTATCTTGATATAAGCATATCGGTTTTTGCCGCGATGATAATAATTATGAGCGCAAGCTATTCCTGCGGTATTCCTATTGCGGTTTTGACGGGCGGAGTTTTAGGATTTTTGGTTTTTCTAAATCACTCGGAGGCTGTTGCAATAAGCGGAATGTTTGCAATTTCCGCGCTTTTGGGAGCATTGACGGCAAAAATGGGGAAAACGGGCGTTGCGGCAGGCTTTTTGACGGGGCTTACCGTCTGTGTTCTGTGTATGGGAAAGCTGAGCGGGCTAAGCATAGCGGATATATTTGCCGCGCCGATTGCGTTTTTGATAATCCCGCAGAAAACGGCGGTTAAAATAGGAAGCCATATAAACGATAAATTTGCGGGCGAGCGGTACGAAACAGAATTTGCCGACCGAGTTCAAACGGTAGCAAAGGCGGTAGAAAACTTGGGCAGCGGTGTGCGCCAGCTGTCAAAAAGCGTACAGAGCGAGGACGGCATTTGCGCTGATATTGCCGAACGGGCGTGTGCCGGCTGTAAAAATGAGGAAATCTGCAAGGGGGCAGAGCGGGATTTGATGCTCCAAAATATAAAGGATATGAAGGCGGTAATGGAGAGGGACGGATATTTGAATTTTTCAAACCTGCCGAAAGGCGTAGGGCGTTCCTGCATACGCGCGGAAAAGTTTTTGAACGAATTTTTGCATATATTTGAAATGGAAAAACAAAGGGAAATCCTAAGAGGCGAGCTTTTGTCCGACAGAGAGCTTGTGGCAAAACAGTACGGCGGTATTTCGGCAGTAATAAACTCCCTTTCAAAAAGGGAGGACAAGCAGGAACAAGAGGCGCGGTATGCCGTTTCGGTATCGGTATGCCAGGAGGCAAAAAAGGGGCAAACGGTAAACGGGGATACAATACTGCACTTTAAGGCGGGCAATAAATATTTTGTTATCCTGTGCGACGGAATGGGCTCGGGCGTTGCGGCGCGTGAAATCAGCGGGCTTACGGCGGGGCTTTTCGCGGAGTTTTTCGGCTCGGGAATTGAAAAGGAAAAGGCTATCGATATGATAAACTCGGCGATTGCGCTGAACGCAGGCAGGGAAAGCTTTTCCTCGGCAGATATTTTGGAAATCGATATGGTGACGGGCAAAGCGGAATTTTTGAAAATAGGGAGCGCGCAGAGCTTTATAAAAAGAAACGGCGAAATTGAGGAAATCGCGTCATCGGTACTGCCGATAGGAATTTTGGAAAATATAGTGGTTAAGCCGCAGAGCTATAAGCTTTCGGCGGGAGATGAAATTCTTATGATTACCGACGGCATAGGCGAGGCGGAGAGCGGAGTTTTGAAAAATGAATGGATAAAAAAGCTGTTTCTTTCGGAAAAGGCAAGCGGTGACGAAAAAATACATATGATTTTAGAAGGCGCAAGGTCAAGAAGTATTTTCAGCGACGATATGACGGGCGCCATAATCAAAATAGAAAACAGCGCAGAATAAAAAATAGGAGGAACGGAAAAATGAATGTGCAAAATGCGGCGGCGGCAAAAATAATGGGGGAAGTTTTGGCAAAGGGAATGAACCTTTGCGACATCAATCTTGCGGACAGCATAAATTCGGAGGCGCTGGACGCGTTGGAGGAAATAAGAGCGGTTGCGTCAGATGAGAAAAGGAGCGAAAAGCAGAAAATAAAAAGAATAAAGGAAATAATAAACTGTCGGGGGATTTATGAGTAAATCCCCCGATGTCTTTCAACAAAGCGCGAAATGCGTGAAAGAGCCTCCTCGATATTGTTTATGGAATAGGCGTAGGAACAGCGGATAAATCCTTCTCCGCTTGCGCCGAAAGCAGTACCCGGGACAACGGCGACCTTTTCCTCCTCCAAAAGTTTTGTTGCAAACTCCTCGCTCGTCATACCGAGCGATTTTATTGAAGGAAAGGCATAAAAAGCGCCCAAAGGCTCAAAGCAGGAAAGCCCCATATTGCGAAAGCCGTCAACAATGAAGCGTCTGCGGTAGTTGTATTCCTGCCGCATAGCGATAACATCGCTGTCGCAGGAGCGCAGAGCCTCTATTGCGGCAAACTGGCTTGTTGTGGGACTTGACATAATGCAGTACTGGTGCACCTTTGTCATAGCTTTTATTATCGGTGCGGGACCTAATGCGTAACCAAGTCGCCAGCCCGTCATAGCAAACGCCTTGGAAAATCCGTTTACCACGATTGTCCGCTCGCGCATACCGTCTATTGCCGAGAAGGGCGTATGCCCCTCGTCATTGTATATAAGCTCGCCGTAAATCTCGTCCGAAAGCACCATAATATCGGTGCCGCGCAGAACTTCGGCAATAGCCGAAAGGTCGGCTTTGGACATAATGCTTCCCGTGGGGTTATTGGGGAAGGGTAAAATCAAGAGCTTTGTTTTATCGGTGATTGCGTTTTTCAGCTGTTCGGGCAAAAGCTTGAAATTATCTTCTTCCTTTGTTTCAATAGTTACGGGGATACCGCCCGCCATAACGGTACAGGGCTTATAGCATACAAAGCACGGCTCGGGAATGATGACCTCGTCGCCCTTGCCGACAATGCACCTGATTAAAAGGTCAATAGCTTCGCTTCCGCCGACCGTTACCAAAACTTCGTTTTTCGGATTGTAGGAAATGCCGTATTTCCGTGCGGTATATGCGCAGATTTCCTCTCTTAGTTCCAAAAGACCTGCGTTTGCGGTATAGTGCGTGCGTCCCTTTTCGAGCGAGTAAATTCCCGCCTCGCGAATAGACCAGGGTGTCACAAAGTCGGGCTCGCCGACGCCTAATGAAATGGCGTCGGGCATAGTTGCGACGACATCGAAAAATTTTCTTATACCCGAGGGCGAAATGCCCTGAACGGTTTCTGTAAGTATTCTTTCATATTCCATCATAAAGTTATCACCTGTCGGGTGTCCTCTTCATCATTATAGAAAACAAGCCCGTCATCTTTATATTTTTTCAGTACAAAGCTGGTTGCCGTGCTTAAAACATTGTCCATAGGCGCAAGCTTTGAGGCGACAAAAAGGGCGACATCTTTCATAGACTGTCCCTCGATTATCACGCACAAATCATAGGAGCCCGACATAAGAAAAAGCGATTTCACCTGCGGATATTTGTATATTTTTTCTGCGACCTTGTCAAAGCCCTCACCCCTTTGAGGCGAAATTTTCAGCTCAATTATCGAGGTTACGAGGTCGCGGTCGGTTTTTTCCCAGTTTATCATCGTCTTGTATCCTACGATAACATTTTCCTTTTCCAGTCCTTCGATTATTTTTGCGACTTCATTTTCGTCTTTTCCAAGCATATTTGCAATTTGTTCGTTTGAAAGCTTTGTGTTCGCGCGGTCCAAAATATTCAAAATATCGTTTACCATACCAAAAATCCTCCCGCAAAACAGATAATATTTCAATCATTATATAACGGTTTTGCCCAAAAAGCCATAGTTTTTTTAAAAAAAATCAAAATGACAAGCCTATTCGGTTGACAAAACGGCAAAAATAGAAGATAATAGTAGTATATAAAGAGGTATTTATATGGAAGAAAAAAAGGAACGGGTGCTTTTGGCAGGCGTCCATACAGGCTGCAAAGATGAACTCCGCGACACGACCGAGGAAACGATGGCGGAGCTTTCGGAGCTTGCTAAAACGGCAGGCGCCGAGGTTTTGGCGGAGGTAATCCAGAATAAGCAGGACATTGAAACGGCGACATATATGGGCGAAGGAAAGCTGGACGAGATTAAACTTGCGGCAGAAAGTATGGAGATTGATACCGTAATTTTTGACGACGAGCTTTCGCCTGTTCAGATACGCAATATTTCGGAATATCTGGGCGTAAAGGTTATTGATAGAACGATTTTGATTTTGGATATTTTCGCAAAAAGGGCAAAAAGCGGCGAGGGCAAGCTTCAAGTGGAGCTTGCACAGCAAAAATATCTGCTGCCGCGCCTTCGCGGAATGGGCGTTATGATGAGCCGTACAGGCGGCGGCATAGGAACGCGCGGACCGGGCGAAACAAAACTGGAATCGGACAGACGGCATATAAACAGGCGTATTGCATCGCTGGAAGCTGACATCAAGGAAATCAAAAAGCACCGCGGGCTTTTGCGGTCCAGAAGGAAAAAAGACGGGGTTATAACCGCCTGTCTTGTGGGCTACACAAACGCGGGCAAGTCAACGCTTATGAACCGCCTGACCGAAAGCTCGGTGCTTGCCGAGGACAAGCTTTTTGCAACGCTTGACACAACCTCGCGAGCAATCACGCTGCCGGATAACCGAAAAATCTTGATTACCGATACGGTAGGATTTATAAGGAAACTTCCGCATCACTTGGTAGAGGCGTTTAAGGCAACGCTTGAAGAAACGGCAGATGCGGATATGCTTATATATGTAATAGATGCCTCAAATCCGCAGTATAAAACGCATATAAAGGTGGTTGATTTGGTGCTTTCCGAGCTTGGAGCGCTGGGGAAACCAACCGTTTATGTTTATAATAAAACCGATTTGTGCGGTGAAGATTTTGGAGGCGGCGAAAACAGCATAGGCATCTCGGCAAAAACGGGCGAAAATATTGAGGCGCTTGTCGACCTTATTGCCGAAACGGCGCCGGGCAAGAAGCAGGAAATGTCGGTGCTGATACCGTACAGCAGCGGAGCCATTGTTAACGACCTTCACGAAAACCAAAAAATCTTGTCGGAGGAGTATCTGGCAGAGGGTGTGAGAATAAAGCTTTTAGCGGACAAAATAACATATGCAAAACTGAGAAACTACATTATATAATAGGGAGAGATGATTGAGATTTCAAAAAAGCAATCTTTCAAGACTGTGGAAAAGCTTGGCGAGGCGGTCTATGTAGACAGAAAATCAAAATTCATAGCGCATACCAAGCCGGTAAAAAGCGAGCAGGAGGCGCTCTGCTTTTTGCAGGAAATGCGCTCCTTATACAGCGACGCAAGACACAATGTTTACGCATATATAATAGATGAAAACAATATTTCCCGTTATTCCGACGACAGCGAGCCGAGCGGCACGGCGGGTATGCCCGTTTTAGATGTACTGAAAAAGGAAGGCATAGTAAATGCCGTGACGGTGGTAACCAGATATTTCGGCGGTACGCTTTTGGGTACGGGCGGACTTGTCCGCGCATATTCTGCGTCGGCGTCGGAGTCGGTAAAAAATGCGGGAATAATAACAAAAATCCTGTGCGACAGTTATAAAGTGTGCACAGACTACAATTTTTCGGGGAAAATACAGCACTTGCTGTCTGCAAAGGACTATTTTCCCGAAGGCACAGAGTATGCGGAAAAGGTTGAGTTTTCCGTTTCGGTGAGAAAATCGGAAACAGAACGCTTTGAAAAGGATATCCGCGAGGTTTGCGCAGGTAAAGCGGAAATAATAAAAGGCGAAGAAAAATACATAGCAATAAAAGACGGAAAGGAAGGATAATTATGAAAAAGATGGCAATAATACTGATGGCGGTGTGTATGCTTGTTTTGTCGGGCTGTGAGCAGGTAGCGGACCTGGTAAAACCCGATGAAGAGGAGCAGGAGGTAGTCGTGCCCGCCGTTGATACAAAAAAGGACGGCGACTGGGAGGAACCAGAGCAGGAGGAGCCAAAAACAAAAATCGTGCTTTCCAAAACGCTTAATATGACTAACGAGTGGACAATAATGGGCGATTACAGCATATCCCTGACTAAGAGCGGAAAAAAAGACAGGGTTTTGCTCGCAACATCGGCGAGGTCGGTAAACGGCGAGATGCAATGGGACGATTCACAGTACTGGACGCTTGCGGTTCTTACCGAGAAAGGCGCATATAACCTGTTTTATCAAAGATTTCAGGGACAGGTGTATGCAGAGGTAAACGAGGCGTATATCAGCGGCATAGCCACGCCGATAATAACGGTTTACGCATTCAGCGGAACGGACAGGGATATAAGAAACTATACTTACAGCTATGATGAGGACGCGTTTATAGAAGACCAGATTTTCACGACCAAGACATTTTCAACGGGCGGAATAAACACGCTGTATTCCACCTTCCCTGAATATAAGGCAAGATAAGGAGTTTGTTATGATTAAGAATTTGACGCAGGAAAATTTTCAGGAGGAAATAAACGGACAAAGCCCGGTAATAGTCGATTTTTGGGCGAGCTGGTGCGGTCCGTGCCGTATGCTTTCTCCTTTGATAGACGCACTGTCGGAGGAATATGAGGGCAAAATAACCGTCGGAAAGGTGAATGTGGACGAGCAAAACGCCTTGGCGGCGCAGTTCGGTATAGTATCGATACCCACCGTTATCATATTTAAAGACGGCAAAGAGGAAAAAAGAATGATAGGCGTGCACGATGCGGACGATTACAGAGATGAAATCGACAGAGTGATATGAAAAGCAGAATAATAGAAATTGCGGGGGCGGAAAAAATTTCCGACATAGGCTTTTGCGGTATTTCCGACTATAAAAAAGCGGCGGAAAATCTTGAAAAGCCAGCAGTTTTCGGGAGCGGCGGACAGAAAACAGAAGTATTAGAAAATGCACGGACAGCGATTGTCTGTGCATTTAATTATTATGCAGGAGAAGAAAAAGGCAACATCTCCCGCTATGCGCAGGGGGAAGATTATCATATTACTGTTCTGCGGAAGATGCAGCCGATAGCAGAGGAACTTGAAAAAAACGGATTTTCGGCAAAAATATTCGCCGATACAGGAATTTTAAACGAACGGCTTTTGGCGAAAAACAGCGGAATTGCGTTTATAGGACGGAACCGTATGGCAATCAGCGAAAAATTCGGCAGTTATTTCTTTGTGGGCTACATATTGACCGATTGCGAGATAAAAGATGACAGAAAAACGCGCGAGGGCTGCCTTGACTGCGGAAGATGCGAAAAAGCGTGTCCGCTCGGAGCATTAAAGGGCGGATTTTGCGAGGAAAAATGCCTTTCATATATAACGCAGAAAAAGGGCGGGCTGTCGGAGGAAGAAGAACAGGCGATGGTATCGGCAAATACCGTCTGGGGCTGCGATATTTGTCAGGAGGTGTGCCCGCATAATCAGGGGATACCGATAACGGAAATATCAGAATTTAAAGAAAACAGGATTATAAATCTTGAAATTGATGAAAATATCAGCAATAAAGAGTTTAAAAAACTGTATAAAAACAGGGCTTTTTCGTGGCGCGGAAAGAAAATTTTGATAAGAAACCAAAAAATATTAAAAAAACCGAAAAAATTTCAAAAAAAGTGTTGACAAGAGGAGTAGGTTGTGGTAATATGAGTAAGCTGTCCCTCAAAAAAGGGGCGGCGTTGAACA
>CAJOPD010000067.1 GCA_905236685.1 uncultured Clostridia bacterium
AAAAAAATTGACGAGCTTGAAAGTGCCTGCTACACTTGTATATAGAAAGTAGGTGTCATTTATGGATTTATTAAAAGTAAGGCGTCTTTTGGATGTAGGAAAAAGTATTTTTGATATTGAGCTTCGCGTTGTTTATTATGCAAGAGTATCTACCGACAGAGATGAACAGCTCAATTCCCTTGAAAATCAGACAAGTTATTACGAAAATCTAATTAAATCAAATAAAAATTGGACTTTTGCAGGCGGTTACATTGATGAGGGTATCAGTGGTACAAGCGTAAATAAGCGCGAAGAATTTTTAAGAATGATTGATGACGGTATGGATGAAAAATTCGACTTGATTATCACCAAAGAAATAAGCCGTTTCTCCCGTTCAACTCTTGATAGTATAAAATACACACAAGACCTGTTAAATCACGGTGTGGGCGTGTTTTTTCAATCTGATAATATCAATACGCTCTATTCCGATTCGGAGCTTCGTTTGACAATTATGGCTTCGCTTGCTCAAGATGAAATGAGAAGATTATCCGAAAGAGTAAAATTTGGAATGAGGCAAGCCTATGAAAGCGGAAAGATTTTGGGTACAAATAATCTTTACGGTTATAAAAAACAAGACTGTAAACTCGTTATTGATGAGGAAACAGCTCCGTTTATAAGAGATTTATATTCGTTATATGCTTCGGGGAAATACGGATTTCGTACAATAACAAGAAAGCTGACTGAGCTTGGTTACAGAAATCAGCAAGGAAAAGAATTAAATCCGGGTACATTGAGGCAAATACTTATGAATCCGAAATACAAAGGTTATTATCACGGCAGACTTACCGAAAGCAACAACTATCGTGATAAAAAAAGCATAAAGCTCCCTGAAGCAGAGCATTTACTTTATAAAGACGAGGACATTCCCGCAATCGTAAGTGAAGAATTATGGGAACGTGCAAATGCTATTTTGAGAGAGCGTGAAATAAAGTATAAGAAAAAAAGCAGTGGAACACAAAGCCGTTTTCCATACAGCGGTAAAATTAAATGTGAAGAACACGGAACCTTTTATTATCGGAAAATGTGGAAAGACAGAAAAGTTCCTCAAGAAGGTTGGTGCTGCAAGGTTTATCTTGCAAAAGGCAGAAAGGAATGTAAATCACCACATTTATATACAAGGGATTTGGACGCGATTCTCACGAAAATCGGTGAGGATATTCTTGAAAACAAAGATAAATACCAATCTGATATAGACGAGCTTCTTTCCATGTACGCCGAAACAGCTCCGACAAAGGTTGATTATGCAAACGATATAAAAAAGCTATCCGGAGAAATAGCAAAGATCGGAGCAAAGAAAGATAAAATTCTTGAGCTATACACGGACGATGACATTTCAAAGGATGAGTATCTTGAAACAAAAAACAAGCTGAATGCCGAGCTTGAAAAACTAACAAAAAAAATTGAAACAATAAAAAAAGAACAAGCTGATTCAAGCGACCAAACTTTGCTTTTAGAAGAAGTGCGCAAAGAACTCTGTGATATTCAGGCAAGCAAAAAATCCGCATTAGAGGTTGCTCAAAATATGTTAAAAGAGATTACTGTTCTCAAGGAAAGCACCGAAAAATGCGTGAAAATCCGCATAGATATGAAGTTTCCCAAGACCGAGCAAGTGAGCATTATAAAGCCCTTCATTTTGTATGGTGATACAGAGGTCAGCCCCATTGTCGGTACCGAAAAGCAGTCGCAGGAGCTTGTGCATTATCTTTTGGACGAATTCAAAAACGACCCGTCAAAAATATGGGAGTCAAACATTTTCGGAAAATCGCTTTACGAGCTTGTAAATGAAAGCGTTAAGGGCAAGCTCAGCAAAATGCCCGATGAGGCTCGGCAAAAGCTGGCGTCAACGCTTGAACGGATTATAAATGAGGGAAGCGGTGGTCTTATTTGCATAATTTTATAAAAATTTCTCTTGCCGCCGTATGCGCCCTCCTCCTGTCCGCTTGCGGAAATGGAGTTAAAATCGACACTATTGACAATTCCTACTCCTCCGACACCGTAACGGCGAATATAAAAATACCGCAAATTAAGGGGCTTTCGAGCCGCGACTTTGAAACCTCGATAAATGACGAGTTTTCCTCCGTTACCGAGGAGCTTCTAAAAAAATGGAAACCGCTTGCGGCGGAAACGGGGGAGCAGTCGCTTTTTGATATGAGTACAACGGCGCATTTTAACAGAAACGGGCTTTTATCTCTCGTCACCGATTACGAATACTTTGCGAGAAAGGCTCACAAAAACAGTTTCCGCATAGCAAAAAATATAGATACCTCCGCCTGCTGCGAGCTGTCCCTTTCCGATTTGTTTGACGGCGACAGCTACATTGACGCGTTAAACGCTATGCTGACCGACGCCGCCCGAGCCGCTCCCGAAAAATATGCTGATTTATGGGCAAAGCCGAAAATTCTGCAAAATCAGGGCTTTTATATCGACGGCGAAAATCTTGTTTTGTTCTATCCGCCGTATGAGCTTTCCTATTACGAGCGCGGTTTTGTGGAAATTCCCGTTCCGCTTGAAGAGCTTTTGACATATATGAAACCGCAGTACCGCGAGATTTTTGCGGGATAAAAAAAGAGCATTTTGCTCTTTTTTTCTTGCTATACTGCGGAAAATGATATATAATACTTTACGGTGAAATATATGCTGAGAATTTTTTCCTGCCCGATATACCGCATATTCGGCATACCGTGTGCCGCCTGCGGAATTACGCGCGCATACCGTTTATTTTTTACGGGGCATTTTAAGGACGCATTTTTAATGCACCCGCTTTTTCTTCTGCCCTTGATTTTTCTTTTTAAAAAATTCAGAAAAAAATGGATTGTTTTTGCGGTTATGGGCATATTTTTGGCAGTTTATATAATCAGGTTTCGGCTTCTTTTTCCGACCGTACCGCCCTTTAATTACAATTACAACAGCTTTATTGGAGGATTAAAATGAGTATTAGCATTAAGGAAACAATAAAATGCCCCGCTTGCAGCGAGCAGTCCGAGCTTACGGTATGGCAATCGGTAACCGTTGCGGACAGCCCCGATTTGAAGGCGGACCTGCTTAAAGGCAAGCTGAATATGTTTACCTGCGGCGCTTGCGGGCAAAAAGCGCTTTTTCCGTCACCCATTTTATATGCGGACGACGAAAAAAAGCTGGTAATTTCCTTCTCACCGCAAGAGGACGGGGCAAAAAAACTTGAAGTTTTTGAGGAAATAAAAAAGTCCTCCAAAAAGTCAGGAGAACTTAAAAACTATCCCGATTACAATCTGCGGTTTGTGACTTCTTATAACGAGCTTTTGGAAAAAATCCTGATTTTTGACAGCGGTTTTTCCGACAAGGTTATCGAGGTTATCAAGCTTCTTGTTTTAATGCAGGACAGCGAAAAAATGGCGCAAAGAACCTGTATGTTCGGGAAATCCGACGGCTCGGAAATCGAATTTTTGGTACAGGACAAGCGCGAAAACCAGCTTTATACCTCGCGTGTACCGCTTTCCACCTATGAAACGCTCAAAACCCAGCTTAAAAACAGCGGGGTAAAATACAAAAGCTTTGACTGGGAGATGGTTGACCGCGCCTATGCCGAAACGCTTCTGCGCGGCGCCAACAACATTCTTTAAAAGAGCTCCCCGATTTTGTCAGCAATCTTTGCAAATTCAGAAAGCCCAAGTCTTTCACCGCGCACCGCAGGGTTAATGCCAAGCTCCGACAGCATTGCCGAAAGTGCGCTTTTTTCTATGCCAAAACCGCTTGCAAGGCAGTTTGACAGCGTTTTTCTGCGGTGCAGAAATGCCGATTTTACCACCTTGAAAAACAACTTTTCGTCCTTTACCGAAACGGCCGGAGCGTCCAAAACCTCCATACACAAAACGGCGGAATCCACCTTCGGCGCAGGATAAAAGCTTGACGCGGGCACCCTTTCCACAATTCTCGGTTTTGTATAAAAATTGCAAAGAACGCTTATTGCACCGTATTCCTTTGTGCCTGTTTCGGCGACTATCCGCTCCGCGACCTCCTTCTGCACCATTACAACAATGTTTTTTACGGGCAGTTTTGCCTCAATTATGCTTGTTATTATCGGCGTTGTGATGTAGTAGGGAAGATTTGCGGCTATGCTTATTTTTTTGCCGCCGAACTCATCTTTTATGAGCGCATTTGCGTCCATTTTGAGAAAATCGCCCTCAATTATTTTTACATTATCACAGCTCTCCAAGGTGTATTCAAGCACAGGAATAAGCCGTTTGTCGATTTCAACCGAAACCACTTTTTTAGCCTGTTCGGACAGTTTTTTTGTAAGAACGCCAAAGCCTGCGCCTATTTCCAATACCCCATCTTTTATCTGCGCCGCGTCAACTATTTTTTCCAGCACGGCGCTGTCCAACAGGAAATTCTGCCCCAGCCCTTTTGAAAAGCCAAAATTGAATTTCCGTTCTATTTCCCTTATTGTTTTAACATTTGTCAGTTCCATTTTTTATCTCCAAGAAAATGAGGATGTAAAAAACACCCTCAAATCAGTCTAAAATATAAACTATTGCCGACCTTCTGCCGAAACGGACACATTCGCTTTCAGAATTGTAGAAAAGGTCAATTTTATTGCCCTTTATCGCGCCGCCCGTATCGCCCGCGACACAATAACCGTAGGTCCAGCTCTTGCCATCATCTGTTGACTCGACATAAAGCCTTGTTCCAAGCGGTATCACCTTTGGGTCAACGGCAATTACTCCGTATTGCGCCGCCCTTCCCGATGCGGTTTTGTTGCCCGATGAATCGGTATATGCGGTAGCCGTTACCGTCAGCTTTTTAGAGTAGCTCAATGATTTCCCCGAGCTTGCCGCTACAACTTTTTTCCCGTTTCCGCTCTTTGCCGCCTCGCTTGTTCCTACCGCAACAATCTGCGTCACAGGCTTTTTAATGGTGGTTTCGGAAACAAGCTCACGCTTTACCTCTATTCCGTTTTCGGTCGTAACATTATACACGGCACGCTTTAAGCCGTTCTGCCCTTTTGTTTTTACTCTTGTACTGCCCTTTTTCAAGGAGCTGTCCGAAACCTCTTTTGAGGTGAAGGGTATTTCCTTATCGACAGTTATCGTTCTTTCTGCCACGCGGAAAATGCTCACGCTCATATCTTCCTGAACTTCCGCGTCCAAGGACGGCTCGACACGGTCTGTTATATCAACCGAAACGCCTGCCTCCTCAAAAGCCTCACGCACCGTTTTCTTTGTTGTGGTTATTATTTCAACATTTCCGTCAACAGACAGGGTAAAGTTTCTGCCCTTCCTTATTATAAGCCGCGCTCCGTCATAAAGCTCATCTTCGGGGAGCATACTAAGCTTATCAAACTCGCCTGTTATTATATTGTTCTCTTCAAGAAATTCCGAAACAGTGTCCTGCCTTGTTGTAAATTTTTGTGTATTCTCGCTGTCCGCAAAGGCGTCTACCAAAACAAGCGTAACCTTTTTTGCCTTCATATCAAAAACAGCACCGGTGAGTAGTGTAAGTATGCCCGTCAGCATAAATACGGCAATAATAACAGAAATTATTCTCTGCTTTTTACTGCCTTGTTTATTAAGCAACATTTTACTATCCTCCTATGATACCGTAACATTATACAGTTATGATATGTATTTGTCAAGGAATTTATTACAAAATTGTTGCATTTTACCTAATTCCACGGGGGTTTTTTAGCAGATTTTGGCTTTGATTTGGTGGATTTATACTAAAAATGTCGAATTAAAAGGGGATTGAAATCGTTCGTTTTTGCCTTGATTTTTGACCTTTTGGGCAAGAATTTCTCTTAAAATGCCCGTTTTTGTATAAAATCCCCTTGATTTGCCAATAATAACGGACAAGATACCTTTTTAAAAAATGTTACAAAACTATTAACAATATATAGTTGTTGAAAGGAGTTTTTTTATATGAAAAACACAACTCATAGGGTAGTAATATTAAATAATGTAAAGTCGGAAATTATTTCTCAGGCGATACTGATTTTGAAAAATCCCGACAGCGTTTGCGAATCCGCCGTTTTGGAGGAGGCGGAGAGAGTTGTGGAAAAATATATGCAAAACAGCCTTCCCGACACCGAAAAAGAGAGCGGAGGATTTATGGTTTCTTTTATTGCCGCCGCCGCGGTCATATTTGCGGGGCTTTGCGTTTTTGCCGTCTTTAAAATTTTTTGAACGAAAAAAAAGCGCCCTTGCGGGCGCTTTTTTTACTTTATGCCGAGTGCTTCCTTTGCAAGAGCGTCGGCTCTGTCGTTATATTTATCTCCCGAGTGTCCCTTTACCTTCAAAAACTCAACGCTGAGCCTGTCTTTTATGCTGTCATAATAGGCTTTATATGCCGATGTGCCTTCCTTGTTGGTTTTCCATCTGCCTGTTGCCCAAGCCTCAATCCCCATATAGTCATAGACTATTTTGACCGATTTTATGCCCTTTTCCACGCAGTAGCGCATAACGAATTCCGCGCCCTTTATTTCGCCCGCGACATTGCGCATTTCCGCCATTTTTCTGTCGGAAAACTTTTCGCTGAATTCCTCTGCCTTTTCCGCCGAAAAAATCACCGCGCCAAAGGAATATTCGCCCGTTTTGATATTAAAACTGCCGTCAACATACGCAACCGTTTCGCCGAACACGGTTTTTTGTTCGCCCTTTAAATAGTCCTCTGCGTCGGATTTTTTGGAAAAGGATTTATATTCCGCTCCCGAAAAGCCCTCAACCTGCGCGCGACAGCTTTCCCAGTCGGTATAAATCCCGATTTCTCTGCCGTTTTTGACCGCATAATATTTCATATTAAAAGCCCCTTTGCAATCAAAAAGCCTCCCCAAAAAAGCTTGCGGGAGGCTTTTTCTTTTATTCTGCTTGTTCGGTTTCAGCCGTTTCTGCTGTTTCTTCCTCAACTTCTGCCGAGGTTTCCTCGCCGTCATCAGTTTCCCCGTCCGATTTTTCGGCTGCCTTCTTTTCGTCATACGACTTCTTTGAATCGAGGTCTACCGTCTTTCTGACTTCCTTCCACTTTGTTTCAAGTGTTATCTCGTCGCCAAAGCCGTATCTCTCCTTGAATTCCTCTAAGTTGTCAGCGCCTATATACTTTTCGAGTGTTACTTCGCCTTCTGCAACGCCCCACGCTGTATCCTCGGTTATATCCTCGCCAAAGCCGAGCAAGTCCTTCATATCGTCAAAAGTCATTCCGTACATTCTGGCAATACTCTTTACCGGCATCATATAGTATGCCGCAGATTCCTGCGTATTTGCGGGCATATTCTTCGGCAAGCCGTACTCTTCAAGCAGTTCCGGAAGCTCCATACCCGCTTCATCTGCTATATCTGCGATTGTTCTTCCCGTAACATTTACATAACCCATATGATTGTACTTATTATAGAGATGCGGGAATTTTCCCATACCCAAAAGCACGCAAAACGCCGCTATTAAAAGCGCAATAACGGCAATTATTATGGCTGCCGCCGGACTTTTTTTGTTTTCGGGCGCAAAAACCTCGCTCACATATTCCTGAGCCGCCTGCGCGCCTTCTTCAATCTTATTCTCTGCCGCCTCGGCAAATTCTTTTGCCGACTCTGCCGCATCTTCGACTATTTTCTCCGCCTTCTCGGCTATGTCCTCTGCCGCCTCGGAAACTTCTTCTGCAACTTCTTCTACGACTTCTTCAATTTTTTCCTCGGTTTCTTCTACCTTTTTTTCAAATTCTTTATTCTCGTCCATTTTTTTGCTCCTTTTATTTATTCTGCCTCTTCGTCGGCAGTTTCTTCCGTTTCTTGCGCCTGATATTCTTCCATAATTTTCTCTGCATCGCCAAGGGTTGTTTTTTCGGTTATACTATCGGGAAAGCTTGCCTGCTCCTTTAACTCGTCAAAGGTTGTGCCTATCGTTTCGGCATATTTTGACATCGGCATAAGAAGGTATGCGTCCTTCCAAAGCATATCGCTGTCTGCGCCCGAAATTCCGTACTCAGCCAAAAGCTCGTCCGTTTCCTTTTCGTTGTACTTTGCGTAATTTGCAACTGTCAGCATTGATGTCATCTCGGACTCTGTTGTTTCCTTTGTCACTTCGTCGGCTGACAAACCGTATTCTTTAATAAATTCCTCAACCGTCATATCCCTGTCCTTTGCCAAGTCGGAAACGGTTGTCTCCTTTTCAGGCTTTTCCGGCAAAAGCGCCTTGATATTATCTTTCAGCGCATATCCGCCAAGACCCAAAAATGCAATAATAAGTATTGCTGTTATCCAATTCATAAGCGCGGAACCGCTTTTTCTTTCTTCCTCTTTTACCGGCTCGCTTTTGCGCTTTATTCTCGCCTGTCTTTCGCTCATTTCCTTTTCCTCCGTCATTTTAACAAGTTTACCCGATTACTATACCACTTTTTCGCATAAATTGCAAGTCAAATTTTTTATTACGCCAATCATCTAAGCAAAAAATATGCCGAAACTACCGCCGCAAGCGCTATTCTGTACCAGCCAAACGATGTGAAATCGTGCTTTTTTACAAATTCAACCAGGAATTTGATGGAAAATACCGAAACGATATATGCAGTAGCCATACCGATTATCAAAAGCCAAAACTCTCCGCCGCTCATATCAAAGCCGTATTTTACAAGCTTTAAAAGGCTTGCGCCGAACATAACGGGCACCGCCAAAAAGAAGGAAAATTCCGCCGCAACAGCACGCGACGCACCCAAAATCACTGCGCCTAAAATTGTCGCTCCCGAGCGCGATGTCCCGGGAATGAGCGCGAGCATCTGGAAAACCCCCATCAAAAGTGCCGTTTTATATGTAATTTCATCAATTGAAAAGATTTTTGCATCTTTTTTTCGTTTTTCTACTATAATAAATGCCACACCGTAAACCGCAAGCATTATCGCAACCGTGTACCAGTTATAAAGCTTTTCATCTATAAAATCATCAAAAAGCAGTCCGATAAGCGCCGCGGGGATTTCCGCCACAAGCACCTTAAACCACATTGACCATGTAGCCGCCTTTTCCTCCGCCGTTTTTTTCGGCGAAAAGGGGTTTAAGCGGTGAAAATACAGCGTTACTACCGCCAAAATAGAGCCGAACTGAATTACCACCAAAAACAAATCGACAAAATCCTTATTTCTGCCGCCCAAAAGGTGTATAAATTCGTTCGCCAAAATCATATGCCCCGTGCTTGAAACGGGCAGCCATTCCGTTATCCCTTGTATTATTCCCAGTATTATCGCTTTAATTATTTCCATTTTTGTAATTATTAACTCCTTTCGCAAAACCAAGTCTCAATGATAAAGCTTTCCGTATATATATGTAAAAACCTTCACCCTTTTTACATACCGCGCCGTTTCCTCATAGGGTATCTTTGACAGGGTATGTCCGTCAAGGGAATATCTTTCGTCCGCCAGCCATTTTGACACATTCCCCATACCGCCGTTATACGCCGCAAGCGCCGTTTCGGTGTTCTGATACTTTTCAATCAGATATGAAAGATAGTAACAGCCCATTTTTATATTGATTTCCGGCTCCTCCGCCATATCATATTCATATTCAATGGCCATTTTTTCCGCAACCCAGTCCGCCGTTTCGTCGGTGAGCTGCATAAGCCCTCTTGCAAGTCCCGAATGTGCCTTATTATTAAAGCCACTCTCGGCATAAATCACGCCCGAAACCAGATGCTTGCTGAGCCCGTATTCTTGCGAATACTTTTCGATAATCTCCCCGTACTCCATAGGAAAAAGCCGATAAACCGCCTTTATTCCTATACTAATAACAAGCCCCAGCACGAGCAGAACCATAATTGTTTTTTTCATTTTGCAATCCTTTTAATAATCTCCGATATATCAGGCTCCCCGCCGTTATTCTCTATCACAAAATCACAAATTTCCCTGTAAAACCCGTCCTCCTGCTGTGCAGAAATCCGCCTTTGCGCTTCCTCGTCCGTTATCCCGTCCCTGTCCATTATGCGCCTTTTCCGTATATTTTTGTCCGCAATAATTCCTATCATAAAATCGCAGTCCATTCCGCTTTCGATAAGCACCGCTCCGTCAACAAAAACGGTTTCGCTTTCCGCTTTCAGTATTTCCCTGCGTATTTCCGATAATATATATTTATGCGTGATTTTGCCCAGTTTTTCAAGTTTTTTCGGGTCAGAAAAAACAATTTCTCCCAGCTTTTTTCGGTCGGGAATACCCTTTGTCAAAACATCTCTGCCGAATTCTTTTGTTATTTCCGCTATACATTCGCTGTTTTTAAGACATCTGTGCGCGATTTCGTCGGCGTCAATAACGGGAAAGCCTGCCTTCCGCAGCAGCGAGGAAATATGGCTTTTCCCCGTTCCGCTGCCTCCCGTTATGCCTACAACTTTTTTATTTTGCATCATACCAGCTCTTTCCCTCCGACATATCGACAACAAGCGGAACACGCAAGACTGCCGCGTTTTCCATTTCTTCCTTCAAAATTGCCTTTACCGCTTCCTTTTCCTCATTTACCGCTTCGATAATAAGTTCGTCGTGCACCTGCAAAATCAGCTTTGAGCGGAAATTTTGCGTCTTTAATCTGCGGTAAATGCGCACCATAGCAAGCTTTATTATATCCGCCGCCGTGCCCTGAATTGGGGTGTTCAGCGCCACTCTTTCGCCGAAGGCGCGGGTATTGAAGTTAGAGGACACGATTTCGAGAATATACCGCCTGCGCTTTAACAGCGTTTCCACATAGCCGTTTTTTCGCGCCTGCTCCTTTATATTCTCCATATATTCACGAACTCCGCTGTACTTTTCCAAATAGCTTTTGATATACTCCTTTGCCTGCTTTACCGAAATTTTGAGGTCCTGCGACAGCGAATACTCGCCTATTCCGTAAACTATGCCGAAATTCACCGCTTTTGCGCTGTTTCTCTCTTCCTTTGTCACTTCTTCCTGCGGTATTCCGAGAACCTGCGCCGCCGTTACCCTGTGTATATCCTCATTTTTCAAAAAGGCGTCTATCATATTTTTGTCCTGCGATATGTGCGCCAAAACTCTCAATTCTATCTGCGAATAGTCCGCGTCAGCAAGAACACAGCCCTCGCTTGCAACAAACATTTTGCGCATATAACTGCCCAACTCGGTCCGCGTCGGAATATTTTGAACATTCGGCTCTGTCGAGCTTATCCTGCCCGTTACAGTGGTCATTTGATTGAATACCGAATGAACACGCCCCGTTTTTTGATTTATTACCGACATCAAGCCGTCACAATAGGTGCTTTTCAGCTTTGAAAGAGTGCGGTATTCCAGAATTTTCGGTATTATCGGGTGCTTATCCTGCAATTTTTCCAGCACCTCAGCATTTGTGGAATACCCGCTTTTTGTCTTTTTGAGCGGTTTTAACGAAAGTTTGGAAAACAGAATTTCCGCCAGCTGTTTAGGTGAATTTATATTAAATTCGCCGCCCGCCAGGCTGTAAATTTCGCCGACAAGCCCGTCAATTCTTACCGCAATTTCCTCGGAAAATTCTTTGAGCCGCGCCTTGTCTATCAAAACGCCCTGTTTCTGCATATCCGCCAAAACCTCGCAAAGCGGCAGTTCAATATCATAATACAGGCTTTCCTGCCCGTTTTCCCTCAGTTTTTCCTCCGTTATCCTTACAATCGGCATTATGGCAAGCGCTTCCTCCGCAAGAGAATTCTCCTCCTCGTCAAAAAGCGACAGCTGCTTTTTTGCCGTAAATTCATAGCCCAAAAATTCATATGCAAGGTCAGAAAGCGCATAGGACGCGCGCGACGGATTTATCAGATATGCCGCTATTGCCGCGTCATAGCACACACCGTTTACCTCATAATAAACATACATATCCTTTATGTTCACGGTGTATTTTTTTATGCTCTCATCGCGCAGGATTTCAAGAACAGCGCCTTCCGTTTCATTGTTTACACAAACCGCCGCCGCATAGTTTTCAACCGCAAACGCGGCAAGGCAAAGCTTGCCTTCCGACAGCTCAAAAAGACACGCCGTTTCGCCCTTTTCCTTTATTTTTTCGGCAAGCCTTTTCATTTCTGCGCCCGACGATATGTTTTCCGTGCAGGCGCCGTTCAAAAAATCGACCTTTTTCGGCACATCTTCATTTTTTGTGCCCATTCTCTGTATCAGCTTGTTAAGGTCAAGGCGCTTTAAAATGCCGTAAAGCTCCGATTTTTGCGACAAGTCCTCCGGGACAAGGCTTTCAAAATCAAGCTCTATCGGCACGGCTCTGTCAATGGTGGCAAGCGTTTTTGACAAAAATGCCGACTCCTTGTCCGAAAGCAATTTCTCAATATTTTTCCCGCTTATTCCAAAGCCTTCTATATTGTCATAAAGATTTTCTATGCTGTGCGCCGCCGCGATTATCGCCGCCGCCGTCTTTTCGCCTATGCCGCGAACGCCGGGGATATTGTCCGAGCTGTCGCCCATAAGCGCCTTCACATCTATAAACTCGCTCGGCGTTACGCCGTAGCGTTCAAAAACCGTTTTATCGTCACAGCAGTCTGTTTCGGTATTTCCGCCCTTTGTCACCGTCAAAAGCACCTTTGTATTTTGCGAGGCAAGCTGTAAATCGTCCTTGTCGCCCGTTGCGATAAGACACTCCACGCCCTCTTTTTCGCACACAGCCGATACCGTGCCGATTATATCGTCCGCCTCAAAGCCCTCTTTTTCAAGTATGCAAACGCCCATAGCCCGCAATATATCCTTGGCTATCGGGATTTGGGTTTTCAGCCCGTCCGGCATAGGTTTTCTCTGCGCCTTATATTCCGAATAAAGCCTGTGACGGAAGGTCGGCGCTTTTAAGTCGAACGCCGCGCATACATAGTCGGGCTTGTAATCGTCCATAAGCTTCATAAAAGTCATAAAAAAACCGTATATTGCGTTGGTCGGCGTTCCGTCCCTTGCTGACAGAAACCGCACCCCGTAAAATGCACGGTTCATAAGACTGTTTGAATCAATAATCAGCAGTTTTTTCATCGTTTTCCCTTTCGGTATTATATGTTTTCTATCTGCCAGTCAATCGGCGCTTTGTTCATCGCCGTGAGCATATTATTGACCTTGGCAAAATGTCCGCACCCGAAAAAGCCCCTGCTTGCCGAAAGCGGACTTGGGTGTGCCGCCGTCAGAATTATATGCTGCGGCGCTTTGATAAGCTCCTGCTTTTTCTTTGCGTCATTTCCCCACAAAAGAAAAATAACAGGCTTTTTTCTCTCGTTTAAAAGCTCGGTCACCCTGTCGGTAAACCGCTCCCAGCCCCTGCCTTTATGCGAATTTGCCTCGCTTTGCCGCACAGTGAGCGACGCGTTTAACAAAAGCACGCCTTGCCTTGCCCATTTTTCAAGAAAACCGTTATTTGCAATATAACAGCCGAGCTCATTTTGCAGTTCCTTATATATATTTTGCAGCGAAGGCGGGATTTCTACACCCTTTTGCACCGAAAAAGCCAGACCGTGCGCCTGATTTTCCTCGTGGTACGGGTCCTGCCCGAAAATCACGACCTTTGTATCCTCATAGCCTGTCCATTTAAATGCCGTGAATATATTGTTTTTTTCGGGATACACCGTTCCCTGCTGATACTCCTGCTCCAAAAAGGCTTCCAGCTCGGTCATATACTCCTTTTTAAGCTCGTCCGCCAAGAGCGCGTCCCAATCCCGCGCACCAATTTTCATTTTTTGTACCCCTTGGACATTTCGTTATACGCCATAACCGCTGCTTCCTCCGAGATTGTGCAGCTCATAGTATATACAGGCACATTCCTCAGCACCGTGTCAACACTTGCCAGAAGCAAATCCATATCCTTTTCGTTATACGGGCGTACCGTCTGCGCCAGCAGTTTTGAAATAACCGCACCGCCGTTTTCACGGCGTATCTTGTTCTTTTCGCCTCGCTCCAAAAAGCATATGCCCGCTATCTCCGCCTTTACATTTATGTTAAGGTCGGTCTTGCCGCTCCACGGAGTGCCGAAGGCGTAAATCCCGTCCTTTTCAATCCTTATGGCAGGCTTGTCGTCATTTAAGATTTTCGCCCTGTCCTTGCCGAACACCTGCTGCCAAAGCGATGTGTGCGTTGATTTTCCCACGCCCGAAAACGCCGAAAAAAGATATGCCTTGCCGTCCATAAGCACCGCCGAGGAGTGAAGCATAAATCCGTTAAAATGTATCAGACCCGTATAAAAAATACTGCCCGTATAGACATACTCGCAGGTTTCGGGTGTAAGCTCGGGATTTTCCTCGCATTTTTTCTCCAAAAACGCATCGGAAAGATATATCGTCATATTCGGTTTTTTGTCGCTTTCGATACGGTATGCGTCCGCCTGCTTTTTCATTATACCGTACTTGTACCCCATATCCACCGTCAAATCTGCTATTTTATGAAGTTTCATTCTCCGCATACCCCTCTGCCTTTTACTCGTTCATATACGCAAAAGCTTATTATATGTCCGTTATCCTCGGTTTTTTCGGATTCTGATATGCACCGCCAGTCTGCGCTTTCGTCAAGATTTACCATAAACCTGTCGCAGTCCGCTTTTTCGTGTACCTTGGTTATGTAACACAAATCGCAATAATCCAAAAGTTGTTTATACAAGCTTTCTCCGCCTATTACAAAGGCGTCATCTCCCACGCAGTCAAGCGCCAAAAGCTCCTCTATGCTGCTGACCGTTTCCGCGCCCTCGCACCGAAAATCCCTGTTTTTTGTCAAAACTATATTTATTCTGTTTTTAAGAGGCTTACCCCCTTGAAAGCTTTCCAGATTTTTTCTTCCCATTATCACCGTTTTCCCCATTGTTGTTTCCCTGAAAAACTTCATATCAAGCGGTATATTAAACAGCAGCTTGTTATTTTTTCCTATGCCCCAGTTTTCCGACACGGCGGCAATAAGCTTCATCTTTTACTCTCCTTTTATATCGCGATAGGTATTTTTTCGTTAAATTCGTTAAATTTGTATCCGTCAAGCTTGAAATCATCGGGCGTAATCTTATAAAAATCGGTTATGTCGCCTATTTCAAGCTTGGGCGCGTCAAAGATTGGGCGGGCGATAAGCTCCTCCACTATCGGAATATGCCTGTCATAAATATGTGCGTCCGCGATAACATGCACCAGCTCCCCTACCGCAAGTCCCGAAACCTTGGCAAGCATATGCACCAAAAGCGCATACTGCACAACATTCCAGTTATTCGCCGCCAGGAAATCGTTGCTGCGCTGATTTAAAATTGCGTTCAGCTTTCCGTCCTTTACGCTGAATGTAACCGAGTATGCGCAAGGATAGAGCCGCATTTCCGACAAATCCGCGTGGTTATAGATATTGGTTATAATTCTGCGGGAGTTCGGGTTATTTTTGAGGTCAAAAAGCACTCTGTCCACCTGGTCAAATTCGCCCTCTTTATACTTATGCTTAATCCCCATCTGATATCCATAGGCCTTGCCGATACTTCCGTTTTCGTCCGCCCACTGGTCCCATATGTGACTTTTTAAATCGTTTATATTATTCGATTTTTTCTGCCATATCCACAAAAGCTCGTCGAGCGCCAGCTTCCAGTATGTTCGCCTCAGTGTCAGAATAGGGAATTCCTTTGACAAATCGTACCTGTTCACTATCCCGAAAACGCTCTTTGTATATGCGCTCGCGCCGTCCTCCCAATGCGGACGCACCGCCATTGTTTCGTCTGTGACACCGTTTTTAAGTATTTCCTTGCAGTTTTTTATAAAAATCTCATCTGCGTAGCTCATCTTACACCTCTTTACATAACAATACTATTTTATTATATCATAGCAGGAAGAAAAATACAATATTATAGTAATGAATTTTTTTGTTATGCGTGGTGTTTTGATGAATTCTGTCTGGACCTTTGTTGTTTTGGTTTCGCTCGGCTTTTCCGTCCTTTACGGAATTCCCGAAAAGGTGCTGCAAGGCGGCGTTTCGGGCGCGTCGGACGCGGTGCGGATTTTGATTTCGCTTTCGGGAACGCTTTGCTTTTGGTCAGGGATTTTGCGCATAGCCGAAAAGGGCGGCGCTGCCGAAAAATGCCAAAAGCTGTTATCACCCGTTATCCGTCGCCTTTTTCCCAAAACAAAATTCCGCGGCAAGATAACGATGAACATAATCGCAAATCTTTTCGGCACAGGCAACGCCGCAACGCCCGCAGGCGTTTCCGCTATGGAGGGTATGGACAGGGAAAACGGACAAAGCCCCTATCCGAGCCGTGAGATGAGCCGTTTTGCCGTTATGAATACGGCAAGTATTCAGCTTTTTCCGACCACCGTTATAAGCATACTTTCCTCCTTTGGCGCAAAAAATCCGTTTTCCGTTGTGCCTTTGGTATGGATAAGCTCTTTTACCGCGCTTTCCGCCGCGCTTTTGGCACAAAAACTGCTCTTTAAAAAGAGGTGATAAAAATAGCGTATCTGCTACCCTTACTGATAATCCTTGTCCTTTGCGTTGCCGTGCGCAAAAAAGCGCCCGTTTACCAGCTTTTTCTGGAAGGCGCAGAAGACGGGCTCAAAATCCTGATTTCCATTCTGCCGCCGATGATTGCCGTGCTTTCGATGTCGGCAATGCTCAGGGAGTCGGGGCTTTTGGCACATTTTTCCGCATTTTTGGCGCCCTTTGCAAAAAAGCTCGGTATTCCTTCGGAAATCCTTCCCCTTGCCCTCCTGCGCCCCTTTTCCGGCGGCGGCTCTTTGGGACTTTTAACCGATACCGTGAAGGAGTACGGCGCGGACAGCCGTATTGCGCGAGCCGCCTGTATCCTGTGCGCCTCGACCGAAACCACTTTTTACACAATCTCGGTCTATTTCCGCAGAACGAGTGCCAAGCATTTAAAGCCGGTCATTTTAGCGGCGGTTATCGGCGATTTGACGGGGCTTTTGTGCGCCTGCTTTTTGAGTAAGATAAATTTTTAACAATTTTTTGTCAATTGGCTTGAAAAATTTTGGATTTTGAGGTAAAATAATTCTATCGGGAATTAACCCCAAAAGAATTTTAAATACGAGGTGTTCTTATGCTAAACAAAAAAACGGTGGAAGATATTGATGTAAGGGGCAAACGCGTACTTGTCAGGTGCGATTTTAATGTGCCTCTTGACGAAAACAGGAACATAACGGACGATACAAGAATTGTCGGAGCTCTTCCCACAATCGAGTATCTTATAAAGAACGGCGCAAAGGTTATTCTTTGCTCGCATATGGGCAAGCCCAAGGGCGAGCCGAAGCCGGAGCTTTCGCTTGCACCTGTTGCAAAGGCTCTTTCCGAAAAGCTCGGAAAAGCGGTGATTTTTGCGGCAGATGACTGCGTTGTCGGCGAAAATGCGAAAAAGGCGGTTTCCGAAATGGCGGACGGCGATGTTGTGCTTTTGGAAAACACCCGTTACCGTGCGGAAGAAACAAAGAATATTGACGATTTTTCAAAGGAGCTTGCATCGCTTGCGGAGATTTTTGTAAATGACGCTTTCGGCACGGCGCACCGCGCTCACTGCTCAAATGTAGGCGTTACAAAATATCTTCCCGTTGCGGTTTGCGGCTACCTTATCCAAAAGGAAATTCAGTTCCTGGGTAACGCCGTAAATAACCCCGTGCGTCCCTTGGTTGCTATTTTGGGCGGCTCAAAGGTTTCCTCAAAAATTTCTGTTATAAACAACCTTTTGGAAAAGGTTGATACCTTAATTATCGGCGGAGGTATGGCATACACCTTTATGAAGGCGCAGGGACTTTCAGTCGGAACTTCGCTTTTGG
Source organism: uncultured Clostridia bacterium (assembly GCA_905236685.1). Lineage (GTDB taxonomy): Bacteria > Bacillota > Clostridia > UBA1381 > UBA1381 > UBA1738. The sequence goes on from CAJOPD010000067.1 coordinate 17,724, forward strand.
AGGAGGATTTTATAGAATACGCCTCCGATATGATGAAAAAAGCCGAGGAAAAGGGCGTTAAGCTTTTAATCCCCGTTGACACTGTTGAGGCTTCGGAATATTCAAACGACGCGGAAATAAAAATCGCCGAAGGCGGCATTGACGACGGATTTATGGGGCTTGACATCGGTCCAAAATCTATCGAGCTTTTCAAGGACGCATTAAAGGACGCAAAAACTGTTGTATGGAACGGTCCTATGGGCGTGTTTGAAATGCCTAACTTTGCAAAGGGCACAAATGCTATCGCGGCGGCTTTGGCAGAGCTTGACGCAACTACCGTAATCGGCGGCGGCGACAGCGTTGCGGCTGTTAACAAGGCAGGACTTGCCGACAAGATGACGCACATTTCAACAGGCGGCGGCGCTTCCTTGGAATTTTTGGAGGGCAAAGAGCTCCCCGGAATAGTTGCTATTAACGATAAATAAACGGAGGATAAATTTTATGGCTAAATATGTTGTTGCAGGAAACTGGAAGATGAACAAGCTTCCGAGCGAAACTTACGATTTTATAAAATCTGTTGCAAAAGCAACGGAAAACGCGGCTTGCGAGGTTGTGTGCTGTACGCCTTTCGTATGTCTTTCAAAGGCTGTTGAGGCGGCTGACGGCACCCATATAAAAATAGGTGCGGAAAATCTGCATTTTGAGGACAAGGGCGCATTTACAGGCGAAATTTCCGCCGATATGCTCAAAGATTTGGGCGTTACCTATGTAATTATCGGACATTCCGAAAGGCGTCAGTATAACGCCGAAACAGACGAAACAGTAAATCTAAAAACAAAAAAAGCGCTTGAAAAGGGGCTTATCCCGATTGTATGCGTAGGCGAATCCTTGGAACAGCGCGAAGCGGGAATAACAATGGATTTAATTTCCATTCAGATTAAAAAGGCGTTTGCAGGCATTTCGGCAGAGGATGCAAAGAAGGTCGTTATCGCATACGAGCCCATCTGGGCAATCGGAACGGGCAAAACCGCAACAAGCGAACAGGCGCAGGAGGTTTGCGGCGGTATCCGCAAAATTCTTGCAGCTCTTTACAGCGAAGCTTGCGCAGAGGAAGTTACAATTCAGTACGGCGGAAGTATGAAACCGTCAAATGCGGCAGAGCTTATGGAAAAGCCTGATATCGACGGCGGCTTAATCGGCGGTGCGGCTTTGGTTTGCGAAGACTTTGCGGCTATCGTAAAGGCAGCTAAATAAAAAAACGGAGCGCTTGCTCCGTTTTTCACAAAAAGGAGATTTTTAATATGAAAAAGCCGATAGCTCTTATAATCCTTGACGGTTTCGGAATAAACGACTGCACCGAGGGCAATGCGATAAAGGCGGCAAAAACGCCAAATCTCGACAGGTATTTTGCGCAATATCCCAACACTCTTTTGGACGCAAGCGGTATGGCAGTAGGTCTTCCCGACGGACAGATGGGAAATTCCGAGGTGGGACACACCAACATCGGCGCAGGAAGGGTTGTTTATCAAGAGCTTACAAGAATTACAAAATCAATCGCGGACGGTGATTTTTTTGAAAATCCTGCGCTTTTGGGCGCTGTTGAAAACTGCAAAAAACACAATTCCGCCCTGCATTTTATCGGACTTTTGTCCGACGGAGGCGTTCATTCGCATATAGAACACCTGTTCGGGCTTATCGATATGGCAAAGAAAAACGGTCTTTCAAAGGTATTTATCCACGCCGTTTTGGACGGCAGAGATGTATCGCCCGTTTCGGGTATTTCCTACCTAAAACAGCTTCAAGACAAGCTTTCCGCCTCCTGCGGAAAAATCGCAACGGTAAGCGGAAGATACTATGCTATGGACCGTGACAGCAACTGGAACAGGGTTGTAAAAGCCTACAATGCAATGGTTAACGGGGAGGGCACTTATACCGACGACATTATTAAAACAATCGAAACCTCCTACAAAACAAAGGACGAAAACGGCGCGCTCATTACCGACGAGTTCGTTATCCCGACAGTTGTTACCGAAAACGGTGCGCCCGTCGGCAAAATCGGCGAAAACGACTCGGTTATCTGCTTTAATTTCCGTCCCGACAGGGCAAGGGAAATTACACGGAGCTTTACCGACCCCGATTTTACGGGATTTGACCGCACATTTTTCCCGCTTTACTATGTTTGTATGACACAATATGACGCATCTATGCCGAATGTTCATATTGCTTTCAAGCCGCAAGTTCTTGAAAACACCTTCGGCGAATATGTTTCAAAGCTTGGTCTTAAACAGCTTCGTATTGCGGAAACGGAAAAATATGCCCATGTAACATTTTTCTTTAACGGCGGCGTGGAAAATGTATATGACGGTGAGGACAGAAAGCTTATCCCTTCGCCAAAGGTCGCTACATACGATATGCAGCCCGAAATGAGCGCATACAAGGTGACCGACGCCTGCGTCGACCTCATAAATCAGGACAAATATGACTGCATTATCCTTAATTTTGCCAACTGCGATATGGTTGGGCATACAGGCGTTTTTGACGCAGCAGTCAAAGCAGTTGAGGCGGTTGATGAATGTTTGGGACGGGTAGTTTCCGCTATCTTGGAAAAGGGCGGAAGGGTACTTGTTACCGCAGACCACGGCAACGCCGACAAGATGTTTGACCCCGAAACAAAGGCGGTATTTACCGCACACACCACAAACCCCGTGCCGCTCATCATTTTGGGCGCAGGAAATCTTTCCTTAAAACGAGGCAAGCTGTGCGATTTAACGCCCACAATGCTTGACCTTATGAACCTTGAAAAGCCTAAGGAAATGACGGGCGAAAGCGTTATTGTAAAATAGCAAAAAACGGAGCACCTGCTCCGTTTTTTTATTCGCTTTCGCAAACCGCCCTCTTTACCCGCAAAATTTGTGCGGGGCTTGCCGTAATTTCATCTATACCCATTTTTAAAAGCTCGGGGATTTTGTCGCTGTCCGAAACAATATCGCCGCAAATCCCCACAGTAATGCCGTTTTTATGCGCGTTTTCTGCCGAAATCTCTATCATTTTCATAACCGCCTTATGATGTCGGTCAAAAAGGTCGGAAAGGGCAAGATTTTTCCTGTCCATTGCAAGCATATATTGTGTGAGATTATTTGCGTCAATCAAAAAGAAGTCGCATATTTTTGCCAAATTATCCGATATTACCGCAGCGGCAGGCGTTTCTATTTTAACGCCGAGCGGAATATTTTCGTCAAACTCCTTTTTTTCCGCTCTCAGCTCATTTTTGGCTTCGTCAAGCAGTTTTTTTGCCTTTATCACCTCGTCCTCCGAAACAATCATATTCAAAAGAATTCTCATTTTTCCGCAGGCCGATGCCTTTAATATTGCTCTTAGCTGTGTTTTGAAAATATTGGGATATTTAAGGCAAAGCCTTATCGCCCTCATTCCCATAACCGCGTTTTCCTCTCTGAAAATACCGAAATATGTCCCCTTTTTGTTCGCGTCAATATCGAGCGTGCAGACAGAAACCTCCTTTGCTCCTTCCGCTGCCTTGCGGTACGCGTCAAACAGATATTCCTCACTCGGAAAGCCTGCGCCTTCCTTGTATAAAAACTCGCTTCCGAAAAAGCCTATGCCGTCGCACCCGTAAAAAGCGGGGTTTTTAATCTCCTCGGGCGCGGAAATGCCCGCCAAAAGTTTTATTTTCTTTCCGCTTTTGGTAACTGCATCAGCTTTATGAAGATTTTTTTCCTTTTCCTTAATCTTTTTTGTGAGGCGCTCTATGGTTTTGTCATCAGGCTCGATATACACCCTTCCGCTGTACCCGTCTACCGCAACGCGCTTTCCGTCTATTTTACCGCTTATTTTTACTCCGCAGACAGCGGGTATATTTAAAGACCGTGCCAAAATCGCCGTGTGTGATGTTGCGCTTCCGCCCTCCGTCACAAAGGCGGCAATTTTACCTTTGTCCATCTGCAAGGTCTCGCTCGGCGCTATATTATTCGCAAAAATTATCGTGTTTTCCTTTACCGCGCTCGGCAGAACACGCTTTTTCCCTTTTAAAAGCGCAACAATTCTGTCCGAAACATCTCGCACATCGCTTGCGCGCTCGCGCATATATGCGTTATCCATATTCCGAAACAGGCTCTCAAAATTCTTTGATGTCAGCAAAACGGCCGTTTCCGCATTCATTTTTTGCTTTTCTATGATGTTCAAAACCGACTGGTTATAGTACATATCCTCGACCATCATCTTGTGTATTGAAAAAATCTGCGCCTCCTTTTCGCCTATCTCGCTCCTTGCCCTGCTGAAAAGCCTGTCCAGCTCATCAATCGCAAGGCTTTTTACCTGCGCATATTTTTCCTTTTCTCCCTCTTTGTCCTCGGTATATTTTATGCTTTCCTCATTTTTGCGATAAACGCACGCCGTTCCTATCGCAATTCCGCCGCAGACGGCTTTGCCCTTCCATATGTTCATATATACATTTTCTCCCCCTAAAACTTTTAAAAATCCGTTCTTTTTTCTTGTAATTAGTATTATTTCTTTTTTTAAAATGCTTTATACAAAATTGTTTGCTCTTAAAATTGACAAACGCAAAAATGCGTATTATAATGAAGGAGACATTTTTTTCAAAGAGGTTTTTTAAATGTATAAAATTGTAAAAAAAGAGGTTCTTAATCCTACCGTTACAAAAATGGATATTTACGCCCCCGCAGTTGCAAAAAAGGCGGAGCCGGGGCAGTTTATAATACTTCGCGCGACCGATGACGGCGAAAGAATACCGCTCACCGTTGCCGATTATGACCGCGAAAAAGGGCTTGTTACCATAATTTTTCAGATTGTCGGTGCGACAACCTTAGAGCTTAATCAAAAAAACGAAGGCGATTTTATTGCCGATTTTGTCGGACCTTTGGGAAAAGCCTCCGAGCTTTCGGGGCTTAAAAAAGTTGCCGTTGTTGGCGGCGGCGTAGGCTGTGCAATCGCTTATCCCGTTGCAAAAAAACTGCACGAGCTGGGCTGTGAAGTTCATTCGGTGGTGGGTTTCAGAAACCGCGACCTTGTTATCTTGGAAAAGGAATTCTCCGCCGTTTCGGACAAAATGCTTGTTATGACGGACGACGGAAGCTACGGCGAAAAGGGACTTGTTACAGACGCTTTGAAAAAGCTGATTACGGAAGGCAATTCCTATGATGAGGTCATCGTAATCGGTCCTGTTATTATGATGAAGTTCGTGTGCCTTCTGACAAAGGAATACGGCATAAAAACGATTGTAAGTATGAACCCGATTATGATTGACGGAACAGGTATGTGCGGCGGCTGCCGCCTGACTGTCGGCGGAAAAACAAAATTTGCCTGTGTTGACGGTCCTGATTTTGACGGGCACGAGGTGGATTTTGACGAGGCGATGAAGCGCTCCTCCGTCTATAAACCTTTCGAGAAAAAGGCCTATGACGACGCCTGCAATCTTTTTAAGGAGGTAAAATAGCTATGCCGAATATGTCACTAAACAAAAATCCTATGCCTTCACAGGCTCCTGATATACGAAACAAAAACTTTTCCGAGGTTGCTCTCGGCTATTCCGAGGAAACTGCGATAGACGAGGCAAAGCGCTGTTTGAACTGCAAAAATATGCCCTGCGTTTCGGGCTGTCCCGTAAAAATTCATATTCCCGCCTTCATAAAGGAGGTTGCGGACGGTAATTTTGAAAAAGCATATGAGATAATTGCGAAATCAAGTTCTCTGCCCGCCGTTTGCGGAAGAGTTTGTCCGCAGGAGCGCCAGTGCGAAAGCAAGTGCGTGCGCGGAATTAAAGGAGAAAGCGTCGGAATAGGGCGCTTGGAGCGGTTTGTTGCCGATTGGCACAACGAAAACTCAAAAGAGGCGCCTGAAAAGCCCGAACCGAACGGATATAAGGTTGCAGTTATCGGCTCAGGTCCCGCAGGGCTTACCTGCGCGGGAGCTTTGGCGAAAAAAGGCTATGCTGTGACCGTTTTTGAGGCTCTGCATTTAGCGGGCGGCGTTTTGGTTTACGGAATTCCCGAGTTCCGTCTGCCGAAAGCAATCGTTCAAAAGGAAATTGACGGGCTTAAAGCACTCGGCGTTAAAATAGAAACAAATATGGTTATCGGCAAGGTTTTGTCGATTGACGAGCTTTTGGAAAGCGGTTTTGACGCCGTATTTATCGGCTCGGGCGCAGGTCTTCCGAAATTTATGGGTATCCCAGGCGAAAATTTGAACGGCGTTTATTCCGCAAATGAATTTTTAACCCGCGTAAATCTTATGAAAGCATACAAGGAAGGCGCAAAAACGCCGATAAAAAGCAGTAAAATGGTTGCCGTTGTAGGCGGCGGAAATGTTGCTATGGACGCGGCAAGATGCGCAAAAAGACTTGGCGCAGACGAGGTTTATATCGTTTACCGCAGGAGTGAGGCGGAGCTTCCCGCAAGGGCGGAGGAGGTCGAGCACGCAAAGGAAGAAGGCATAATTTTCAAGATTTTGACTAATCCGACCGAGATTTTGCCCGATGAAAACGGTTTTGTCGGCGGAATTAAATGCGTGGAAATGGAGCTTGGCGAGCCTGACGCCTCAGGGCGCAGGCGTCCAAAGGCAAAGCCCGACAGCGAGTTCACTATTGATGTTGACTGCGTGGTAATGGCGCTCGGCACAAGCCCGAACCCGCTTATAAAATCCACTACCGAAGGTCTTGAAACAAAGGACTGGGGCGGAATTATCGCAGATGAGGAAACGGGGCTTACTACACGCGCCCGCGTTTATGCAGGCGGTGACGCCGTAACGGGCGCCGCAACGGTAATTCTTGCAATGGGCGCAGGCAAAGCCGCCGCGGAAGCCATTATGCGCGACATTGAAGGAAAATAAAGATTTTATATAAAAAAACCGCAAAACACCGTTTTCGAGGGTGTTTTGCGGTTTTTTACGCCTTATCTATGTAATTGTTTATTCTTTTTAACAGAGGTTTTGCTGCAAAAAGCACTGTTATACTTGCTACTGCCGTCAAAATAAGCGCTGCCAATGTTCCGATTATGCGGTTTTCAAATCTGGCAATTACTGATGTGTTATATCCTATAAAAAAGCAATGCGTTAGATATACATAATAAGAATATCTGTCCGTCCTTTTTATAATCCATTTTTTCTCTTTTATATGTCCAAACAGTAAATATAGCACATAGAACAGAGAAATCCCCACAAGTGTTTGTGTGTATATGAAAATAAGTTCCGCAAGCCTTCCCCAAAATCCCTCAGCGGCCATAAAATACTTTAATATCACAACTATCAAAATGCAGGGGATTTCAAAAACAGCAAGTATTTTCATTGTTTTTTTCATTTCGGGCGATTTTATATCGTACCGTTTGAATATAGCATACGCCAGATAAAATCTTAATAGCCCTCCCCATCTTACAGGACTATGTATTGCTGACAGAGCACCCTGTGCAAACAGGCTTATTACAGAAGTACCTATCCAAAATTGAGCATTGGTATATTCTTTAAAGTTCACCTTTTGAATAAGAGGTATTGTAAAATAGCATATCAATATGTATGTTAAAAACCAATACTGCATAAACTTCCACGGGTCTGGAACAATCGCTTCAAGACCTAATCCGCAAAAAACAGAAAATATTACATTTTTAATTGTTACTGTATCCCACCCGGCTTTTGCAAGCAAATAAAAATATGCAAGGGCAAATATTACCGCTGTTGTTGCAGGTACGGCTATTTCTGCATATCTATGAGAAATCCATTTTTTATAATCTTGTTTTTTTATGTCACGCTTTGAATATAAAAATGCAGATATGACAAAAAACATTACCAATCCAAGATTAAGCCAGTCTGAAATAATGCTGATTTTCGGATATGTGTAGGAAAAATATTGAATAATGTGCAAAAGAACAACCATAACAGTAGCTGTTGCGCGTATATACGATATTTTATAGTCCCTTTTCGCTTCCATTTTATCTCCTTGTATATTTAATGCATTGGGTTTCACCTATGCCTGTCTTTTAAATGTTGAGCAAATCATAAGCCGGGTTCTGTCGTGGACGGTTATCTGTCTGTGACAGGC
>CAJOPD010000068.1 GCA_905236685.1 uncultured Clostridia bacterium
CAAGGATTATATTTACATATCAAGCGGAACATGGTCGCTTATGGGCGTGGAGCTTGACGAGCCGATGATAACGGAAGACGCTATGGCTCATAATTTCACAAACGAGGGCGGAGCGGAGAACAAAATCCGTTTCCTCAAAAATATTATGGGGCTTTGGCTTATTCAGGAGAGCCGCCGCCAGTGGGATCGTGAGGGTGAGCTGTTGAGCTTTGACGAGCTTGAAACCGAGGCAAGACGGGCAGAGCCGTTTGCAAGCCTTATCGACCCCGATTACCACGAATTTCAGACGCCCGGAAATATGCCCGAGAGAATACGGGAATTTTGCAGAAAAACGGGTCAGAAGGTGCCCGAAACAAAGGGCGAGGTTATACGGGCGATTGCGGAAAGTCTTGCGTTCAAGTACAGGCACACAATAGAAGGTATGGAGGAAGTAACAGGCAAAAAGTACGAGGTTATCAATATTGTGGGCGGAGGCATCAAGGATAAAATGATTTGCGCATTTACGGCAAACGCCACAAAACGCAAGGTGATAACAGGTCCTGTTGAGGCAACCGCTGTCGGAAATGTAATTATGCAGGGAATTGCAATGGGAGCGATAAAAAATCTTGCAGAAGGCAGAAAGATTGTCAAAAACTCATTCCCTACCGCCGAATATATGCCTGCTGACTCGGAAAGCTGGGACGGCGCATACAAAAAGTGGAAGGAAATTTGCGGTTTAAAATAAGCATATCCATAAAAATAGTCTCATAGTATTAACTATGGGATTATTTTTTTGGGAGGTTTTTATATGGAATTGGAAATAGAGAAGCAGAGTATAAGTGTAGTTAAAACCGTTTACGAGGGCGAAATAAAGTCCTGCGCGGACGGGAGCATCATTGTTCCCGATTCAAAACCTGATATTTTAAAGGTATGCGAGGTAACGGCGGAGCCGTATTTTACCGAAAAACTGATTGAGGACGGGAAAATCACCTTAAAGGGAAAGGTAAGGATAAACATCTTGTATATCCCCGACGGCGAGGAAAAGGGACTGAAATCAATAAACGGCAGTATGGAGTTTTGCGAAACGCTTAAAAGGAGCGAGTTTAAAGAGGATATGTCGCTTTGCGCCTTCTGTGATGTGGACAGAATATCCTATAAGGTGCTTAATTCGCGGAAAATCGGCATAGACACAAAAATTGTGATGAGCGTATCTGTTTTTGCAAATGAGCAGAAGGAGCTTGTGAGCGGAGTTACGGCGGACAATGCCCAGACAAAAAGCAAGGAACTGAAATTTACGGGAAAGCAGGACTATGAAGAATTCAGCTTTTTCATAGACGAGGAGGTGGAATTTCCGCAAGGAAAGTGCGCGGAGGATTTGTTGAAGCTGGACGCGTGCATAACCTCCAAGGAATGCAGGGCTTTGGACGGAAAGCTTGTTATAAAGGGAAAGCTCGGGATTTGTATTCTTTACGAGGACTGCGACAAAAAATATAACCACCTCGACTGCGAAATCCCGTTTACCGAGGTGTTTGACGCACCCGCTTTGACCGAGGACGAGGACTGCGAGGTAAGCTATGAAATAAGGGAAACGGCATACGAGCTGAAAAATAATCAGCAGGGCACATCGTCGCTTTTGGTAAAAGCGGAAATAGCCGTAGGGCTGAAAACCGACGAGGACAGCGCCGTATCAGTCCTGAGCGACTGCTATTTTACCGACGCCGACTGTAATTTTTCATATGAAAAAGCGGAAATGCAGGAGGTTTCCGAGCAAGTAAAATTTTCCGCAGTAATAAAACAGCTTTTGCAAAAAGCTGAGGGCTGTCCCGATATTGCTGGCGTTTACAAGGTGCAGGCAAAGCCCGGTATAACCGAAACGGCGATTACCGACGGAAAGCTGATTGTTTCGGGAAAAATATTGATGTATGTGCTTTACCTGACTGATGATGACGAAACCCCGATAGCGTCTATAACCGAGGAGGTGCCGTTTAGCTATACAATTGACTGTGACAGCAAGCTTTCGGCGGACAGCAGAGCGGTTTTGGGCGTTGAGTGCGAGCACATAAGCTATACGATAAGCTCAAAGGACGCGGTTGAGGTAAGGTGCGGACTGATGATTTCGGGAGAAATCATAAATGTATTTGAGGAAAATGTGATATCCGACATTACCGCACAGCAGAGAGAGAACGGCAAAAACGGCATAGTCGTTTACTTTGTAAAGGAGGGCGACAGCCTTTGGGATATTGCTAAAAATTATCATATAAAAACCGACAGTATTCTTTCGGCAAACGGCAAGGAGGAGGACGGAAAGCTTTCGGCGGGCGAAAAGCTGATAATACCGATAGATTAAAGGAAAAAGACACAGACGGCAAAGGGCGCTGTCTGTGTCTTTTTGTGCGTAAAAAAATGGGAAAATATATTGTTTTTTTTCGGGCGGTATAGTATAATAGTATTATGAGGTGATATTGTATGCTTTTTAAAACCATAGCATATGACATAAAATCGGTTATGGACAGGGACCCTGCGGCAAGGACAAAAGCGGAGGTGTTTTTTCTGTATCCGGGGGTTAGGGCGGTATTCTGGCATAGGGTAGCGCACTTTTTTTTCCTGCATAATATGAAATTTATTGCGCGCTGGATTTCGCAGACAACGCGTTTTTGGACGGGAATTGAAATTCACCCCGGGGCAAGGATAGGCAAAGGGCTTTTTATAGATCACGGAATGGGCGTTGTAATAGGCGAAACGGCAATAATAGGCGATAACTGCACAATATATCAGGGCGTAACGCTGGGCGGAACCGGTACCGAAAAGGGAAAACGCCACCCCACCTTAGGCAATAATGTTATGGTGGGCTGCGGCGCGAAAATTTTAGGGCCGTTCACGGTAGGCGACAATTCAAAAATTGCGGCGGGAGCGGTTGTTTTGTCGGAAGTTCCCGCAAATTCAACCTGTGTGGGCGTTCCTGCGAGAATTGTCAAGCTTGAAGGAGTGCGGGTTGAGTGTGATTTGGACCAGGTTACCGTGCCCGACCCGATTTCATCACAGCTTTGCACACTGTCGGTGCATATTGCCAAGCTTGAAAAGCAAATAGAAGAACTGCAAAAAGAGGAGCAAAAACAATGAGAATTTACAACACAATGTCACGGCAAAAAGAAGAATTTGTGCCGATTGAAGCAGGAAAGGTAAAGATGTATTCCTGCGGACCGACCGTCTATGACTATTTTCATATAGGAAACGCAAGACCGTTTATAATATTTGATACGCTCAGGAGATATTTTGAGTATCTGGGCTATGAGGTTACCTTTGTCCAGAACTTTACCGATATTGACGACAAGATGATAAACCGCGCCAATAAAGAGGGAATAACGGTAAAGGAACTTGGCGAGCGGTTTATTGCGGAGTATTTTAAGGACGCGGAGGCGCTCGGGATAAAGCGCGCGACTATTCATCCCAAGGCGACCGAAAATATTGACGCGATAATAGATGTCGTGAAAAAGCTTGAAGAAAAAGGCTACGCGTACTGTGTGGACGGAAATGTATATTTCAGGACAAAAAAGTTTGAAGGCTACGGAAAACTTTCTCATCAGCCGCTTGACGAGCTCTGCGCCGGTGCGAGAATAGATATAAACGAGGGAAAAGAGGACCCGATGGACTTTGCGCTGTGGAAGGCGCAAAAGGAGGGCGAGCCTGCGTGGGAAAGCCCTTGGGGAATGGGCAGACCCGGCTGGCATATCGAGTGCTCCGCAATGGTGAATAAATTTTTGGGGAATACAATAGATATTCACTCGGGCGGAAAGGATTTGATTTTCCCGCACCACGAGAACGAAATAGCGCAGTCGGAGTGTGCAAACGGCTGTGAATTTGCGCATTATTGGATGCATAACGGGTATATCAATATCGATAACCGCAAGATGAGTAAGTCGCTGGGCAATTTCTTTACTATCCGTGATATTACCGAAAAATATGAGCCGCAGGTGGTACGGTTTTTTATGCTTTCGGCGCATTACCGCAGTCCCGTGAATTTCAGCGACGCGCTTATGGCGCAGGCACGGTCTGCGATGGAAAGAGTGTATAACTGCATAGAAAACCTTGAATTTTTGAAAAAAAGCGCGGAAAAAAGAGATGCAAACGATGAAGAAAATATCCTTTTGGAAGAGCTAAAAAAATCAAAAAAACGCTTTTTGTACGCTATGGACGACGACTTAAATACCGCAGATGCAATTTCGGCGATTTTTGACATTGTTTCGGCGGCAAACAAGTATATATCGCAGGACGGCAGCAATTCGCTTGCCGTAATAGAGGCAACTCTTTCGGGCATACACGAGCTCGGCGGCGTTTTGGGGCTTTTTGAGAGCAAAGAAAAGATTGCATCGGCGGAAATCGAGGCGCTTATCGAAAAGAGAAACGAGGCAAGACGCGCAAAAAACTATCAGGAGGCAGACCGTATCCGCGACGAACTTAAAGCTAAAAATATCGAGCTTAAAGATACGCCTACGGGAGTTAAGTGGTCATATATCAAGTGATGAAACAACCTTCGGAATATTCGCCGCTTGTGCTTGCATATATAGGCGATGCGGTGTATGAGGTATATACGCGGGAGCGGATACTTTCCCAAAACCCCGATATGCCGGCACATAAACTGCACAAGGAAAATATCAAGTATGTAAAAGCGCCCGCACAGAGCAGAAGCGTTTCGGCGGTGGTGAATATGCTTACGGAAGAGGAAACTGCGGTTTTTAAGCGCGGAAGAAATGCAAAATCCCAGACAAGCCCCAAAAATGCCGACATCTTGGATTATCGCAGAGCAACAGGGCTTGAAGCGCTTTTCGGGTACTTGCATATATGCGGGAGAGAGGAACGGCTTTCAGAGCTTATGGAAGCGGCGTTTGATAGCGCCCAAAACAACATTTAAGGAGATTACTAATGAACGAGAAAAGAAAAACAGAGCTTGCAATTATCGCAAACAATGTGAGAAAGAGTGCGCTGACAGGTGTATACAACGCAAAATCCGGACACCCCGGCGGGTCTTTATCGATAGCAGACCTTTTGACATATTTATATTTGGAGGTTATGAATGTTGACCCTAAAAATCCTCAAATGCCCGACCGCGACAGACTTGTGCTGTCAAAAGGGCATACCTGTCCCGCGCTTTACGGAATACTGGGATATATGGGATTTTTCCCGGAGGAAGATATAAAGACTTTAAGAAAAATAGACAGCTATTTGCAGGGTCACCCCGATATGAACAAGGTGCCGGGCGTTGATATGTCAACAGGCTCTTTGGGACAAGGCATATCGGCGGCAGGCGGAATGGCTATGGCAGGAAAGCTTGACAAAAAGCCTTACCGAGTATATGCGGTTTTGGGTGACGGCGAGCTGCAAGAGGGACAAGTCTGGGAACAGGCGATGTTTGCGGCGCATTATAAGCTGGACAACCTCACGATTTTTGTGGATAATAACGGACTTCAAATAGACGGGGACATAAGCGAGGTAATGAGCCCCTATCCTATTGACAAAAAGTTTGAGAGCTTTGGCTGGAATGTGGTTTTGGCGGACGCCCACGATTTTGATTCCTTGGAAAAGGCGGTACAAAATGCGATAAGTACGAAGGGAAAACCGACGGCGGTTATTATGAAGTCGGTAAAGGGCAAAAATGTGTCCTTTATGGAAAACAATCCTGCGTGGCACGGCGTAGCGCCCAACGAGGAACAGTATGTTAAAGCAATGGCTGAGCTTGATAAGATTATAAAAGATTTGGAGGCGAGATTATAATGGCAAAGAGAGCAACAAGGGAATCATACGGAACAGCGCTCCAAGAGATAGGCAAAGATGAAAGAGTTGTAGTGCTTGACGCAGACCTCTCCAAATCGACAAAAACCGAAATGTTTCAAAGGCTGTACCCCGAAAGATTTATAAATGCGGGTATCGCAGAGGCAAATATGATGAGCGTTGCGGCAGGGCTTGCTTCCTGCGGAAAGACTGTCTTTGCGTCAAGCTTTGCGATGTTTGCGGCGGGCAGAGCCTTTGAGCAGATACGAAACTCCATAGGCTACACGGGACTGAATGTTAAAATCGGCGCATCACACGCAGGTATTTCGGTAGGCGAGGACGGCGGCTCACATCAATGTATAGAGGATATTGCGCTTATGCGTGTAATTCCCGATATGGTTATAATAAACCCCGCCGATGATATTGAGGCACAGCAGGCGACAAAAGCGGCGGCAGAATATCAGGGACCTGTTTATCTGCGGCTTGGCAGGCTTGCGGTGGAAGATGTAAATCCCGAAGGCTACAAGTTTGAATGGGGCAAAGGCGTTGAGCTTAAAGACGGAAAAGATGTCACAGTGATTGCAACAGGACTTATGGTACAAAAGGCGCTTGACGCCGCAAAAATACTTGCGAAAAAGGGAATTTCGGCAAGAGTTATAAATATTCACACCATAAAGCCGATTGATAAGGAAATTATAATAAAGGCGGCGGCAGAAACAGGGGCGATAGTGACGGCGGAGGAGCACTCGGTCTTTGGAGGGCTGGGCAGCGCGGTTGCCGAGGTTGTTTGCGAAAATGCACCCTGTCCCGTAAAAATAGTCGGTATTGAAAAATTCGGCGTATCGGGAACGCCTGCCGAACTGTTCCAGCTTTACGGCTTGACGGCGGAAAATATAGCAAAAAATGCAGAGGAAGCAATAAAGTTAAAATAAAAAGGAGGGTATTTCTATGAAATTTGTCAGATTTTTGCTGTGCGCGGCGCTTTTGCTTAGCTCGGCAAGCGGAGTATTTGCGGCGGAGGACAGCGGTGTAACCGAGGCTTTGCAGCAGGTGAAGGAAAGAATTGACACATCACGGTATGACAATTTCAGAAGCTCATACTATAAGGACGACGACGGGGGAACATCATATAACTTTTACTGGACGGGTAATAATGAAAACTCCGAGCTTTATGTCGAAATAAAGAGCGGAATTATAGACAGCTACGGAAAATATGAATATGGCAGAGAGGACAGCGTAAATGCGTTTGCGTTGAGCGAGACTGACGCTATCGGTATCGCAAAGGAGTTTTTAAGAAAAATCAACCCTGACATTTACGAAAGCATTGAGATTGTACCTACAAACGATATGTCAATACGCTCCGAAACATACAGCCTGGACCTTTACAGGAAGGAAACGGGGATTCCCGTTTTAGACGAAACGGGCTATATTTCGGTGTCCAAAAAAGACCGCGAGGTTACAAGCTTTTATATCAACTATACGGCGGGAGTTGAATTTAAACCGCTTGACAGCGTTATAAGCATAGACGAGGCAAAAGAGGCGTACAAAGAGCTTATACCGCCGACATTACGGTATAAATTCAAAAGAGATTATAATAAAAAGGAAATAACGGCATATTTGGAGTATGCGCCGAAGGACAGCGCTCTTGCGATAAATGCTTATGACGGCAGCGTTTACGAAAGAGCATACGGCGGGGGCTTTTATTACAGCAGAAGTGCGGCAAATGCAGAGGATTCGGCGGAAGGCGGCGGTTTTACGCCTGCCGAGCTTGAAGAAACGGAAAGGATAGCGGGACTTTTAAGCGAAGAAGATGCAACTGCCACAGCAAAAAAGAATGAGATAATAGCAATTCCAAAGGATTTTGAAAGGGAGTATATCTCATTAAACAGAAATTGGTTTAACAAAAATGAATATATCTATGAGCTTGGCTTTGCGAATGATGAGTATTACATAAGCGCAAGCCTCGACGCAAAGAGCGGGGAGATTTTGAGTTTTTACAACTACTCAAATGAGGAGCAAAAGGGCAAGCAAAACCGCAAAGCAGAGGAACAAAAAGCACAACAAGCGCTGAAAACGCTTGCAGGAGCCAAGGCGTCGGAAATGAGGATTATCGAGAGCGAGGAACCGGGCAGAGTAGTCTTTGTTCGCACCGTTAACGGACTTGATGTAAGCGGCGACGGCGCATATATCGGCTTTGACGAAAGTGATAATATAGTTGACTATACCTTGCGGTATACAAAAGATGTTGATTTTCCGTCAAAAAGCGGAGTTATAACTCCCGAAAAGGCGGCGGAAACAGCTTTTGACGAAGTGGGATTTTATCTTGCATATTCCATAGACGGCGACGGAAAAACTGCCCAGCCCATATACTGCATAGGAAAGGACGGCGAAACGGAGGGATTTATGATAAATCCTTTCAGTGCGCATCTTGTTGATTACCAAGGCGACGACATTGAGAGCGCTGAAAAAATAGTATATTCAGACATTGAAAATCACTATGCAAAGCAGATATTTTTGGCGCTTGCAGAGTACGGCATCGGCTTAGGCGGCGGAGAATTAAAGCCTGATGAGGCAATAACCCAGGCAGAATATTTCTCTCTTTTGAATAAGGCGTTCGGATATGAGGCGGACACCGATGAAATTTATAAACGAATGATAAGCGAGGGTACGATTTCCGCAGAGGAAAGAGCGGACAGCAGCGTTTTGACAAGGGAAAATGCGGCGATATTTATGATACGCGAGATGGGCGCGGAAAGATATGCAAGGCATAATGACATATTTGAGGCGCCGTTCAATGATGTTACCGAAAACAAGGGGTATATCGCAATTTTAAAGGCGGAAAAAATACTAAACGGTGACGGCAGCGGAAACTTTTACCCGAAAAAATCGGTAACCCGCGGCGAAGCGCTGATTATGATTTATAACTATTTCACAAAATAAAAAAGGACAAAAAGGACAGAGCGTATGCTCTGTCCTTTTTAGTTTAGCGTGTTATTTATGTTTTCGGCATACCGTACCGATTCCATTGCATCTTTTGCATACTTGTCCGCACCGATTGCGTCGGCATATTCCTGCGTTAAAACGGCGCCGCCGACAATTACCTTGCAGTCGGGAACGGTTTTGCGCAAAAGCTTTATTGTTTCTTCCATCTGCGGAGCGGTAGTGGTCATAAGTGCGGAAAGCCCAACAATCTTTGCGCCGCACCGCTTTGCCGCGTCAGCGATTTCCTCGGCAGGAACATCTTTTCCCAAATCGGTTACGGCAAACCCGTAATTTTCAAGCAGAAGCTTTACAATATTTTTGCCTATGTCGTGAATGTCGCCCTTTACGGTCGCTATCACGACGGGGCATTTTTTGCTTTTTCCGCCTTTGCCGGAAAGAGCGGCTTTGATTTCCTCAAACGCCGATTTTGCGGTTTCGGCGCTCATCAAAAGCTGCGGAAGATATACCGTTTTTGCTTCAAAGCCCTTGCCCACATCATCAAGAGCGGGTATTACAAAATCATTTATTATAGCAAGCGGTTCATAGCGATCGAGCATTTTTTTTGTGATTGCAGAAGCGTCCTCTTTAAACCCTTTCAAAATCGCGCGTTTAAGCGCCGTGCCCAAATCGGCGTCGGGAGCGGCGGCTGTTTGGGCGGGTGACGGTTGCTCAGACATATTTTCGATGTATTCAAGACAGTTTTCGTCTAAACCGTGAAGCGCCTTAAAGGAATAGTATGCCGAAAGCATTTTCTGCGAATAGGGGTTCATAATCGCTGCGCAAAGCCCGTTTTCCAGAGCGGAGGTGAAAAATGAGCTGTTTATACTGTCGCGGACGGGCAGACCGAAGGAAACATTAGAAATACCCAAGGTAGTATTTGCGCCGAGTTTTTCGGTTATCAGCTTTACGGTGTCAAGGGTAATTTTTGCCGCATTTTTATCGGCGCTTACCGCCATCGCAAGCGGGTCGAAAATAAGGTCCCTTTTTGAAATCCCGTATTTTTCCGCCTCAGCAAGAATTTTTTTCGCAATATCAAGGCGCTTTGCGGCGGTTTCCGGTATGCCGCCTTCGTCAAGGGTCAGCGCAACAACTACTCCGCCGTACTTTTTCACAAGCGGGAAAACCGCGTCCATAGACGATTTTTTGCCGTTTACCGAGTTCACCATAGCTTTGCCGTTGTAACACCTGAGCGCCGCTTCCAGCGCGGCGGTATCGGAGGTGTCGATTTGCAGGGGAAGGTCTATAATCGATTGGAGCTCGCATACGCAGGACTTCAAAACCGCTTTTTCGTCAATATCGGGAAGTCCCACATTGACATCTAAAATATGCACGCCCTTTTCCTGCTGGTTTACGCCTTCCTTTAAAATATAGTCAATATCATTTTCCAAAAGCGCTTGTTTAAAGCGTTTTTTGCCCGTCGGGTTTATGCGCTCGCCTATTAAAACAGGTCGGTTTCCGAAATCTACGGTATGGGTATAGGAGCTCACAACCGAAAGATTTTTGGGCAGAATTTCACGGGGCGCAATCCCTTCCGAAAGCTTTTTAAGGGCTTTTATATATTCGGGGGTTGTGCCGCAGCAGCCGCCCGCTATTTTGACCCCTTCTTTCAGCATTTGGCATACGCTTTCGGCAAATTGTTCGGGCGGTACATCATATACCGTTTTGCCGTTTACGCTCTTGGGAAGTCCCGCATTCGGCTTTAAAATGACGGGTACGGAAGCGACCTCTAAAAGCCGTCTGATAACAGGAATAAGCTGCGCAGGACCAAAGGAGCAGTTTACGCCTATCGCATCTGCGCCCATACCTTCAAGCATAGCGCACATAGCCTCAGGCGATGCCCCTGTCATAAGCTTTCCGTCCTCGCCGTACGCGTTTGAAACGAAAACGGGAAGGGAACAGTTTTCCTTTGCCGCCAAAAGCGCCGCCTTTGTTTCGTAGCTGTCGCTCATAGTTTCTATAAAAATGAGGTCAGCGCCGTATTTTGCGCCAAGCCTTACCGTTTTGGCAAAACAGGAAACCGCGTCCTCAAAATCAAAGTCGCCGTAGGGCGCCAAAAGCCGTCCCGAAGGACCTATGTCAAGGGCAACAAATTTTTCCTGCGTACCGAAGGAGGCGTCTGCGCCCTTTCTTGCATTCCTAATCGCGTGTGAAATGATATTTTCAAGCTCATTATCCGAAAATTTTAAAGAATTTGCTCCGAAGGTATTGGTGCAGACAATATTTGCGCCCGCATCAAAATAGCTGCGGTGCAGGTTTTCGATGATGTCGGGGTGGGAAATATTCCAAAGCTCAGGAAATTCGCCCGCTTTAAGCCCCGCACCTTGCAAAAGGGTGCCCGTGCCGCCGTCCAAATAAACTATATTCTTTTTAAGGTAGCTCAAAATATCCAAAAAACACACTCCCTTGCTATTTTACTCCGATTATTGCCGTTACCGATTTTGACGGCGACATCAAAAGTGCAGAATTTAACGAAAGCCCGATTTTTCTGTTGCAGTCCAAAACCTTAAATATTTCCTTTTGAAATTCAAGCGGAAGGTCGGAATAGCCCGGGCTGAAACGCGGGCTTATTTGGGATTTTTCCGCTTTTAAGTCATTGCAAAAAGCGTCACAAAGCGCCTCTATACGCTCTGCGCCGATAACCTGAAATGCAAGTGCATACGAGGGTGCAATACGCCCGTATTTTAAGATGAGGCGGTCAAGACCTATGCCGACCGTTCCCGCAAAAATCACGGCTTTTTCATAGCCGTCAAGATGTTTTGCAAGCGAGGCGGAGGGCACATCTGCAAACGGAAAAGTCACCCCGCCGCCTTGTACTGATACGGGGAACTCGTCATAGCAAACGGTGTAGGAAAGGTCGCTCCTGCATTTTTCAAGGCAAATATCCAAAAGATTGAGTGCCTCGCTGTTCGGTTTTGCACAGCCCATATACCGCAGTATCTCAATTTTATCAACTGCTGGCTCGGGATACTTTTTTATCAAAATCATAGCTTTCCCAAAATATCCGACAGGTTGCTCTGTATCTTTTGCGCAACATCGGGTTTGTTCATTGAATAAATATGTATATTCGTTATGTTATTTGCGAAAAGGTCGATAATCTGGTCGGTTGCATAAGCGATACCTGCCTGTTTCATAGCAAGCGGGTCACTGCCGAACTTGTCCACAATACTTTTAAACCTTTGCGGCATAAAGGAGCCCGAAAGCTTTATGGCGCGCTCCACCTGATTTGCGTTTGTAATCGGCATAATTCCTGCCACAATCGGCACGGTTATGCCTGCCTCACGAATTTTATACAGAAAATTGTATAAAAGATTGTTGTCGAAAAACATCTGTGTAGTCAAAAAATCACAGCCTGCGTCAACCTTTTCTTTTAGGTATTTTATATCTTCCTTTTGGCAGGAGCTTTCGGGGTGAACTTCGGGATAACACGCTCCGCCTATGCAAAAATCGCCGCCGCTGGCTCTAAGCTCTCGGACAAGGTCAACGGCATAGCGGTAATCGGAAATTCCGCTGTCCGCCTCATCTGTAAGACGGTCGCCGCGGAGTGCCATAACATTTTTTATGCCTGCCTCCTTCATATCGGAAATCCTTTGCGCCACCGTTTCCTTTGAGGAAGAAACGCAGGTCAGATGCGCAAGGGTAGGAACAGAATATTTTTCCATAATATTTTTGGCAATATCCAAGGTATATCGGCTAACGCCGCCGCCTGCGCCATAGGTCACGCTCATAAAGGCAGGGGAAAGCTTTGCGATTTCCTCGGTTGCCTGCCGTACGCTCTCAAAAGAGGTATCGTACTTCGGCGGAAAAACCTCAAAGGATACCGAAAGGCTGTCCCTTTTCAATATATCTATTATTCTCATTATAAATCTCCTTAGTACTGCATCTGCTTTTTAAGTTCGCTTGCAATGAGCTCGCCCTTAAAAAGCTTTACAATCTCAAATCCGAAATCGCTTGCGGCGCCGGCGCCCCTTGCCGTTATAAACTTGCCGTCCGATACGACCTTTTCGGGTGAATATATGCCGCCCTTTACCATATCTTCAAAACCGGGGAAACAGGTAAAGCGCCTGCCCTTCAAAAGCCCGATTTTGCCTATAACCGAGGGTGACGCGCATATCGCCGCAATATATATGCCTTTTTTATAGGTGCGGCTTAAAAGGTCCAAAACTTTATCCGATGCCGAAAAAGCGGTATGTCCCGGACCGCCCGGGAGAATAAGCATAGTCATATCGGAAAAATCCGTTTCATCAAAAGTCAAATCGCATAACACGGTAACATTATGAGATGAGGTAACCGTGCCCTCGGCGATACCCACAGTTTTTGCATTCAGCCCCGAACGGCGCAGAATATCAAGCGTTTCCAGCGCCTCAATATCCTCAAAGCCGTTTGTCAAAAGCATATAAATCATACTACAATCTCCTCTCTCAAAGCGTAACGCAGACAAAAGCGATATATACGATATATGATAAAAGCATTAAAATGCCTTGGCTGCGGAAGAGTTTTCTGAAAAGCAGGGGAGGAATTACCGCCATAAGAATAATTCCTAAGCATACGGGAATATCGACAGCATAGGTCTGAACTTCAACGGGCACGCCGCCCTTCGACACAAGCGAACACAGCGGAAGTATTACCGAGAGGTCTATGATATTCGCACCTATTATGTTTCCGACAGATAGCGAGGACTGCTTTTTTGATATGGCGGTGATGGTTGTAACAAGCTCGGGAAGAGAGGTACCTATTGCAATTATCGTAACGCTTATAATCCCCTCTGAAATGCCGAACATTCGCGCAATTTCGCTGCCGTTATCTACCAAAAGCTGTGAGCCTGCAACAATACCTGTGATGCCGACGACAAAAAAGAATATGTTTTTCCACAAGTCCTTTTTGTCAACCTCGTTTTTTCCCGATGAGGAGATGTTGTTCTTTGCGGCAAGGGTGTTTTCGGTCATAAAAACTGCGAAAAGAAGGAGCATTATAACGCTTTCCCAAAAGCCGAGATTGCCGTTTCTTGAAAACAGCCATAAAAGAGCGCAGCAGAGCGCCATTAAAATGCCTTTAAACGCAAATTCTCTGCGTTTTACGACGGCGGGTATGCAAACCAGCGAGATGCCCATAATCAAGCCGAGATTTGCCGTAACCGAGCCTATGGCGTTGCCTGCCGCCATAACATTTTTGCCCGCAAGTGCGGCAAAAAGAGAAACCAAAAGTTCGGGAAGGGTTGTGGCAAAGCTGACAATAGTAGCGCCTATTATGAATTTGGGCACATTTAACGCCTCTGCAAACCATACGGCAGAATCCACAAAATAGTCGCCGCCTTTTATTATAAGTAAAAGCCCGATAATGAACAAGACTATAACTATGAACTGGCTCATAAAATCTATCTCCTCAAAAAGATGTTGTATGGTATATATTAACATATTTACAAGTCTTAGTCAATAGACGAAAAAGGGCGAAAATGGTATATTTTCCTCATTTTCCTTGCTTTTTTTAAAAAAACAAGATATAATAAAATAGAATTGATATAAGTACTTTGGAAGGATAACGACAAATGGGAAAGAAGATTTCAAGGAGCGAGGCAAGGAGAGAAGCTTTTAAGCTGATATTTGAGCTTAATCAGCATAAGGACGAGCTTGAATTTTTGTTTGAAAATTTGATTGAAGAGCACCCCGAGGCAGAAAGCGCAATGCCCTACATAAAAGAGGTCGTTTCAGGCGTTTTGGCGCACTATGACGAGCTTTTGGACATAATATCCGAAAATCTTGCGTCGGGCTGGACGGTGGAAAGAATTTCAAAGCCTGCGCGTGCTATTTTGATGCTTGCCGTTTATGAAATAAAATATGCAGATGATGTTCCCGAAAAGGTGGCTGTTAACGAGGCTGTCGAGATAGCAAAGGAATTTGACGAGTCTTCCGGCGCGGCGTTTGTGAACGGCGTTTTGGCGGGAGTATTAAAAAAATGAGCCTTTATCTTGGGATTGATACCTCGAACTATACCACATCTGTCGCGGTATGCGGTGATGGCGAGGCGAATTTGAGAAGGATTATAGATATTGACAAAGGGCAAAGGGGCATACGCCAGTCGGACGGCGTATTTGTGCATATAAAGGAGTTCCCCAAGCTGTTTTTGGGGCTTGATATTGACTTTAAAGAGGTTAAGGCGGTCGGCGTTTCGGCAAAGCCGAGAAATCAGGAAAATTCGTATATGCCCGTGTTTACCGTCGGCGAGAGCTTTGCCGAGGTTATCGCAAAAGCCTTGAATGTCCCGCTTTTTAAAACCTCGCATCAGGACGGGCATATTATGGCAGGGCTTGTTTCCTGCGGGGAATATGAACTCATAAATGAAGAATTTACCGCGGTGCACCTTTCGGGCGGAACTACCGAAATTCTTGACTGCAAATACGAAAACGGGAGCTTTAATCCGACAATTACAGGCGGAACAAAGGATATTTCGGCAGGACAGCTTTTAGACAGGCTCGGAGTTGCGCTCGGAATGAAGTTTCCCTGCGGTAAGGAGCTTGACAGCCTGAGCCTTACGGCAAAGGAAGAAATAAACCTTAAAACATCGGTTAAAGACGGGTTTATGAATTTTTCGGGGATAGAAACAAAGCTTTTAAAGATAGCGGAAACGGAAAATCCAAGCGTTTTGGCGCGTTCGGCGCTCACATTTATAGGAAACAGCATAAACGAGGCGCTTTCTCATATAAAACCGAAAAATGTGCTTTTTGTGGGAGGCGTTGCGTCAAACACAATCCTCCGCCAAATGCTTAAAAGCGGTAATTACAACACATATTTTGCAAAAAGCGAGCTTTCCTCTGATAATGCAGTGGGAACCGCGCATATTGCAAAAAAGATGTATAAGGAGATGAAGTAGATGGAACCGTTGATTGCGACAGTCAGCCAGCTGAATGCGTATATGAAACGCCTTGTAGAAGGGCAGAACGCGCTCGGCGACATATGGATAAAGGGCGAAATCTCCAACTTTAAGGAGCATTATTCGGGACATCTTTACATAACCTTAAAAGACGACGGGGGAGTTTTGAAGGCAGTTATGTTCAAAAGCGCCGCAGCGGGACTGACCTTTAAACCGGAGGACGGAATGAAGGTGCTTGCACGGGGCAGGATAAGCGTTTACGAGCAGAGCGGAACATACCAGCTTTATATAAACGAGATGACGCCCGACGGTGTGGGAGAGCTTTATATAGCATATGAAAAGCTGAAAAAAAGGCTTGCCGAGGAAGGACTTTTCGACGAAAACAAGAAAAAGCCAATCCCCAGATATCCGGAAAAAATAGGCGTGGTTACCGCGACAACGGGTGCGGCGGTCAGGGACATCATAAATGTAATAACACGGCGCTATCCCTACTGTGAAATCATAATATATCCTTCTCTTGTGCAGGGCGCGGGTGCAAAGGAAAACATTGTCGAGGCGATAGAGTATTTTAATGAGCATAATCTTTGCGATACCCTTATAGTAGGGCGCGGCGGCGGCTCGATTGAGGATTTGTGGGCGTTTAACGAGGAGGAGGTCGCAAGGGCGATATATGCCTCAAAAATACCGATAATTTCCGCAGTAGGACACGAAACCGATTTTACGATAGCGGATTTCTGCGCCGACCTTCGTGCACCGACGCCGTCTGCGGCGGCGGAAATAGCCGTACCGTCGCAGCTGGAACTTTCTGCGGCGATATCGGGTATGCGGGAAAGAATTAAAACAGCCGAGATTAACTACATAAAAAAATTGCGGCTTACCTGCGAAAAATTAAAGCCGAAAAGTCCGCAGAATAAAATTGACGATATGCGGCAGCGGTGCGACAATATGCTGCATCAGGCGGAAAAGAGCTTTCGCCTCACTGCTGCGGAAAAGCGGAAGATTATGTCCGAGCTTTGCGGAAAGCTTGACGCAATGAGCCCCCTTGCAGTATTAAACAGGGGCTATGCGATAGCGGAGGACGAGGAAAAGGGCATAATAAGAAAGGTCGGCGACCTGACGGCAGGAAAGATTTTTAAGCTTACTCTTTCGGACGGAAGCCGTAAATGTGAGGTAAAGGAGTAAAAAAATGTTTGAAAAATCAATAAAAGAGCTTGAAGAAATCGTAAATAAGCTGGAAACGGGCGAAACAACCCTTTCGGAGAGCCTGGAACTTTTTGAAAAGGGGATTAAGCTTGCAAAGGAATGTAATAAAATGCTTGATGAAGCGGAAAAAAAGGTTTCCGTTTTAATCGGAGGAGAAAAGAAGGATTTTGATGAAGAATGATTTTGTAACAGAATATGCAAAAATCACAGAGGCCGCGCTCGCAAGGTATATGCCCTCGGGGGACGCGCCGCAAAAAAGGCTATATGAGGCGATGAATTACAGCATTTTTGCGGGCGGCAAACGGCTCCGCCCTATGATTATGATGATGACGGCAAAAATGCTTGGGAAATCGCCCGATACGGTGTTACCCTTTGCCTGCGCAATGGAGATGATACATACATATTCCCTTATTCACGACGATTTGCCAGCGATGGATAATGACGATTTGCGCAGGGGAAAGCCGACAAACCACAAGGTTTTCGGTGAAGCAGAGGCAATTCTTGCAGGCGACGCGCTTTTAACCAAGGCGTTTGAGGTTGTATCGGGATATGATGAGGACGGCGTCGATAAAAGCCGCGTTTTGAGAGCGATAAAGGTACTCGCCGTATCGGCAGGTTCGGAGGGGATGGTCGGCGGTCAGGATATTGACATTTACGGCGACCTGTCGGAGCTTGATAAGCTTAAACATATGCACTCGCTTAAAACGGGGGCAATAATCCGCGCCTCAGGCGTAATCGGCGCGATTTTGTCGGGAGCGGACGAAAAACAAATACGCGCGGTAGATGAATACTGCTATAATCTGGGCATAGCTTTTCAAATTCAGGACGACCTTTTAGATGTCTTGGGAAATGAGGAGGCGCTCGGAAAGCCGATAGGAAGCGACGCGGACAACAACAAGTCAACCTATGTGACGCTTTGCGGAACGGAAAAATCGCAAAAATTGCAAGAGGAATACATAAAAAAGGCAAAAGCGAGCCTTAATATTTTTGATAATAATGAAGAGCTTTTGGCACTTGCCGATATGCTCGTAAACAGAAGGGTGTAAAATATGGATTTTTGGGCAGAAAGCGTTCTTGTTACAGCAATACTTTCGTGGTTTACCGCGCAGGTTATAAAGGTGATTTTAACGCTTATTGAAAAGAAAAAGCTTGATTTCAGACGCTTTGTAGGCTCGGGCGGTATGCCCAGCTCGCACGCGGCGTTTGTCACAAGCCTTGCCGCCGCGGTAGGCTTGCAAAAGGGCTTTTCGGGTGTGGAATTTGCCATTTGTACTGTGTTTGCACTGGTTGTTATGTATGATGCGGCAGGCGTAAGAAGGGCGGCAGGACAGCAGGCAAGGATACTGAATAAGCTTGTGGAACAATGGGAAAAATCGGATTTCTCCGATACCGACAAGCACTTAAAAGAGCTTTTGGGACATACGCCAAAAGAGGTTGTTGCAGGCGCGGTTTTGGGAGCGGCAATCGCGGTAGTTCGGCATATGTTATAGGAGAAAAAAATGCTTTTTGATTCACACGCGCATTATAACGACGCAAGATTTGATGATGACCGATTTGAAATTTTGAATTCTATGCAAAAAAACGGCATAGGATATATTGTAAATGCGGCGGACTCGATGGAGTCTATTGAAAAAATACTGCCGCTCTCCGACAGGTATCCCTTTATTTATGTTGCGGTCGGCGTTCATCCCGAGGAGGCGGCAGAGCTTACCGAAGCGGATATGGACAGGATAAAAGAGTTTTCGCGTCGTGAAAAGGTCTGCGCCATAGGCGAAATAGGGCTTGATTATCACTATGATGATGTGGAAAAAGCTGTCCAAAAAAAATGGTTTGACCGTCAGCTGTCGCTTGCGGAGGAGGTAAATCTCCCCGTAATCATACACGACCGCGATGCGCACGGCGACTGTATCGAAATTCTGAAAAAGCACGATATAAAAAGGATAGGCGGGGTTATGCACTGCTACTCGGGCAGTGCGGAAATGGCAAAGGAGCTTATGCCGACGGGGATATATTTTGGTTTCGGCGGCACGCTGACCTTTAAAAATGCCAAAAAAGTGCGCGCGGCGGCAGCGGAAATACCCCTTGAAAGAATTGTGCTTGAAACCGACTGCCCCTATCTTGCTCCCGAGCAGGTGCGCGGGCAGAGAAACAGTTCCCTTTATATGCATTATGTGGCGGAAAAGCTGGCAGAAATAAAGGGGCTTGAAATCGCAGAAATTGAAAGAATAACTACCGAAAACGCGAAAAAACTATACAAAATACCTTAAAAAAACAGAAAATATTTTGTGTATAAATTTTGAAATATTTTAAATATAAACATTGCATTTTCTAACAAAAAGTGTTAAAATAGACCTAAATTTTGCAATAAAATGAAAGTTTAAATTTCAAATATTGCAAAATTTTTTGAAAGCAGAGGTGCAAAAATGTACGGGTATGATATTTACCACGAGGATATTATGGACAAGTTAATAACGAATATCCGAAAGGGAGTATCTCAGCACGCGTACATCTTTGAGGGGGAGCGCGGTGCGGGAAGTTTCAGCTGCGCGATGCTTTTTGCAGCGGCGCTTGTATGCGGAAAGCGCGAAGTTGCGCCGTGCGGGAGCTGTAACGCCTGTATTTTGGCAAAGGCGGGCAATCACCCCGATATTCATATTATTTCTCCGCTAAAAGACAAAAAAAATATTGTGGTGGACCAGATACGCGAGCTTTTAAAGGACGCGTATAAAAAGCCGTATGAAAATGAAAAAAAGGTTTACATAGTTGCCTATGGCGATGAGATGAACGAACAGGCACAGAACGCCTTTTTAAAGCTTTTGGAAGAGCCGCCCGAATACGCGGTTTTTGTGATTTTGGCGGAAAATGCGGAAGGGCTTTTGCTTACGGTACGGTCGCGGTGCGAAAAGATAAAATTTCCGCCGATAGCCAAGGAGAAGATAAAGGAAATTCTTGAAAACAGCTATAAAGACATCAAAAATGCTGACTTTTTGGCGCGGTATGCAGGCGGGAATATTGAAAAAGCAAAAAGACTTGCCGAAAAGGAAGGCTTTATGGCGTTAAGGCAGGGAGCCTTTGAGCTTTTGCCGAAGATACTGTCAAAGGACATTTTGGAAAGCTATGATATAGCGGAATTTACGGAGCATAACAAGGACGATGCCGAAACGATATTAAAGCTTTGGCAGGATTTTTTAAGGGACATAATGCTTATTCAGAACGGCGCAGGACAATATGCGGTAAATACGGACTATAAGGACAAGCTGATAAATATATCGGGAAAAACGGAAGAAAGCAGGATAATAACTGCGGAAAAAGAGGTTATGAAGGCACAGGAAATGCTGAAAAGGTCGGTAAGCCTTCATACTTTAATACTTAGTATGGCATTTCGGATAAAGAAAGGAGAATGATGAATGAACAGATTTACGGAGCTTACGACAAGCATAGAGCATTTATCGGAAAAATGCATAAAAAACGGACATATTGACCCTGAATTATACGACAGGTATGAGGTGAGAAAGGGACTGAGGTATAAAACAGGCAGAGGTGTTCTGACAGGTCTTACCGAGGTTGGCGAGGTAAAATCATATACAATTGACGATAATAAAATGATACCTTGCGAGGGAAAGCTTTACTACCGAGGCGTAGATGTTGAGCAGCTTGTAGAAGGATTTACGGGTGAAAACAGATTTGGATTTGAGGAAATAGCCTATCTTCTGCTTTTCGGCGAACAGCCCAAAATAGAGGATTTGGAGGAGTTTAAGCACGATATCGGTGTGTACCGTATGCTTCCGACAAGCTTTGTCCGCGATATTATAATGAAGGCGCCGTCGGGGGATATGATGAACACTCTTGCAAGAAGCGTGCTGACGCTCTATTCCTATGACAAATATGCTGACGATTTGGACATAAAAAATGTTTTAAGGCAAAGTATGCAGCTTATAGCGCTTTTTCCGCTCCTGTCCGTTTACGGCTATCAGGCGTATAATCACTATCAAAAGGGACAGAGCCTGTTTATTCATACACCGCCCGAAACGCTGTCAACAGCGGAGGCAATTTTGTATATGTTAAGACCGGACAGCAAGTTTACCGATTTGGAGGCAAAATTGCTGGATTTGTGCCTTGTTCTGCACGCAGAACACGGCGGCGGTAATAATTCAACCTTTACAACCCATGTTGTTTCGTCGTCGGGTACAGACACCTATTCGTCTGTTGCCGCATCTTTGGGCTCATTAAAGGGTCCAAAGCACGGCGGTGCAAACAAAAAAGTCGTTGAAATGTTTGATGACATAAGACAAAATGTCAAGGACTGTGAAGACGAGGACGAGTTAAGGGAATATCTGAAAAAAGTTATCAAAAAAGAAGCCTTTGACAAAAGCGGGCTTATATACGGTATAGGTCACGCAGTTTATTCGCTTTCCGACCCGAGAGCAAAAATTTTGGAGGGCTTTGTGGGAAGTCTTGCAAAGGAAAAGGGCAAGGAAGAGGAACTGGAACTTTATTACAGGGTCGAAAAAATTGCAATAGAGCTTTTGCAAAGCAAAAGAAACAGACCGATAAGTGCAAATGTCGATTTCTATTCGGGATTTGTATACAGTATGCTGGGGCTTCCGCTTGAACTCTATACACCTATTTTTGCAATTGCAAGAATTGTCGGTTGGAGTGCACACCGCATAGAAGAGCTTATGAACGCGAACAAGATTATCCGTCCCGCATACAAAAATGTGGCAAAGCATACTCCTTATATTCCGCTTAGCGAAAGATAACAAAAACCTGTCCGAAAGGACAGGTTTTTTAAAGTTCAACATTTATATCGGTAATATCGCCGTCACGGTAGATGGTGAGAACAATTGTATCGCCCTTTTTGTGAGTGTCGCGGATTTTGTTTAATTCCGCGACGGATTTTACCGCATTTCCGTCCGCCTTCAATATCAGGTCGCCGGCTTTAATGCCCGCCTTTTTTGCGGGGGTGTTATCGTTTACCGTTTCCACCGTTACGCCGTGCTCGCCGTCAGCTCCGCGTATGCCTATGATAAGCCCCGACGGTGCAAGCCCCGTATTTATGATTGACTCCGAAACCGCAAGAATATCGCCCGACGGAATGGCAAGACCTATTTTGTCGGACTGCCCGGATATTGAAGCGGTGAGCATACCGATAACATTTCCTTTTTCATTTAAAAGACAGCCTCCCGCACTTCCAGATATAGCGTCGGTCTGCAAAAGATTTATACTCACGCCGTTTGAAAGGGTTACGCCCTTGTTTACACCGCAGATAATGCCTTTCGTAACCGAAACGCCTATATCGCCGCCCAAGACATTTGCTATGGCGATTACATTATCGCCGGTACGGACGCTTTCTGAGTTTTCCAAGGCGGCATAAGCAAGACCTTCCGCGTCAACTTTAATAACTGCAATATCCTTTGAGGCGTCCCCGCCCACAAGCTTTGCAGTGTAAGTGTCCTGCCCGATTTTTACCGTAACTTCGCCGTTCCCGCCGACAAGCGAGTAGCAGGTCAGGATATA
Organism: uncultured Clostridia bacterium; assembly: GCA_905236685.1. Taxonomy (GTDB): domain Bacteria; phylum Bacillota; class Clostridia; order UBA1381; family UBA1381; genus UBA1738. Next base: position 22,312 of record CAJOPD010000068.1, read on the forward strand.
TCCGTTTTCCGTTATAACTATGCCCGTTCCCGAAACGGTCTGTGACGAAATGCCGAAAAAGCTGTGGTAATCGGTTTTTGCCGAAACGGAAATAACGGCAGGAAGCACCTTTTCGGAGATGGCCCCGATAGCTGTAAGCTCCTCGGTTTTGCCGTATTCGGAACTGCCGTTTACATAAGAAATCACAGCAGACGGCTTTATGTGCGGAAAAATCAGCAGGCTATAAACCAAAAGTACAACAATACAGGTGCAAAGGGCTGTTATTGAAGATATAAGCCACGCAGGGTACGGCTTTTTTATTTTGTCGGTATTTTCGGGAGTAGGAAGATATTTTTCCAGCTCCTCCGAAAAGGACGGCTCGTACTCATTTTCTTCCGAAATAATATCTTTTTCGGGTTCAAAATTAAGTTCGTCAGTTGACATTTTAAATCACCTCTTAAAGTTTTCAGGTATATTATAGTACGGCGTACAGAAAAGTGTATGAACAAAATGTAAATTTTATTGACAAAAAACTGTATAAATGGTACGCTAATCACATAGGAGGAGAATATGTACAGCGTAAAAGAGGTTATTATAGTAGAAGGCGTTTATGATAAAATAAAACTTTCGGGGTTTATTGAAAGCCCCGTTTTTGCGGTGGGCGGATTTTCCGTATTTAATGATAACGATAAAAAGCAGGCGGTAAAAGCTTTTGCCGAAAAAACGGGAATTGTGATTTTAACCGACTCCGATTCGGCGGGGTTCAAGATACGCTCGTTCATAAAGCAGATTGCAAAAAACGGCGTCGTTTTTGACGCGTTTGTTCCCGAGATATACGGAAAGGAACGGCGCAAAACGGTAGGCGGAAAGGAAGGCATTTTGGGCGTTGAGGGAATAGACGAAAGCGTGATAATCGAGGCAATTAAAAGGAGCGGGGCGACGGTTTCGGGCGAAAAAAGCGAAAAGAAAATGCCCCTGCCCGTCACAAAAGCGGATTTTTATGCGCTTGGATTATCGGGCGGAGAAAACAGCGCAAATCTCAGAAAAAAACTGCTTTCACAGCTTAATCTTCCTGCAAAAATGTCCGCAAATATGCTTATTTCGGTGCTTGACAGACTTCTCACAAGAGATGAGCTTTACGCGCTTGTTGACAAAATCAAAAAAATGTGAAATAATTGAAATGTAGATTTTCAAAAAGAGAGTTGCTTATGAAAAGGAAGAATAAAGAGGTTTGGGCGTGGATAGCGGAAAACGGTAAAAAATCCTTTCCCGCAATAATAACGCTCAGCATTATAAGTATTGCGCTGTCTTTAATACAGATACGCTTTGCCACAGCGTCAAAAAATGTTATGGACATTGCGACGGAAAAGGCAAGGGGCGTTTTAACGGAAAATGCACTATTGGAAAAAGCATTTTTTGTTTTGATTGCCCTGCTTTTGATAAGACTTGTTTTGCAGATTGCGGTAAGCTATGTAAATGTTCACGCATGCTCACGGTTTGAGATTTCTTTAAAAAGGCATATATTCGGGATTTTGGTCAAAAAGGACTATCTTTCGGTCTCAAATTTTCACTCGGGAGAGCTGATGAACAGGATTGACAGCGATGTTGCGGTAATAGTGAACGGAATAATCGATATTGTGCCATATGCATTTATGTTTTTGACGAGCATAATAGGCGCATTTTTCGTACTTTACAGAATTGACAGCACTCTTGCGGTGATAATCCTGTGTATAGGTCCTGTCGTTGCGGCGGGGGCGCGGATATATTCCGCAAAATATAAAAAAATGCACATACTGTGCCAGGAATATGACGGAAAAACAAAATCCTTTATGCTGGAAATTCTGCAAAATCTGCTTGTTGTAAAATCCTTCGGCTGTGAAAACAAGGTGCTTGATAAAAGCGAGGCTTTGCAGAAAAAGACATACAAGCTCCGCATAAAAAGAGTTACCGTTTCGGTTTTTGCGCAGGTCGGAATGTTTTTGATATTTAATGCGGGCTATTATTTTGCGATGGCATATGCGGCGTACAAGCTTTCGATACACGAGATGACTTACGGCGATGTTACCGCAATTTTGGCATTGGTCGCACAGATACAATCACCGTTTAAGAGCATATCGGGACTTGTTCCGCGCGCGTTTGCCGTTATAGCATCTGTCGAACGCCTTTTGGAGCTTGAAAATATCAAGGACGAGAGCGCAGGCGAGGCGCTTTCGCCCGAAGAACTTTACAGGGATATGGAAAGCATTGTTTTTGACGGTGTTACCTTTTCTTACAGTGAGGACGCCGCTGTATCGGGCGTTAACATAGAGGTTAAAAAGGGTGAATGTGCCGTTATCGCAGGCGAATCGGGCGCCGGAAAAAGTACCGTAATGAAGCTGCTTTTGGGAATTATGCCGCAGCAGGAAGGCAAGATGTATGTAAAATGTAAGGAGCGAGAAATCCCGATAGGGATTGAAACGCGGGGGCTTTTTGCATATGTGCCGCAGGGAAATCTTATTTTGTCGGGCACAATCCGTGAGAACATCGCCTTTGCAAAAAGCGGCGCGAGCGATGAAGAAATAATAAACGCGGCAAAAATTGCGCAGATATGGGATTATATAAAAACGCTTGATAAAGGACTTGATACCGAGCTCGGCGAAAAGGGGCAAGGACTTTCGGAAGGACAGGTGCAGAGGATTTCGATAGCGCGTGCGATACTTCATAATGCGCCGATACTGCTTTTGGACGAGTCCACCTCCGCGCTCGATAGCGTAACCGAAAAAAATCTGCTTTCGGCAATCCGCAATATGACAGATAAAACCTGCATTATTGTAAGTCATAAGCAGGCAGCGTTTGATATGTGCGATAAGGTGATTTACATAGAGAAAAAATAAAAACTCCGCAAGGGATAAACCTTGCGGAGTTTGACTTTTAATATAAGTTTTCGGTGTAATCGGCGGAAATTCCTGCCGCCAAAAGCGCTTCCTCCGCCTTTTTTACATCGGAAACCTTAACTACCATAACGGCTTTGTTCGCGGTCTTTCCGACGAAGGCGTACATATAGTCCACATTGATATCATTTTTAAGGAAAATATCAAGGATTTTCGATAGTCCGCCCGGCGTGTCGTCCATAGGAACTGCCAAAACGGTAGTGATTTTCACGATAACGCCGATTTTTTTGACAATTTCTGCGGCATTTTCGGGGTTATCAACAATAACTCTCAAAATCCCGTATTCCGAGGTATCGGCAAGGGACAGCGCACTCATATTTATACCGTTTTTGCCAAGCTCCTCAATAACTGCGGCAAGCCTTCCGGGTTTGTTTTCCACAAAAACTGAAAGTTGTTTAATCAGCATAATAATTTCCTCCCTTTATTTAAGATTTCGGTTGTCAATTACTCTTTTTGCCTTGCCCTCGCTGCGTGTTATGGATTTCGGGTTTACAAGATGTACCTTTGCACCAATTCCCAAAACCTCGCGTATTCTTGCGGTTATATTCTTTTCAAGCAGTTCGACGGTGCGTATGTCGTCAGCAAAAAGATTTTCGCTCATTTCAACATTTATGTCAAAGGTGTCGTTATTATTGACACGGTCAACAATTATCTGGTAGTTTGGCGTTATGCCCTCGCCGATTTTCAAAAGGACTTCTTCAATCTGGCTCGGGAACACATTTACGCCCCTTATTATCAGCATATCGTCACTTCTGCCGCAGGGCTTTTTCATACGGATATGCGTTCTTCCGCATTTACAAGGCTCGGGAATAAGCGTACAGATGTCGTGTGTGCGGTAGCGGATAAGCGGAAACGCTTCCTTTGTAATTGTTGTAAAGACAAGCTCGCCCTGCTCTCCGTAAGGAAGCGGCTCGCCGGTGTCGGGGTCAACAATTTCAGGGATAAACATATCCTCCCACACATGCATACCTGCCTGTTCTTCGCATTCGCAGGCAACGCCGGGACCCATTATTTCGGAAAGACCGTAGATATCATAAGCCTTTATTTTAAGCTTTTCCTCGATAGCCGCCCGCATATCCTCCGTCCAGGGCTCTGCGCCGAATATTCCCGCTTTCAGTTTAAGCTTGTCGGTAAGCCCTTCCTCCTCTATTGCCTCGCCCAGATACATAGCATAAGACGGTGTGCAGCAAAGTACGGTTGCACCGAAATCAATCATTGTCTGAATTTGGTTATGCGTATTTCCCGAAGATACAGGTATTGTTGTCGCGCCGACAGTTTCCGAGCCGCCGTGAGCGCCAAGACCGCCCGTGAATAAGCCATATCCGTAGGACACCTGAATAAAGTCCTTTTTATCTATGCCTATTGCCGTCATCATTCTTGCAACGCAGTTATTCCACGCATCAAGATCATTTTTTGTGTAGCCGACTACGATTTTTTTACCTGTTGTACCGCTTGATGCGTGTATGCGGACAACATCTTCCATAGGCACGGCAAAGAGCCCGTAAGGATAATAGTCCCTTAAATCCTGCTTATATGAAAACGGGAGTTTTGAAAGGTCATCAACTGACTTGATGTCAGAGGGGTTTAATCCTTTTTCGTCCATTCTCTTTCGAAAAAGCGGGACATTTTCATACATACGCGCAACCTGCCGCGAAAGCCGTTCGTCTTGCAGTTTTCTAAGCTCCTCACGGGGCATAGTTTCAATTTCCTTTTGCCACATCATATAAAATCGCCTCCTATAAACTGTATCCAAGCTCAAAAGCTTTGAGGTTTACTTCCAAAAATTTGGGCGGTACGGTCGTCTTAATCGTTTCAATCCATTTTTCATACGGAATATCGGTGCTTTTTGCCATAACGCCTATTAAAACGACATTGACCGACTTAAAATTCCCCGCCTCTTTTGCAAGAGATAAAGCGTCCAAAAATACCGCGTCCGCATTATCCGAAAGCACTTTTTTAATATCCTTAGGATATTCCATAGCGCCTGTTATAACGGGCATAGGGTC
>CAJOPD010000069.1 GCA_905236685.1 uncultured Clostridia bacterium
CCCCGACGCAAAGCGGTATGATGCTTTGTTCTTTAACGATATACTTTCAAAGGAACTTGGAGTTATGGACTCTACGGCGGCGTCAATGTGCAGGGACAACAATATGCCGATTTTGGTATTCGGATTAGATAATCCCGAAAATATCGTAAAAGCCGTTATGGGCGAAAGAATAGGTACGCTTGTCACGCGGGACGGAAAAAGATAAATTATATAAAGAAAGGTAAGTGAAATTATGGGAAACTATCCTGAGTATGAAGGAAAAATGAACAAGAGAGTTGACGAATTCCACGGCGAGTTAAAAACTATAAGAGCGGGCAGAGCCAACGCATCCGTTCTTGACAAAATCGCAGTAGAATACTACGGCACAATGACGCCAATCGCACAGATAGGCTCAATATCGGTGCCAGAGCCGAGAATGCTCGTTATTCAGCCCTGGGACCAGTCGGTTTTGAACGAAATTGAAAAAGCGATAAACAAATCGGAAATAGGCATCACTCCGCAGAATGACGGCAAGGTTATACGCCTTAACTTCCCGCCGCTTACCGAGGAGAGAAGAAAAGAGCTTGTGAAAACGGTCAAAAAGTACTCGGAAGAGGCTAAGGTGCAGATTAGAAATATCAGGCGTGACGCACTGGAAGATTTTAAGAAAAAGCAGAAGGCGTCTGAAATCACCGAGGACGATTTTAAGGGCGTTGAAAAGGATATTCAAAATCTTACGGACAAATATGTGAAGGAAATTGATGACATTACCGCATCAAAGGAAAAGGAAATTCTTGATGTTTAATTTTTATACCCCTGCGCTTTTGCGGGGGTATGATTGTTTATGACTTTTTGCACAGAAAGGGACACGGAAACAGCTATGTTTTTTAAGAAAAAAAGGCAGTTTGAAGGTTTGGACAGGGAAAATCTGCCAAATCATATCGGCGTAATAATGGACGGAAACGGAAGATGGGCGAAAAAGCGCGGTCTTCCGAGGAGCGCGGGGCATCAGGCGGGCGCGGATACTTTGAAAAAGATTGTTACCGAATGTAACAATATGGGTATAAAATACATAACGGTATATGCCTTTTCGACGGAGAACTGGAAACGCCCGAAGGAAGAAGTGGATTTTTTGATGAATTTGCTTTTAAGTTACCTGCGTGACTCCGAGCGCACTTTGGCAAAGGAAAATGTCGTAATCCGCGCAATAGGCTCACGGGACGAACTTACAGAGGAAATTCGGCAGCAAATCAAAAAGACCGAGGAATTTACCAAAAACAATACAGGTATTGTTATGAATATCGCCTTAAATTACGGCTCGCGCGAGGAGCTTGTAAAGGCGGCGCGAACTCTTGCAGAGCGCGCAAAAGACGGGGCTATTGCACCTTCCGACATTAACGAGGATATGATTTCGTCCGAGCTTTATACAGGCGGTCAGCCCGACCCCGATTTGATTATAAGGACGAGTAATGAGTTAAGGCTTTCAAACTTTATGATGTGGCAGTCGGCATACTCGGAGCTGTATTTTACAAAAACGCTGTGGCCCGATTTTTCGGTTAACGATTTACATAATGCAATAATTGAATATCAGTCGCGAAACAGAAGATACGGAGGGGTTTAATATGGCAAAAAGGTTACTCACATCATTTGTCGGCATAATCATATTTTTTGCAGTGGTACTCTCGCACAGGTATGTGCTTTATTCGGCAGTTATACTGCTTACCGTGGGAATGCTTTTTGAAATGTATCGGGTTATGTGCGTAGGCAGATTTTTGCGCGGCATAGGGTATTTTTCGGCAGTCCTCGTATGCCTCGGCTTTATTTTCGGAAAACAGATTTTTGCTCCTGCCGCAGTGCTTATGATATTTATGCTCGCTATGATATCTATGCACGGAAAAGTTACATCAAAAAAGGTTTTGGCGGTGGGATTTGTTACACTTATGATTTCGGTGTTTATGTCGATGCTTATTTTGACACGGCAAAATTGCGACAAATACACGGTAATCCTGCCCTTTGTGTGTGCTTGGCTTACCGATACGGGCGCATTTACGGCGGGAAGTCTTTGGGGAAAGCATAAGCTTGCGGAAAAAATCAGCCCCAAAAAGACGGTTGAGGGAGCAATCGGCGGCATTGTCTTTTCCGTAATCGGAAGTATTTTATACCTTTTTATAATGGTATTTGTTATGACTTCAAAAACGCCTTCGGGGATATACATACTGAAATTTGCGGTTTTGGGACTTTTGGCATCGGTAATATCACAGCTCGGCGACCTATCCGCGTCCTGCATAAAGCGTGATTTTGAGAAGAAGGATTACGGCAATATTCTGCCGGGTCACGGCGGACTTTTGGACAGATTTGATTCGGTGCTTTTCGCGGCACCATTTGTGTACTACGCGGTGATGCATTTTATTCTTTAAGAGGTATAAAGATGGATTTTGAACATAAGATAACAGTATTGGGCTCCACAGGCTCAATAGGCACGCAGACGCTTGAAATTGCAAGAAGATATAAGGGCATACGCTTGTGTGCCCTTTCAGCATATTCCAATATTGAGCTTTTGGAGGCGCAAACCCGCGAATTTATGCCAAAGCTTGTATGCGTCGCGGACGAAAAAAAGGCGCGGGAATTCGAAACAAAGGTTTCAGATCTTGATGTAAAGGTGGTATCGGGCAAAGAAGGGCTTTTGGAGGCGGCGGCTTTCAGAGACGCACAGACGGTAGTCACGGCGGTTGTCGGAATTTCAGGGCTTTTGCCTACCATAACGGCAATAAAAGCCGGGAAAAATATCGCGCTTGCGAATAAGGAAACGCTTGTTACGGGCGGGCATATTGTTATGCCGCTGGCAAGGGAATACGGAGTGAAAATTCTGCCTGTTGACAGCGAACACTCGGCAATATTCCAGTCCCTTCAAGGAAATCCCAAAAGGATAAAAAAGATTATTTTAACGGCATCGGGCGGTCCGTTTTTCAAAAAGACAAGAGAGGAACTGAAAAATGTGACGCCGAAGGACGCACTAAATCACCCCAACTGGAGTATGGGCGCAAAGGTCACGATAGACTCCTCAACGCTTGTGAATAAGGGCTTGGAAATCATTGAGGCGAAATGGCTTTTCGGCGTGGGGATAGAGGATATCGAGGTTGTTATACACAGGCAGAGTATTCTTCATTCAGCTGTTATGTATGAGGACAACGCCGTTATAGCACAGCTTGGCACGCCTGATATGCGGCTTCCTATCCAGTACGCGCTCACATATCCCGACAGGCTTCCTATGGAAAATAACGAGCTTGATTTTACACAGTATATGGCTCTTACTTTTGAAAAGCCCGACACGGAAGCCTTTTACGCTTTGGAGCTTGCAAAAAAGGCGGGGCTTGCGGGAGGAATACTGCCGACAGTATTCAACAGCAGCGATGAGGCGGCGGTAAAGCTCTTTTTAGAGGGGAAAATAAGCTATCCGGAAATTTCCGAAATAATCAAAAATGCTATGGAGGGCGTAAAAAATATTCCTGACCCTTCCATTACGGAAATTCTTGAAACGGATAAAAATATCAAGGAAAGCATATATTTAAGGAGCTGATTTTTTGGTTACAGCGATTGTAACAATAGTTGTTTTTTTGGTTATGATAACCCTGCACGAATTCGGGCATTTTGCCTCGGCAAAGCTTTTGGGCGTAAAGGTTTTGGAATTTTCGGTGGGTATGGGACCGTCCATAGTAAAGCATAATGGCAAAAAGACACAGTATTCACTCCGTCTTTTACCCATAGGCGGATATTGCCGCTTGGAAGGTGAGGACGGCGAAAGTGCCGACCCGGAGGCTTTTTCCAATCAAAAGCTTTGGAAACGGTTTATAATAGTGGCGTCAGGCGCGATTATCAATATTTTGCTCGGCTTTGCGATTTTTGCGGTTGTTGTAAAAATGATGAGCCCGATAGCCACAAATACAGTGGAAAAAATCGATGAGCGCTCCTATCTTTCAGAGGCGGGCGTCAGGGCGGGAGACAGAATAATCGAAATAAACGGGCATAAAATCAGCCTTTATAACGATATAGGTCTTTATACGGGAGAGTTTGACGAAAACACAGAAAGTGCGGAAATTGCCGTAAAAAGAGGCAGAGAGAAAATAAAACTAAGCGTTAAGCCGTCTTTGAGCGAAACGACCGTAACTTACGGCGAAACGAGTGCCGAAATTTCCGATACCGTAAACGGAATTTCCGAAAATTACATCATTAACTATAACGAAAATGATGTGCCCGAAGAATATATCGGAAAAAGCTATTCGGAAAAGCGGTATATCATAGGATTTGAGGCAAGACGCGAGGAAATAACGGCGGTTAATGTATTGCCTTTTGCGTGGAAATACACGGGATATGTGATAAAGAGCATTTTTTCTGCTATCCGCGATATGATTTCGGGAAAAATGGGACTTAATAATCTTTCAGGACCTGTGGGAGTTGCGAGCGTCATAGGAGAGGCGGTAAATTCGGGCAAAAACAGCCTTTTGAACATACTGTTTATCGTGGCGGCGCTGACGGTAAATCTGGGGATTTTCAATCTCCTGCCGCTTCCTGCGCTGGACGGCGGAAGGCTGTTCTTTATGATTATTGAACTGATAAGAAGAAAACCCATACCGCCCGAAAAAGAAGGTATGGTGCACACAATCGGGCTTGTCCTGCTGCTTGTGCTTGCCGCTGCGGTATGTTACAGCGATATAATGAAGTTAATTGTGAGGTAGAACAAATGAAAAGAACGGTAGATGTTGGCGGTGTAAAAATAGGCGGAAACAGTCCCGTATCGATACAGTCTATGACAAATACCGATACTAAAAATGTAAGCGAAACGGCCGCACAGATTAAGCGGCTCACAGCGGCGGGCTGTGAAATAGTGCGGGTTGCGGTGCCCGATATGGAGGCGGCAAAAGCGGTTTCGGAAATAAAAAAAAGGATTGAAATACCGCTCGTCTGCGATATTCATTTCGACTACCGCCTTGCATTAGAGTGCATAAAAGGCGGGGCGGATAAGATAAGAATAAATCCGGGCAATATCGGGAGCACCGACAGGGTGAAGGCGGTAGCAAACGCCTGCGGCGAGCGCGGTATTCCGATACGGATAGGCGTAAACGGAGGCTCTTTGGAGAAGGATATTCTCAAAAAGTATAAAAGACCTACGGCGGACGCGCTGGTTGAGAGTGCTTTGGGACATATAAAAATTCTTGAAGATTTGGATTTTCACGACATAGTCGTATCAATGAAGGTTTCCGATGTGACGGAAATGATAAAGGCATACAAAAAATTCGATAGTATTAGCGACATACCGCTGCATATCGGCGTTACCGAGGCAGGCACAAAAAATGCCGGAATTATAAAATCCGCAGTAGGAATAGGTGCGCTTTTGTCCTGCGGTATCGGCAATACCGTGAGGGTTTCGCTGACGGCAGACCCCGTGGAAGAAATTTACGCGGCAAAGGATATTTTAAAAACGCTAGGGCTAAGAAAGGGCGGCGCGGAGCTGATTTCCTGCCCAACTTGCGGACGGACGAGGATAGATATGATTCCAATCGCTACCGAAATGGAAAAACGCCTAAGGAATATAGATAAAAACATAAAGGTTGCCGTTATGGGCTGTGCCGTAAACGGACCAGGCGAGGCAAGAGAAGCAGACATCGGCGTTGCAGGCGGTGTCGGCGATGGGCTTATCTTTAAAAAGGGCGAAATTTTAAGAAAAGTGCCCGAAAAGGACATAATTCCCGTACTTATGGAGGAGATAGAAAAGCTTTGAGTATCGAAAGAACAGATAAAATACGCAAATTTTTAAAAGACGGCGAAGGTGCGATAATATCGGGATTTCCAAATATTTTCTATTATTCGGGATTTACTTCACAGGACGCATTTTTGGTAATCACAAAGGACAGACAAATTCTGGCGACCGATTTCCGCTACATAACGCAGGCAAAACAGCAGGCGGAGGATTTTGAAATATACGATACCGCAAACGGTACAGATAAGCTTTTTGGCGGTATTAAGGAGAAAACCTTCGGTTTTGAAGAAGATATTATGACGGTGCGGGAATTTGCAAAATTCCAAAGGCTTACCGAAAAGCTTTTACCTATGTCGCAAAAGCTTAGTGCTCCGAGAAGGGTGAAGGACAGAGTAGAGATTGAAAAAATCGCAAAAGCGGAAGAGCTTGCAAAAGAGGCGCTTTTGAATACCCTGCCGAAAATAAAGGTGGGTATAACCGAGAGGGAAGTGGCGCGCGAAATCGAGTTTTTTATGCTTAGAAACGGCGCGGAAAAAACCTCCTTTGAAACAATAGTTGCAAGCGGCGTACGGTCTGCTATGCCGCACGGGGTGGCAAGCGAAAAGCCGATTTGTGCCGGCGATTTTGTCACGATAGATTTTGGCTGCGTCTTAGACGGATACTGTTCCGATATGACCAGAACCTTTGTTATGTCAAAGGCGGGCGAAAGACAGCGCGAAATTTACGAAACGGTATTAAAAGCACAGCTTGAAGCGATTTCTGCAATAGCAGAAGGCAAAAGCTGCGCGGAAATTGACAGGGTTGCGAGAGATATTATAAAAAATGCGGGTTACGGCGACAATTTCGGGCACAGCTTGGGGCACAGCTTGGGTATTGAAATCCACGAATCACCTAATTTTTCGCAGAAAAGCTCCGACATTATTGAAAAGGGCAATGTGATAACGGTTGAGCCGGGGATTTACATTGAAGGCTTTGGCGGCGTGCGCATTGAAGATGTGGTTTGCATTGGTGAAAAAGCAGAAAATCTTACTAATTTTACCAAAGAATTGATTATTATTTAAAAAACACTTGAAAAATTATGGAAAATGTATTAAAATACAATGTGTATAAAAACAACGGAGGAGATTTTTATGATAACTGCTGGCGATTTCAGAAACGGAAGGACCTTTGAATTTGAAGGAAATGTTTATCAGGTTGTGGAATTTCAACATGTAAAGCCCGGTAAAGGTGCGGCTTTTGTCAGAACAAAGCTTAAAAATGTTATAACGGGCGCTGTTGTGGAAAAGACATTCAGACCTACCGAAAAGGTTGAGGAAGCGCATATTGAAAGAAAGAATATGGAGTATTCCTATAATGACGGCGACCTTTACTACTTTATGGACCAGGAAACTTTTGATATGCTCCCTATCGGCAAGGACCAGATTGGAGACGCATTAAAGTTTGTTAAGGAAAATATGATTTGTATGATTTTGTCCTATAAGGGCAGCGTGTTCGGTATTGAGCCGCCTACCTTTGTAGAACTTGCCGTTACCGAAACCGAGCCGGGTTTTGCAGGAAACACGGCAACAGGCGCAACAAAGCCCGCCACCTTGGAAACAGGCGCAACAATTCAGGTTCCGCTTTTTGTTAATGAAGGCGATACTATCCGAATTGATACAAGAACAGGCGAATATATGGAGCGTGTATAAAGGAGAGAATTATGGAAAGTTTGATTTCAAAGGTTTCATACCTAAAAGGTCTTGCGGAAGGTCTTAATGTGGACAAAAACTCGGCGGAGGGAAAACTTCTTTTGAGCATTGTTGATGTACTTTCGGATATTGCTTCGGCGGTTGACGACCTTTTGGACGCTCACGAGGAGCTTGAAGAAAAGGTTGACGAGATTGACGCTGACCTTGCCGACATCGAGGAAATCGCATACGGCGATGAAGATGAAGAGGACGAGGAATTTGACGACGATATGGACTTTTTTGAAATTGAATGTCCTAATTGTCACGAAGATTTTATGGTGGATTTTGATGCTCTTGATGAGGAAAAAGGCATTACCTGCCCTAACTGCAATCAGGAAATCGAGTTTGAGTTTGAATGTGGCTGCGATGATGAAAATTGCGATTGCCATTCAAGAGATGACGAATAAAAAGAGCGGTTTTCCCGCTCTTTTATTTTGAGGTGAATGATGAAAGGCTTATATATTCACATACCCTTTTGCATAAAAAAATGTAAATACTGTGATTTCAATTCGGGCGCAGCGCCCGACGGCGTAAAGGAAGAATATATAAATGCGCTGATACGCGAAATGGCGGAATATAAGGGTGCGGAGCTTGATACGGTATATATCGGCGGCGGAACGCCGACAGCTCTTAATACCGAGCTTTTGGCAGAATTGTTAAAAAGTATAAAATGCAGCTTTACACTTTCAAAAGATATCGAATTTACGGTAGAAATGAACCCGAAAACTGCCGACAGAGAAAAGCTTGCAATGATGCATAAAATGGGTGTAAACCGCCTTTCAATCGGTGTGCAGTCTTTTTGCGATACAGAGCTTGAAGCGCTGGGACGGGTACACAGTGCACAGGACGCCAAGGAGGCGATAGCGCTCGCGAAAGAGGCGGGATTTGAGAACATAAGCATAGACTTGATGTCGGGGATACCGAAACAGACCGAGGAAAGCTTTTTAAAAACTCTGAATACCGCAATTTTGCAGGAGCCGGACCATATATCCTGTTACAGCCTCATTTTAGAGGAGGGAACCCTGCTTTTTGACGAGGTTAAAAGCGGAAAAACCGCACTATGCGATGAGGACACCGAGCGCCGTCTTTATGACCTTGCCGTTGATACCCTTGGCAAAAACGGCTATAAGCAGTACGAAATATCAAATTTTGCGAAGGACGGCAAAGCCTCCCGTCACAACATAAAGTACTGGACAATGGAGGAATATATAGGACTGGGGATTTCAGCACACTCTTTCTTAAACGGTGTACGCTTTTCCAACACAGACGATTTAAAAGGCTATTGCCAAAATGATACCAAAATCCGCAATAAAGAGCCTTTGACAAAGGAAGATATGATGTCGGAATTTGTTTTTTTGGGGCTGAGAATGATTTGCGGAATATCACAAACTGATTTTTTTAAAAAATTCGGAGAGGATATTTTTGAAATATTTCAAAAACCGCTTGAAAAGTTTATAAAAACGGGCTTTTTGCTTTATGAAAACGGCAGAATTCGCCTGTCCAAAAAGGCGGTAAGCGTATCAAATCAAATAATGTGCGAATTTTTGCTTTGATACCGAAAAAGTTAACAAAAAGTTCAAATTTACCTATTGACAAATAAAGGTAAAAGGGGTATATTTATACTGTTAGCACTCGACCGAGATGAGTGCTAACAGTATTTTGATTTTATAAGGCATACCGTAGTTCCGAAAAAGAGGTAGTTACTATGGATTTAAGTCAAAGAAAACAAAAGATTTTAAAAGCGATAATTGATGAATATATCGGGACGGCGGAACCCGTAGGCTCGCGCGCCATTTCAAAAAAGGACGATTTAGACCTTTCAAGCGCTACAATACGGAACGAGATGGCGGACCTTGAAGAAATGGGATATTTAATCCAGCCGCACACCTCGGCGGGCAGAATACCGACAGACAGCGGCTACCGCTTTTATGTAAACTCTTTGATGAAGCGTTACAATATGAGTGTAGAGGCGCTGGAAAAGCTAAATATGATTATGGCAGAGCGGGTAAATCATTTGGAGCTTATAATAAAAAAGGCAAGCCTTATCGCATCAACGCTCACCGAATATACAACGGTCGTAACATCGCCGAAACTGAACGGCTCGGTAATAAAAAAATTGGAGCTTGTAAACTTAGGACACGGCAGCGTGATAATCCTGGTTGTGACCGGCACGGGAATAGTCAAAAATCAGTCGGTTTCAGCAGAGCTTACCGATAAGCAGGCGGCGGAGCTGTCAAAAATAATAAGCGGCAGAATATCGGGGATAACGGCAGACGAGCTCACCTTTGACATAATAAAGGACATTGAAAAGGCGGCGGCGAAGAAGGTGAACATACCGCCGAAGGTTTTAATAAATATACTGAATTTTGTATATGAAACGATAGATTCGCTTGACGAAACCGAAATATATGTAAATAACGCAAAGTCGATTTTGTCCTATCCTGAGTTTTCCGATACCAAAAAAGCGCGCGAGATGCTGGAATTTTTGGAGAACAAGGAAAACCTCGTAAAGCTGATAGGTGCGCCAAAGGACAGCGTTGATGTAAAAATCGGAGCGGAAAATGAGTTTTCCGAGCTTGAAAATTCAAGTCTTGTTACGGTGAATTACAAAGTGGGCGATAAAGTTGTCGGCAGGATAGGCGTAATAGGACCTAAGCGTATGAATTACGCAAAGGTTATCGCAAGCCTTGACTGTATTTCAAATCAGATAGATAAAATTCTCGGTGAAATGTATAGAGAAAGCGAGGAGTAGAATTGGAAAAGGAAGATAAAATAACAAATGCAGAGGAAATTAAAGAGGAGGAAATGACGGAAGAAATATCCGAAGAAAACGACAAGCTTAAAGAGTGTGAAGAAAAGCTTAAAGAAAGCGAGGACAAATACTTGCGGCTTTATGCCGAGTTTGATAACTATAAAAAACGCACCGAGAAGGAAAAAAGCGCAAGGTATGCAGACGCGCTGATTGATACCGCGGCGGAATTTCTGCCGATACTCGATAATCTTGAAAGAGCACTTGCGGCAGAGGCGGTATCGGAGGACGCCAAGGCGATAAAGGACGGCGTTACAATGATTGAAAAGCAGATGAAGGAAACGCTTTCAAAGCTTAAAATTTCCGAAATCAAGGCGGTCGGCGAGGAATTTAACCCAAATCTTCATAATGCGGTTATGCATATTGAGGACGAGGCGGTAACCGAAAATACCGTGGTTGAGGAATTTATTAAAGGATATATTTATGACGGCGACAGGGTGGTTCGTCACTCAATGGTCAAGGTCGCAAATTAAAGGAGGAATTATTATGGGAAAAATTATAGGAATTGACTTAGGAACAACAAATTCGTGCGTTGCGGTAATAGAGGGCGGAAATCCGACCGTTATCGCAAATTCTGAGGGTGCAAGAACAACCCCGTCGGTTGTTGCGTTTTCAAAGACAAACGAGAGAATGGTAGGTCAGGTTGCAAAGCGCCAGGCCATCACCAATCCCGA
>CAJOPD010000070.1 GCA_905236685.1 uncultured Clostridia bacterium
CCTTGTATACCCTGTATGCCCTGCTCGCCGATATCGCCCTTCGGTCCCTGCGCTCCCTGCTCGCCTCTTGCGGCAAAGCCTGTGTCAACATATTCTCCTGCTGTCATATCGTATGTAAGCCAGTTTCCGCCTTCGCTGATTACGGGAACGCTGTTTCTCAAAAGCGTTTCCCATAAATCCTCCTGCGGAGGCTGGGGCGCTGTTCCCTCGGAATACGCCCCCGCTTCAACCGAAAGCGGAAGCCAGTTTGTAGAAATCCGTTTTTCGCCGTCACATTCGCCATAACAGCCGAGATACACCAAGCCTTCATTTTCAAGCACTTCATATGGCAAACTGCATTTTCCGTCTGAAATCGGGGTTACATATACATTTTCGCCTTTTTTGAATACGGCAAACCATACGGCATTTTCTTCGCAGTCTATGCTGAATTCGCACAGATATATGTTTTTGTTGCCCGAAACTCCGTCAAAGCGCGTCATCTCGTAAAGATAGTCATCTTTAATTTTAAATCTGTATATCATCATCTCACCTCAAAATCAATATCAAATTCCGTTCCATATGGATTTTCAAAGTGCAGAACCGAGCCATTGCGCGTAACAATCATACTTCCGTCATAAGCCCCGTCGGTATTTCTGAAAGGAAAGCACCTTGTAGAGCTTCCGTCAGGAAACTCCAAACAGCCCATATCTGCATACCCTCGCGAATTGGTGAGCTCATAGACTATGTATTTCCACCCGTTAAAGCCCACATCAATATCAAAATCACCGTAAGTGCCCTGTTCGCGCGTTATATTTTTGGTAACACCGATATTCTGCGGCTCTGCCGTAAGTGAGATTTTCGCCTTGGCAAAACGGCGTCTGTCAAAAACCGTGCCGTAATAATCGATTTCGGCAAGCGGTACTGTGCCTTCGCCTCCGCTTTCCTCCGAAACAACAACATTTATTCTGTTGTGAAGAACATCGCGCTCCAAATACACATATTCATATTTGTTCGGCGTATGGTTTATACCGTAACCGTCCTCATCAAACACGATTTGTGAGCCGTCATTCATAAAGCAGGCTCCCGCTGAAATTTTGTATGTTCCGCCGTCATTCACAACAAGGCAGCTTGTATCCATAAACTGCACGCCGCCGCCTATCATCTGGGCTATTGCCGAATTCAAGTCCGAGATTGCGTCAATCCCGAGCGGATAGTTTGATACACCGCCCGAAATTATACCGGAAATTGCGTCATTTACATCTTGTGCGGTATAAATGCTGTCATCCATAAATAAACATTTGTATCCCATTTAGTTTCCTCCTGTTTCGGTAAAAATGGGGACTTCTTCGGTTGCTCCGTCCTTTACAAAAAGGCGTACTCCCGATATTGCCTTCCGCGCAGTTGTCCTCCATTTACCTTTATTTATCTGTATTCTTAAAGTATCCCCAAGACTGTAATCCTTGCCGTATTTAAGACCGTTAAGCTTTAAAAGCACCTCACTATTCATCTTTTTCTTTGCAAGCTCGGATACAGCTTCCGCTTCTGTGTTTGATGTAAGCAGCGCTTCCCAGCGGTAAATCCCCTGTTTTGTCCCTGAAATATAGCCGTTTTCTCCGTAATAACCGCAGTCGGCAAGGTCAAGTATATCCTCGCATACTGCCGTTTCATAGGCATTTTTGTTCGGCTCGGATATTAAAAGCGGAATTTCCTGCCCTTTTATGACCGAAAACCGCCATTTTTTGTTTTTTGCGTCAAAATCCAATTTATGCCCCAGCTCCGCTTGCAAAAGGCAGCCGATTACTGCATCGTAAACGGTTGAAAATGCCGTTCTTATAACCGTTACCGTATCGCTTTGAGGCGGTTGGCTTACCTCAAAATCGGCAACATCGGAAAAGGCGTCTGACACAAGATTGTTGCATATAATACCTGCCTGCCCCGTGATGCTTGCCGTCTTGGGTGCAATTCTTTTTTCCAAAAGCCAGTTTGCCGTTCTGCCGTAAAGCACAAGCTCGTCATTGACCTCGCGCCCCGTTATTATCGCGCTTTTATCGCCGTCACATACGGCTATATATCGGTTTTTCGCAGTTATCTCTGTAAGCTCCGATGTGAGCGGAAAATGCGCTTCAAAAGTGCCTATTTCATTATAATAAAGGGTCCAGCTCACACTTTTCACCTTCGGCTCGGCATATATCATTTCAAAGTCAAAATTATAAAAAATCAGCATTTTAACTTACCGCCTCCAAAAACCGCTCATTATACCTTAAAAACACTTCAAGCTCGGTATTTGCCGTGCCTATGCTAACCTCTATATCGTTATCGCCTGGATATAGATGAAATCCGTCAAAAAAGCTGTCGTCCGCAAGGTATGCCAAAAGATTATCGCCGTTTTGATTTGTTATTCTGCGGTTTTTTACATCTACCGTTATAAATTCATTACTTAAAGGTTCATAGTTAATGGTAAGGCTTTCGCCGCTGGTATGGTTTTGTATATATAGGTACCCGCTCGGGTTGCGCCCTGCCTTTATGATTATTACCGGCTCTGTTTCCGCATTTGAGCTTATAAACACATTCCGCCTTGTTACGCGCTCTGAAAACATACCCGGGAACACAAAATCACAGCTTAATCTCGGGATAACCTTGAAAATCGGCAGTTCATACGCCTGGGCGCTCTCAAAATACGGCTCGTCACATATGAACTGGACTGTAAACGGGATATAATTCCCCTTTTTCAGCTGCGGCACAAACTGCGTGCAATATGCTCTTATGCGCCGATTGCCGTCCTCCTGCCGTATTTCTAAAATACCCTCGCTGTCAAGCACTAAAAGCCCTTCTGTATACTCCGATTTGCCGTTTTCGGTCATAAAAAAATCGCCCTTTAAGGTTATAGTACGGGCATTTACCCGAACGCTTACCGTTTCCTGACCGATATAGTTTTCAAAAACACAGCTTTTATAGCTTTTCCCCGAAAGTCCCAGTCCGTCAGCCTCTATTATGCGCCAGCTGCTCCCTGACGCACCGCCGCCGAAGGTAACGCTGCCTTTTTCATTATAAAAAATAATTTCAAACATTCTGTCCTCCTCAGGTCACTCCCGAAAGCCTCTTGATTGTTTCAAAACGCCTTATTTCTTCAACTGTATCCCGTGCATCGGAAGACTGTATATTGTACGATGTATTTGAGGTATTGTAAGTATTTCCGCCCATTACTGCGGTGTATGTCCCGATTTCGCTGTTAAAGGCCTCTATCACCGAGCGTATTCTTGACATCTGCGTTTCAATTTCCTCTATAAATGCGTCGCCGAATTTTTGCGCGGAAAGGCTCCCGCTTACAAAAAAGCCTTCGGGGATTTCGTACCCCGCACGGTTTAAAACCTCCTTCATATGCTCATATGAATTCTCAATACCTTCCGCAAAATCATCTTCGTATGCCTTCGCCGCAACGGCATCTGCAAGCATATTCCGCTCGTTCCACGCAGAAAGATAATTAAAAACCGTGCTGTCGGTACTTCCTTTAATACTTCTTAAAAGTCCTAATGCGGCTCCAAAATCAAGCCCTTTTAACTCGGCTAAAAAGTCTTTTTGAATATCGTCGCTTATTCCAATGCCTTTTGCTCTTTCCGAAAAATCCTCCGTGAGTCTCACATACTCTTTTATCCTGTCAATGTCCTTCTGCATATCGTGCATTGAGTAATAAGTTACGGTTTCATTATCAAAGGTCATTGTGTTTTTATCAAAAAGATTGCCTGCGCTTTTGAGGCTTTGGGCAAAACTTGCCTGCTTGTTTATTACTTCGCTGAGTTTGGTTGATGCGTATTCCGAAATATCGTCATAAAGAGAAATAATGTTCTTCTTTTCCTCTTCCAGCACCCTTTTCTGATACTCGTATATTTCGGCGGTATATTTAAGCCATTTCTGCGTTCCTTTTCCGAAATATCTGTCACGCAGGCGTTCAAGCTTTACATAGTATTCATCTTCGCTTATGAGATTTACCTCTTTTTGATAGTTCAGCTTTTCATACATCTGCGAAAATACCTTAACTACCTGTTTATCGTTTTCGTAAAATCCCGATGCGATATCGCTTACAATGTATTTGCCTATTTCATTTTTTATTTTAGAGCCTTCCGTTCCGAGTGAAAATGCGGATTTTATCTCGCTCAAAACATTTTTTGCCCAGCCCTTTATCTTTTCTTTTATATCCGAATTGAATTCAAATAAATTGTTCATTTTTGCCCCTTTCATTTTGAGGCGTACCGTGCAAAAGGAGCTGTATGAATTAAAATGCCTTGGCTAATTCCTCGGCAATATTCTTTTCGCCGAGCGCCGTTCTGCTTTCAAGACGGTAAAATTCCTTCATTTTACGGCAGAAATTCCGCCGTTTTGTATCCTCGATTTCTGCAAGGTTAATACTGCGCCAAAGGACCGCTTTTTTCAGTCTGCTGTTTTCGGATAATCCGTCCAAAAGCGCAAGGAATTTGTACCAATGCATAGAGCTTTCCGAAAGGTCAATCCCGTATTCCTGAAAAAAAGAGGTGAAAATGTAATCCGCGTCCTCGGTAAAATCGAATACCTTTTCTGCGGGTTTCGCTTCGCCCTTTCCCTTTTGTGTTCCTGCAAAAAAGCTGAAAAGAACGCTCAGCGTTCCCTCATAGCTATCGGGAAGATTTTTGCATTTACAAGGGTCAAAACAGCAAAGCACGGCGTCTGTGAACTTTTCGGCGGGACTTTTGCTTTTATCCTTCATTATTTCGTGAAATTTAAGCCACACTTTAAAATCTGTTTTTATCGGGTAACTCCTTCCGCAAAGGCTTACACTTTCGGGAAACTTGTCGGTAATTATATTCATACTGCTCCTTCTCGGCACACTTATTTTTTTATTCCGCTTCGGTAAAGGTCAGCGTCTGCCAGCTGTCCTCCGTTTCCGCCGTACCGAAAACGATTTCTCCCGAAGCCTTCATATTTCCGCTTAAAGTATATGTTTCACTGTCATCGCCCTCCGCTGACGGAATTATGGAAAACTCCCTCTTTATTGCGTTGCAAACGCCGTTTGAATCAGCAGTTGTAAGGTCGACAATAACAATGCTTCTTACGGCATTTTCGCCTGTCAGTTCGCGGTCTGATATTTGCGAAAACTCATTATGTACGGTATTGTTCGGTT
Organism: uncultured Clostridia bacterium; assembly: GCA_905236685.1. GTDB lineage: Bacteria > Bacillota > Clostridia > UBA1381 > UBA1381 > UBA1738. The sequence continues at coordinate 5,132 of CAJOPD010000070.1, forward strand.
CATAATCCATTTTATAGGATATTGAAGGCGAATAGCCGACAACGGCGTTTCTCTCGGCACTCTCGTCAATGTATTTGCGGGAGTATTCCTTGGGATTTTTTGATACGGAAAGCTCGGTAAAGCCTGTCATACGCCTGTAAACAGCGCTTCCGTTTTCCGTAACCTGCATAAACGCCAATTTTTCACTTCGTTTTATCATATATTTTCCCTCTCACATTTTTAATTTTTCTTTTTATAAAGCAGTCTTAGCTCTGTCTGAAATCTTGCAGATGTCCTTGCCGTATCGTAAAGCGTTCCGCTGTTTGTTACCTCTATCGCCTCGGCAGTAAAGCCCAAATCCGATAAATCGGGCAGTTTTTTTGCGGAATTCTGGGCTTCTATCCAGCTTTCAAATTCCTCAAAAAACTGTGAAATCCGCAGGTTTTCGAGAACATCACGGTCGTAAACAATTCTTCCTGCTATCAAAAAGCAAAACTGCATAAGACATTCACCGTCGCTGTAACGCTTTACAACGGGATTTTTGGGCACATTTTCTATTGAAAAACTGCCCCGTTCAGACGGTAAATAGTTAATATTTACCGTCTTTCCCGCAAAGTTCGGACAGCTTTCCAGATAGTTTTTTACGCTTTTGATTATACTCATCTATACCTCACACACCAGCCTGTAATGCGGTGCTGTCCCCCTTAAATTACTGAATATTTTTGTCACCTTAAAATCGGTATCCCTGTTTGCGTCGCCTGTATGCTCACCAATTCTCACAAAATCGCCTATCGAAAATTCCGTTTCCGATTTTGCGGGTATCCTTACCGTGCATACACTGCTTTCAAAAAAGCCTTTTTGCTTTATCCCGTTTTTGTCCTCCGAGAATACAGTTCTTGCCGATATTAAGGGAAAGCACTGTCTTTTTCCGTTATGCCAGACTGTAACCTTTTCCGTCACAGAACATCACCTCTATACAAAAGTCCGCTCCCTGAAAGCCATTTTTTTGCGATATTATAAATTCCGCTGTCCTTTTTGCCCTTTTCAAAATGCACGCTGTAACCGTCATTATTCTCCGACAGTATTCCTTCGCTTTTCGCGTTTTCATACAAAAGCTCGGCAGCCTCGCAAATACACATTTTCGCATTATCGTCCGAGGCGCCTGAAATATCCCCGCCTAAAAGGCGGTTTAATGCGGCTACGGCGCGCATTTCCCATAAATGAAAGCTTTCAAGCGGAATTTTTGCGTCCTTGCCGTAAGTTCTGCCGTAAAATCCCACTATCATATGACTGCTCCTTATTCGTTAGCGTCAGCTGCTGCCGCTTCTTCCGCAAATTTTGCAAGCACTACCTTGCCCTCATTTGACAGAACAACGGTATAGAATTTGTCCGCCGATATGTCGGTAACACGCTTTAATGACTGTCTTTCGGTTTCCACATTTGTGTCTCTCTTTAAATAGATTGTAAGTGCGGGAGTTTCGTCCTCGCTCTCCTTGTCCTCGGAGATTTTTACAATCGGGCAGACATAGTGTCCGTCAACAAGCGGCACCTTCTTTGAAGGAACGACAACGGTGTTTGCGATTATGCCGATTTCGCCTGTAATCATAGTATCGCCGAGGTATTTTTCTCTTGAAATAAAGTCCTCGTCGTGACGGAGCTGTGTCAGCTGTGAGGGGTGAACAAAGATTACCTTGCGGCAGTTTGATTCCTCGCCGAACACATCAATGGCGTCAATTATGCCGTCATAGGAAATGATTTCATCTGTTTCATACTCCAAAGACGCGGTTTGAAGTGCGTCCATAGCGTCGCTGTCCACCTTTGCAGCTATTGCTGCTGCAAGCTGGTTGTTTGTTTCGCCGATTGGGTTTCCGTACCCTGACAAAATGGCTTCATCGGAAAGCTCAACAGCCTTCATCGCCTTTTTTATAGTAGCCTCTGTTGTGGTTGTAACCAGCTTTGTTGTGCCTACCGCAACACCTTCGGCAACATCATCTGCGTCGCCTATGTAGGAATACTGCGGCACGATTATAGTGTCGCCCGCAACGCCTGTCAAAGTTGTATCAACCTTTGCAAAGGGCGCTACAACTATCTTCTTTTCAATTTTTGCGGAAATCATATCCGCCATAACAGTAGGATTTACCAAATCACTTATTTTTGTTAGTGCCATATTTTCACCGTAACCTTTCTGCCCGCTTTATCGGGCAATAAAATTTTCAAAATGGTTTTTATCTTTCTTGAAGTTCTTTATAAAGCGCGGGGTTTTCCAAAAAAAGCTTCAATCTTTTTTTATAGCTCATACCCTCAAAGCCCTTTTTTGTAAGCTCCTTCGCGCCCTTATTCTGCGCCGTAAACTGCGGTTTTTTGCTTTCGCTGTCAAAAAGATACCCGCAGCTTTTTTTAAGCGCTGCAATCTGCTCGCTGAGCCCCGTTAAGCCTTCCTCTTCGAGAGTGATTTTGTCAAGCTCCAAAAGCGCCTTTACCGCCTTTTTGTTTTTCGCACCGCTTGATGCGATTTCTTCATCTAAAAGCCTTTCTGTTTCCGCCTTTTTATAAGCTTCTTCGCTCTCTTTTTTGCCTCTTTTGAAAGCCTCGGTTTCCAGCTTTTCAAGCTCTTTAAACTGCTCCTCCGTTATGTTCGGGAAAAGCTTTTCAATATCCTTTTTCTTCATTCTGATATTCCTTTCTTTTCGATTTGGCTGAGATTTCTTTCCGCTTCCTTTTTCTCTTCGCCCATATACCACGCCCGCATTTCCGCAGGGCTTATAATTCCTTTGTCCAAAAGACGCAGCTTTTCGTCAAATTCGGTTTTTCTGTCTGCAATAATGCTGTCGTCGAAATCAAAGGAAACATAAAACTTCCCGCTCGGCGTGAGCGAGTATAAATCGGCAAGTATATCCATAGCGCATACCAGCTCTTTAAGTCCGTTTTTTAAAGCCGTCTGGATATCGCAGATATGCGTATAACTGCGCTGCTTTGACGCGCGGAATTCCTCCGCTGTCCTGTCGACATTTTCTATGTCGGAAAGGGTGCCGTACGCAAGACCTGCGCCAAATTCTATGCGCCGCAAAATTTCGTTCAATCCGTCCTTTATCTCTTTTCCGCGAAGCTCGGGCGTCCAGTCCTCAAAAAGTGCGTCATCGCCTGTGTTTAACATTCTGTAAAGGCGCTTATCGGGAAGGCTCCTCTCGCCGTTTTTGTCACGGCGTACCGCGCTTTCATCAATATAAAGCGCGCGCTCGCCGCTTGAAAATTCCCATATCAAGCGCTCATACTGCTTTTCCGCGTCCTCGATAAGCGGAATAACCTTTGCATAAACCGAAACGCCCAGCGGCGAGGTTATATCAATGCTGTTCGCCATCGGCATTTTTATATATGCAAAAAGAGGATTTTCCACACCCTCACAGGCTGTGTACGGCTCGATACCGCGCCAGAATTCCGTATCGGAAAGCGCAATGCTCCTGCCCAAATCATTAACCGATGAGGACAGAAACGCATTGTTGCGGATTATGTAAAGACCGTTTTCAAAGCTGTGCCGCTCAATTCTTGTGAAAATGTTCTTTCCCGAAACAAATCTGTCCAAAAAAATCGCGTCTGTGATTTTCCCCGCCTCATCAAATTCGATGGGCACAAAATTTTCGGGCTGAATACGGCTTACCAAGATTTTTCCGTCCGAAACATAAGGCTTTAACACAACTCCGCCCTTTGCGCAGGCGATTTCGGCAGTAATGCGCATACCCTTTAAGACCTCTTCATAAAAGCCGTTTAAAAAATCTGCGCGCGGGGAGCCCGAAATCTTTGATTTCATTTCAAGAGTTGCAAGCCTTGCCGTCTCCGAGGCGATTGAGGAAGCAAGGCACAGTCTGCTGTTTTGGCGGTACAGGCTGTCCCACAGCTCAATTGCGGAAGCCATCAAATCGTTTTTTACGATATTGTTTGATGAAAGATAGTTTTTTAAGCTGAAAATACTTATCACCTTCTTTTATTAAGTTTTTTTACCATATTCTCTTTAATACGGTGTAGCAAAAATACCTCAAATCGTCCATTGCGTGATCGTTTTGCTTAATCGGACGGTCAGTATCCGATTGCTCGTCCCACCTGTATGAAGTAAATTCTGCTATAATGCCCTTACAGCTTGTGTGGATTTTGATTTTGTCCTCTGCCAAAAGTCCCGCCGTAAACCGAATACCGTCAAGCACTTCATTTCTCGCCTTTTTTACGGTAAATCGCCCGTGGCGGCGCACCGTTTCAATAAAGCTTGCTGCTGACGGGTCGATTATGATATATGAAACTGGCAGATTTCCCGAGAGTTTTTCAAGCTCGTCATAATACTCCTCATCGGTCATCTGGCGTCCGCTTTTTCTGCCGTCGTGGTAAAACTCACGAATACGCATAGCCGTTTTGCCGTTTACGCACCAAAGCCCCATACTGCAAGGATTAAGAGTTCCGTAATCTATCGAAATATAGTATTCTCCGCCTTCAAGCATATCGGAGGATATATGCCTGCTTTCAGAAAACATAGGATAAATAAGCCCCTCCGCCAAAGCCCATTTTCCAAGAATAAACCGTTCAAAATAAACCGTTCCCCGATACTCACGCTCCAAGTTTTTTACAAAGCTTTCCGGCAGCATAGGATTGTCATAAATCGTATAATGCTGTCTGAAAATATCCGCGTCGCTTTCCAAAAATTTCAAAAACCAATGGTTTGGACTGTCGGGGTTGCAGGTACCGTCAAACACGGAATTAGGCTTGTCGAGCCGCGATTTAAGCATCGAAAAGACCTCCTCGTTCCAGGTCGTGATTTCGTCGCCGTAGCAGTATTCAATGCCCGCTCCTTGAAGCTTTGAAACCTGCGTAATTTTGTCCGCACCTAAGGCGTGGCACTTTTTCCCGAACAGCATTACGGTGTTATCGCTCCCGATATTTCCGACAAGCCTGTCGCCCCAGATTGCCTGCATAGGCTCCAAAATATTCCGCGAAAGCGTACCCTTTGTATTGCCTAAAAGCACAATCAGTCCTTCGCCCTTACAACTCAAAATGCGCCTTGGGATTAAGAAGTAATCAAGATATGTCTTTCCGCTTCTCGTTGCACCCTCTTTAATATTCCACCTGTGGTCCGCATTTTTCCAAAACTCCTTCTGCTTATCGGTCAGCCTCAGCATCAATATCTCCCATAATCTTTTCCAGCCTCCTGAAAACCTCGTTGTCATTCTCTGCCGGTTTATCGCGCCATTTTTGAGGACATCTGTTTTTCAGCCACACCGCCGCCGCCGTTATATCGGGCGGCACCTCCTTTGAAACAGTAGTCACTTCCTCCTGACCGTTCGCTTTTAACACCCGCTTTTCCTCCGATGCGAAAAATCCGAGCGCTTTTTTCAAAAGTGCCTCCTCAACCATTGCGTCCGTCTGCTCCCTGTCATACATCAGCGCCTCGCTAAGCCGCGGATTATTCTTCCCAAGACGCTCCAATTTTTTTGCGGAAATCCCGATTTTTTCCGCGATTTTGCCTACACTTGCTCCGTTCCTCCGCCACGAAGCAATAAGCAGCAGCCCGCCCCGTGCAAGCCAAAAATCTGTTTTTGCCATTTTTCTCCCTCCAAATTTATTTAATATTATCATAATTTGTCGGGACATATGGGACAACTTTTATGCCCCTGCTTTTTCTAAAAATCTGTAAAATCTTTTCTTTACCGTGTATTCCGAGTTCATACCGCCAATCCTGTCCGCAACGGCATTCCAGCTCAAAAGATTAAAACATCTGAGCTTTACAATCAGCCTTGTCTGCGGGTCGTCAATCGCCATAATGAAATTGACAATATCCTGCCGCTTTTCTTTAAGCTCCGAAAGCCGTTTTTCAATCTGCATTTTTTTGGCGCCGTCCTTCACCTTTTTTGCGTCTTCAATCCACGATTCTATCTCCTTATCCAAATAATAAATCTGCATTAAATCGTTTTTTGTCATAAATAACTCCTTTTTCAAAAAAGCTCGTCGTAATAGATTTTACTTACACATTCCTCACAGCCGATTATATCTCCGTGGCAATCCTTCAATAAAAAATCCCAGTCGCTGCTGCTGCAAACGGGACATTTTATTTCCGATTCTTCACCGTAATCTGCACCGTAGTTCATCGTTCTGGAACGCTCCATACGCATTATCTCGGCATATCCGTTCATATATTTCCCCCTTCCCTGTAAATTTTCCGTCCGCACTAAGTCCACATTTTGTGATTTGTTACGACATTTAACCACATTTCGTGTAATTTGTCAAGTATTTTTAACACGATTTGTGGTATTTTAACAAAATTTTCTAATTATTTTCGTAAAAGTATTGACAAAACCACATTTCGTGTATAAAATTATTGTTGAAAAATGTAGAAAAAAATAAAAAGGAGTAAAATTATGTTTGGAGAAATACTTAAAGATTTGCGGAAGCGGGAGGGGCTTTCACAGGCAGAGCTTGCAGACATTTTAGGCATATCAAAAAGTGCAGTCGGTATGTATGAGCAGAATAAGCGCAGCCCACATTCCGACGACCTTTTAAAGCGTATTGCGGGATATTTCGGCGTCACAATAGATTATCTGAAAGATTTCTCGGGCGGGTTTTCCTCCGCTGATTTTGACAGGCTCGGTATAGGCAGAATTTCAAGAAAGCGCTTTCGTATGCTGGGAAAAATCGCCTGCGGAGAGCCGATTATGTGCGATGAGGATTATGAAACGACCGTTCAGACGGAAGGCGATATTCAGGCAGATTTTTGTGTGACGGCGCAAGGCGACAGTATGATAAATGCACGCATTTTAGACGGTGATATTGTCTTTGTCCGTGAGCAGTCAATGGTGGAAAACGGCGAAATTGCCGTAATTATTGTGAATGATGATGAAGTAACGCTCAAAAGATTTTATTATTACCCCGAAAATGAACGGGTGATTTTGCAAGCGGAAAATCCAAAATATCAGCCTATGGTTTTTGAAGGCGAACAGCTCGGGCATATACGGATTTTGGGCAAAGCGGTGGCGTTTAACAGCAAAATAAGATAAAAAAACTTTCCTCAAAAGAGGAAAGATTTTTTTAGCCTTCCATATGCTTGCCCAAAAAGCCAGCTGCGGCTTCGGCAAGTTTAACTTCCGTTTCGGTCGGGTTCTGGCTGTCCTTCATAACAAAAATTACCGAGCCTATCGTGTCGCCCTCCGATACAATCGGCACAACAACTCCCGCACTGCAATTATCGACGCCCTCGGCTATTGAAACTCCTTGATTTGTACCTTGTGACTTAAAGGACTCCTTTTCGCTCATAAGGTTTTCTATTTGGGAGCTTACCCTTTTTTCCATAAAATCCTTCTTGGATACACCCGAAACCGCTATTATGTTGTCACGGTCGGTTATAAGGGTAGGAACGCCTGTTGTTTTGTTCAGCGTTTCAGCGTAAGTTATCGCAAAATCGCCAAGCTCGCCTATCGGGGAATATTTTTTGAAGATGACTTCGCCGTCCTTTTCGGTGTAGATTTCCAGCGGGTCGCCCTCACGGATACGCATTGTGCGGCGTATTTCCTTGGGGATTACTACCCTGCCCAAATCGTCTATTCTCCTTACAATTCCTGTTGCTTTCATTTATAAAACTCCTTTTGCTTTTTTTAGTTTGCCCCTCTATTTTCTGCAAAAGGTGTCAATTTATGCAGTTTTTGAAATATTAAGAATGGAAATTTTTAGTTTTTTTCAGCAATATGTATCCTTATACGCGTCCATACACTTTCTTATAACTTTTTTTGCCTCTTCATTTCCAAGCACTTCATTTACTACCGTTTCCTTGCCTTCAAGGGTTTTGTAAACCCTGAAAAAGTGCATTATTTCCTCAAACATATGCTCGGGAAGCTCAGAGATATCCTTATAATCGGTATACGCGGGGTCATTTGTCGGGATTGCTATGATTTTTTCATCAATGTCATCGTCATCGGTCATTTTCATCACGCCTATGGGATAACATTCAACGAGCGTCATCGGCAAAATATCCTTTTGGCAGATTACCAAAACATCTAAGGGGTCGTGGTCCTCAGCGTATGTACGCGGAATAAATCCGTAGTTGGCGGGGTAATGCGTTGAGGTATAAAGTACCCTGTCCAAGCGCAAAAGACCTGTTTCCTTGTCCATTTCATACTTGTTTTTACAGCCGTACGGGATTTCAATTACTGCCATAAATTTTTCCGGGGAAATCCGCTTCGGGCTTATATCGTGCCATATATTTGACATTATAATTCCTCCCTGCAAATAAGTGTAATTTATTTTAGCACATCTTTCTCATAAAATCAACTCGTATTTTTTAAATAAAAACACTTGAAATTTATATTTTTGTGTGATATAATGCTTTTCGTCGCTTGGTAAAAAGCGTCAAAAACGGGAATTAGCGCAGTTTGGTAGCGCGCATCGTTCGGGACGATGAGGCCGCAGGTTCAAATCCTGTATTCCCGACCAGCGTCGGAACAAGCGGAAAATCGCTCGTTCCGATTTTTGTTTCTCAAAAATCAGTCACATCAAAAACCGATATGTTAAACGACATTAAAGTAAAAGTCAATGAAACAAAATCGCTTTTTTATAAAATCACCTACGAATTGTTAGTATTTTTAAAAATTTGATTACTGCGCTTTAATATAAAATTTTGCGCTGTTTCAGAAATGTTTTTTAATAAAAATGATAATACTATTGTTCCAATAACAAAAACAAATGTTGCAGCAGGTAGCGGCATATGTTCATACACATTGAATACACCCATACATAGTACTCCATGTACCAAATATACATAAAATGAGTACTTATCAAGTGTTTTAACAACCGCATTATCCGATATATTTGAAATAAGTTTTATATTCTTTTTTTGAACATAAGACAGTGCTGTTATAAACCATGTTCCAATGAAAAACGAGCAAAACGATATAAACTGCAAATATAATAAAGTTCCGTCATAGTATTTGTGAACTATAATTCTTCCTATCAACAAAAAAACAAATAGTACGGTATGTATAATAAAAATTTTAAAATCAATCATGTCAAGCCATTTAATTTTTCCTAAGCAATATCCAATCGCAAATAACAGGAAATACGAAATACTTATATATTTAGATAATACTATTGTTGCTATTATACCAAATATATAAGTCAATATAGTAAAGAGCCTAATTCTTTGAATTCTTAATGTAATTTTTTGTAGAAAGGGAACCAACAAATAGCATAGCATAATTACGGTTGTGAACCAAAGTGGACCCAGACAATCAATTTCATCAAATATAAATCTGAAAAAATGGCAAACAAACAACAGTCCTTCTGCATCTAATAGATATGCAACAATAGTTGTATATGATAAATATTCTTTCATAGTCAAGGACAGTATGATTATGAAGACAGACAATATAATAGCAGGTAATGAAACCTTAATTATTCTTTTTAAATACCAACTGTTAAAATCTTCTATTACCTTTCCGCCATATAGATAGCCGGAAATAAATATGAATAGCTGAACACCGCAGCTAAAAAATTCTCCGAGAATCTCGTGCCCTGGTATAAAGGGATAATACTTAAATGACACAATAAAATCAAAAACATACCTAACACTCGCGATAAAGAAATAGCGGAACTTATTTTATATTTTTTTGTTACCATCATAAATACACCTCAAAAATGTCCTTCTTTAATTACATTATGTTAATAATATCTTTTCAAATATATTGACTCACCTGTCAAAAGGCTTGTCATAGCCTCTGTCAGTCCTTTTACATCGGCTAAACCATATGTTTTCAAATCATCAGCAACATTGTTTTTTAATGTTTATCTATACTGCTTAATCCAGCGCCTCAATCAAAAAGCTGACGGGACGGAAGCCGTCGTTACAGGAAATCATCGCGGACTTTTCATTTTTCATCCAGCCGTCATAAAAATCCCCGCCGCCGTATGCAAGCACTCTTACAAACGGGAGCATACTCTCCCACGCGCTGTCGCACATATTCAGCGGTTTTTCGGTCCCGTTCGCAACAAAAACCTGACCTTCGGTCATTTCACACGCGTGCTCAATGGGATTTTCATATTTTTCAATCAAATCCCCATACCAAGCCCTTCTCATAACGGTAATTTTTATTTTTTTCATACGATTACCCTCATCACCTTTTCCAAAAACTCACCGATATTTTCCCGTATAACCAAATCCGCCTTGCTGTCATAGCCAGTTTCCGACTTATTGATTACTGCGACATATCTGCCCTTAAAATATCTCACAAAGGACGCCGCGGGATATACGGCAAGCGATGTGCCACCGACTATCAGCATATCAGCATTTGATATGTATCCAATCGCATTTTCCGCCACGCCTTCATATAGCTGCTCCTCATACAAAACAACCCTCGGTTTCATAATTCCTCCGCAGCTGCATATAGGAATATCTCCGCTTTTTATCACATCGATTACAGCGGCATTGTCGGCGCTTTTGCCGCACATACTGCAACAGAATTCCTTCGCCGTTCCGTGAAGCTCAATCACATTTTTACTGCCCGCCGCTTGATGCAGACCGTCAATATTCTGGGTAATTACCGCTTTCAGTTTTCCGATTTCTTCAAGCTTTGCAAGCGCTATGTGCGCCTTGTTCGGCTTTGCGTCCGAAACAAAATATTTTCTGTAAAAATCATAAAATACTTTGGGGTTTTGAAAGAAAAAGCTGTGACTTAAAATTTCCTCGGGCGAAACGCCGTAATCCTTTACCGTATTATACAGCCCGCCTTTGCTGCGATAATCCTTAACTCCGCTTTCGGTGGACACGCCTGCACCGCCGAAAAACACGATATTATCACTCTGCTCAATCATTTTGGCAAATTGTTCTGCACACATACAAAATAACCCCCTGACATTCGATTTCTTTTAATTCTATCACAAATATAATCCAATTTCAATGCAAAAATCGGCAAAAGCAGGAAACAATGCGCTTTTTAAAGAAGTGACACATTTCATAAAAGTAAAAATCAAAAAAGGCGCCAAACACAGAAGTAAATAAATTTCTGCGATCTGGCGACTTTTTCGACAGTCTGAAAAAATCGGCAAGGTTAAACCTTGCCGATTTTTCAGCTCTTTGCCTTCGGTTTAAAAATTAAAGACGCCAAAAATCCGAATACAACAGCCGCGCAAAGCCCTGCCGCTCCTGCCGTAAATCCGCCCGTAAAAATTCCCAAAAATCCGTTTTCCGAAACGGCTTTTTCCGCTCCCTTGCAAAGATTGTATCCAAATCCCGTAAGCGGCACGGTTGCGCCCGCGCCCGCATACTCTGCGAGCGGCTCATAAATCCCAAAAAGCTGTAATATCACGCCCGCAGTAACAAAGCTTACCAAAATTTTTGCAGGCGTCAGCCTCGTTTTGTCAATCAAAATCTGACCGACAACGCAGATAAGTCCGCCCACAACAAATGCCTTTAAATACTCCATAACTCACCTCAAAAAATTATCTTTTTCGCCCGATATTATAAGTGCGTGCGCTATTGCGGGGATTGATTCGCCTTGCAAAAGCGAAGTCGGGTTCATCAGCGCCCCCGTTGCCGCAACTATCATACGCTTTATATTTCCTCTTTTAAGTTCCTTAAAAATATGCCCGCAGAATACGCTTCCGCAGCAGCCGCAGCCCGAGCCGCCCGCGTGAACATCTTGCTTTTTTGCATCAAAAATCATCTTTCCGCAGTCATTATGCTTAGGATACATATTGTACCCGTCCTTGTCCAGCATATCCAAAAGAATATCCGAGCCTATATGTCCCAAATCGCCCGTTAAAATGAGGTCGTAATCCTCCGGCTTTGTCCCCGTTTCCAAAAAAAGCGCCGAAAGCGTATTATGCGCCGCGGGTGCCATTGCCGCACCCATATTGCTTACATCATTTATGCCCATATCGATAACTTTTCCGACAGTTGCACCCAGAATATACGGTCCTTCGCCCGAACTTTTAAGAAGAGCCGCACCCGAGCCCGTTACAGTCCATTGTGCCGTGGGCGTGCGCTGTCCGCCGTATTCAAGCGGAAAACGGTATTGCTTTTCCGCCGAGCAAAAATGGCTTGATGTAACGCAGATTGCACTATTTGCCATACCTCCCGAAATAAGCATTGACGCAATCATCATACTCTCCGCCATCGTTGAGCAGGCTCCGTAAAGTCCCAGAAACGGTATGTCAAAATCACGCACCGCATAGTGCGTACCCACGCATTGATTTAGGAGGTCGCCCGCCAATATAAAATCAACCTCCTGTTCCTTTATACCCGCCTTTTCCATAAGGCGCTCCGCCGTCTTCTTTTGAAGCTTACTTTCCGCCTTCTCCCAGCTTTCCTCGCCGTAATAGTCATCATCAAGCACCGTATCAAATTCCTCCGACAGCGGTCCTTCTCCTTCCTTTTTCCCGACTGTTGAGGCTGTTTCGAGGATTGACGGCATATTTTCAAAAATTACAGTTTGTCTTCCCTTTCGCATTTTCTTCACTTCCTTTTCCCTATTTTTCCGCCAAAGCATTTTTTTATACAAAAAAAGCAGACGCTTTCGCGTCTGCCCGCATTTTGAAATTATCAGTCAATAATAAATTTCTTTACATCTTCGGCAAATTTATCGCAGTCGTCGGAGTGTACCTCAGCTATGATAGGCTTTGATAAATCCAGGCTGAAAATTCCCATAATGGATTTTGCGTCAACGACATACCTGCCCGATGTCAAATCGATATCAAAATCGTACTTTGTCACGATGCCTACGAATTCCTTAACATCGTTAATGCAGCTTAGTGAAAGATTAAAAGTTTTCATAATAACTCCTCCTTTTCTTTCCTTTATCGACTATATAATATAACTTTTTTTCAAAATAGTCAATGGGGTATTGCAGTTTTTAAGCAAATTTTGTATAATAGTCATAATATTACTGACAATTAGTTGTTATTTTTGAGGAAAATTATGAAAAGGGTTGCATTTTATACGCTCGGCTGTAAGGTAAATCAATACGAAACGGAAGCTATGAGCGAAATTTTTGAAAAAAACGGGTATACCGTCTGCGATTTTGAGGATTTTGCGGACATTTATGTAATAAACACCTGTACCGTAACAAGTATGAGCGACAGAAAATCGCGCCAGATTATCCGCCGCGCAAAAAAAACAAATGAAAACGCGTACATAATAGTCACGGGCTGTTATGCACAGGTCGCACGGGACGAGGTCGCAAAAATAGACGGCGTAAATCTCGTTTTGGGGGCAAAGGACCGCGACAAAATCGCCGAGCTTGCGGACAGGCATTTTAAAGAGCCTTTTTTTTCGAAAAGCAGCGATATTTCATATACACACAGCTTTGAGCCGCTTGAAATCGGCGAATTTAAAAGCCGTACACGCGCCTATATCAAGGTTCAGGAGGGCTGTAACCAATTCTGCTCCTACTGCATAATCCCATATGCAAGAGGACCAATAAGAAGCCGCGGTATTTCCGATGTTATAGAGGAAACCAAGCGGCTTGCAAAGGCGGGCTTTACTGAGGTTACTTATGTCGGTATACACATAGCGTCCTACGGGCTTGACGGCAAAAAGTATGACCTGGCGGACCTGCTTTGCGAGGCGGACAAGGTCGAAGGCATACGGCGTATTCGTTTAAGTTCCATAGAGCCTATGACCTTGGACGGTGAATTTATAAAAAAAATCAGCGGTGTGAAAAAGCTTTGCCATCACTTCCATCTCTCACTCCAAAGCGGCTGTGACGAAACCTTAAAGCGAATGAACCGCAAATATACCACAAATGACTATTTTAACATAGTTTCAGGGCTTCGTGAGCATTTCCCCGATGTTTCGGTGACTACCGATATTATGGTCGGTTTTCCCGGGGAAACCGATACGGAATTTTCCGAAACCTGCAAATTTTTGGAAAAGGTATCCTTTTCCGCGGCGCATATCTTTCAGTATTCGCGCAGAAAGGGCACGCCTGCCGACAACTTTGACTGCCAGATACCAAGCGAAATAAAGGCTTATCGCAGCAAAATGGTAAAAAGAATTACCGATAAAACACGGTATGAGTTTATGCAAAAATTTTTGGGGCACGATGCCGAGGTGCTTCTTGAACAGCGTCAAGGCGAGTATTTTGAGGGAAAAACCGACAATTATATGACCGTTTTGATAAAAACCGAGGACGACCTTTCAGGAAGTTACAAAAATGTGCATTTGGAGAGTATCAAAAACGGCTCTTTTATCGGCAAGATTATTGATTAAAAAAAACAGGAGCGTTGCTCCTGTTTTTTAAATGCTGTCCTTATAAAATGCGATATACGCCTTGTATGCCATATAAATATCGCCTTTTGCGGTCACTTCAAAGGGCGAGTGCATTGAAAGCACCGGCACACCGCAGTCAATAACATTCATATTGAGATTTGCAACATATTTTGCTATTGTGCCGCCGCCGCCCTTGTCAACCTTTCCGAGCTCACAGCTTTGCCAGATTACGCCGTTTTTGTTCAATGTGGAAAGTATACTGTGCAAAAATTCGCTTGAAGCGTCCGACGAGCCTGATTTTCCGCCTGCTCCCGTATATTTCATAACGGCAATTCCTCTTCCTGCAAAGGCGGAGTTCTGTTTTTCAAATGCGCCCTCGTAATTCGGGTCAAACGCGGCGCTTACATCGCTTGACATACAGGCAGAATTCCGTATAACCTTGTTATATTTTATAATATCACAGTCTCCCGTAAGCTTTTTAATAAGCTCGGCAACCGCCATATCGAAAAATTTCGACATCATTCCCGTGTTTCCCTCAGAGCCGATTTCCTCCTTGTCAACAAGCAGGCAAACAGCGGTTTTTTCGGGATTTTGTATATCAAAAATACTCTTTAAAGCGGTAAATGCGCAAACCCTGTCGTCCTGCCCGTAAGCTCCCACAAAGCTCATATCAAGCCCGACATTTTTTGCCTTAAAGCTCGGAACAATTTCAAGCTCCGCCGACAAAAACGCCTCCTCGGTTATGCCGTAAGCAATATTCAAAATGTTCAAAACATTCATCTTTACGCCAGAATCAATATCGCAGTCATTTACGCCCATACCGCCGACAAGAATATTTAAGGATTCACCCTCAATCGCCTCGGACAGCTTTTTGGACATCTGCTCGCGCGCAAGATGCGGCAAAAGGTCGGTAATGCAGAATACAGGGTCGTTTTCCGCCTCGCCTATACATACCTCTACCTGCTCTCCGTCCTTGGTATAGCACACGCCGTGCATTGAAAGCGGGATTGCCGTCCACTGATACTTTTTGATACCGCCGTAATAATGCGTTTTTAAGAGCGCCTGTTCATTTGATTCATAAAGAGGATTTTGCTTTAAATCAAGCCTTGGCGAGTCTATATGCGCACCAACAACATTTATGCCCTTTTCTATATCCTCACTGCCGATAACTGCGAGCATAAGGTTCTTTTTTCTGTTTACAAAATAAACCTTATCCCCCGCTTTTAAGCTTTCCAAATCGCTGAATTTTTTAAACCCGCGTTCCTCCGCCATTTTGACGGCTTCCCTTACACATTCGCGCTCGGTTTTTCCGTTATCCAAAAATGTCATATACTCATCACAGAGGTTTAACATTTCCCGTCTTTGCTCAGGGGTTATTTCGGCATAAACATTTTTCGTTTTATATTTCAATCTTTCCAGATTTTCCTTGCTCGTCATAACAATCTCTCCTTTTCTGCGTTGGTTTTATTATAGTTTTATTTTCATTTTTTGTCAATTATTTTCAAAAATTATTGATAAATATCAAAAAATATGTTATACTTACTTCGTTATGGAAGTTTATGAAAAAAACACCGATATTATACTGGAAAATGTGTCTGATTTTGACCTCTTTCATACATTTGACTGCGGTCAATGCTTCCGCTGGGATTATGAAAACGGCGGATTTTCGGGCGTTGCTATGGGGCATCACCTGCATATTTTTCAAAAGGACGGCAAATTTATTTTAAAAGATACAAGCCTTGAAACCTTTAACACGGTCTGGCGCGATTATTTTGATTTTAACCGCGATTATTCGCTGATTAAAGCGGAGCTTTCAAAAGATGCGGTTTTAAAAGACGCCGTAACCTTCGGCAGCGGGATAAGGATTTTAAATCAGGACGCTTTTGAATGTCTTATATCCTTTATAATTTCGGCGAGCAATAATATACCGCGAATAAAGAAAATCATCGCGCTTTTATGCGAAAATTTCGGTGAAAAATTTTCATCGGGCGGTGCTGATTATTATAAATTTCCGACAGCGGATACGCTTTCCGCACTTTCACTTGATGATTTGTCTGTCATAAGGGCAGGTTTTCGCGATAAGTACATTTTAGCGGCGGCAAAGGCGGTAAAAAACGGTCAGCTTGACCTTTTTTCACTAAAAAATGCGTCCTTTGACTACGCAAAGTCACAGCTTTTGCGGCTTGCGGGTGTCGGCGAAAAGGTTGCCTCCTGCATACTTTTGTTCGGGCTCGGAAAAAGCGAAGGCTTTCCCGTCGATGTCTGGGTAAAACGGATTATGGAATACTGCTATTTTGACGGCGAACAGACAAAGGAAACAATTTCCGAATTTGCAAGCAAAAAATTCGGAAATCTGGGCGGATTTGCCCAGCAATATCTCTTCTATTGGGCAAGAGAAAACAAGATTGGAATTTAAATATGATAAAGGAATTTAAAAAGTCTGTCGGATATATCTGTCCGCACTGCTCTACAATTACGGTGCGTGATGTAAATTTGTTTGATTTTTCGGGGAACACCGCCTGCGAGCTTCCGTGTGCCAGCCTTGTATGCGCACACCGCCCC
>CAJOPD010000071.1 GCA_905236685.1 uncultured Clostridia bacterium
AATATGGCTTGCATTTGCATAACCGATAGCGTGAGGCGTTCCCGAATCCGGCACTCCCGCAACATAATCGGCATCGGGAAGTATCCCCGCTTTTTTATCGTTTTCCGCCATTATTTCGCCGTTTTTACAACGCATAATCTCAACATTTTTCCCCTCATATTTAGATGTGGGAAAGCCGTAATATGACCACAAAAACGAGCATACCCTCAGTTTTTCCTCTCTGGGTTTAAGCACGGTAAATCCGTTAAAGTCAAGTTCAACTATCTCGCCCGCACCGAGCGAATATTCCTCCTGATAATCCAGTTTATCGCAGACAAAAGACTCAAAGGAAACGCATAATCCGTCCCTGTTTTTTCCTATATTTACGGGAAGTCTGCCTACCTTATCGCGTGCTGCTATGATATTCCCGTTTTCCTTTAAAATCAGTATCGCCGCTGTTCCCTGTATCTTTTCCCACGCGTATTTTATACCGTCTGCAAAGCTACTCTGTGAATTGATAAGTGCCGCCAAAAGCTCTGTCGTATTCACGCTGCCGTGCGACATAGCCGTAAGCTGACCAAACCTTTCCACATTTTCCTCAACAAGCTCCGATGCATTGTTAATAACGCCAACAAAGCAAATTGCATATGTGCCGAGCCGCGACTTTACCACAAGCGGCTGTGGGTCGGTATCGTTAATACAGCCTATTGCCGAGGTACCGTCAAGCCTTTCAATTATTTCGCCGAACTTTGTTCTGAACGGCGCATTTTCGATATTATGAATTTTCCTTATAATACCGTTATTTTTGTCATAAGAGGCAATTCCCGCGCTCACCGTCCCGAGATGCGAATGGTAATCCGTACCAAAAAATACATCTAAAATTGCACTCTTTTTCTTAACTGCTCCAAAAAATCCGCCCATTTTTTATCCCCTTTTGATTACTTTGAAAAGATGCGTTTCATCATTTCGTTATATGCGTCCTCAACATTTCCCAAATCTCTGCGGAAACGGTCCTTATCCAGCTTTTCGTGTGTTTTGCTGTCCCAGAATCTGCAAGTATCTGGGGAAATTTCGTCCGCAAGAACAATCTCTCCGTCCGAAAGTCTGCCGAATTCCAGCTTGAAATCAACCAGGTCGATACCGATACCCGCAAAAAATTCCTTCATTACATCATTTACCTTAAAAGCCATAGCTTTTATTTTTTCGATTTCCTCTTTTGTTGCCAGCTTCAATGCTATTGCGTGGTATGCGTTTATTAAGGGGTCGCCCAAATCGTCATTTTTATACGAAAACTCTATTGTCGGCTCGTCAAATACAATGCCTTCCTCCGTTCCGTACCTTTTAGCAAAAGAGCCTGCCGAAATATTGCGTATAATAACCTCCAAAGGCACGATTGAAACCCTTTTTACAAGCGTTTCTCGGTTTGATAATTCCTCGACATAATGCGTTTTAACGCCCTCTTTTTCAAGCAATTTCATCATAAAGTTTGTGACACGGTTATTTATTTCGCCTTTTCCCGCAATAGTGCCCTTTTTAAGACCGTTAAACGCTGTTGCGTCATCTTTGTAGTCCACCAACAGCACATTTTCATCGTCTGTTGCAAACACCTTTTTCGCTTTGCCTTCATAAAGCAGTTCTCTCTTTTCCATCAGCTATTCCTCCATTGTTTTGAATTTTTCGGAAAATATTTTATCCTTTTCCAGCACCTTTTTTGCCTCTTCTGCTTTTCTTATTTCAAGCTTTTTTGCAAGCTCTTCATTTTCAAGAGCAAGAATTTGCGCAGAAAGTAAAGCGGCATTAACTCCTCCGTCAACAGCGACAGTTGCTACGGGTACACCCGGGGGCATCTGTACGGTTGACAAAAGGGCGTCAATGCCGTTTAAATTTTGTGACTTGCACGGTATTCCGATAACTGCAAGTGTAGTATTTGCCGCAATTACACCAGCCAAATGCGCCGCCATTCCTGCCGCAGCAATAATTACTCCAAATCCGTTTTCCTTTGCATTTTTGGCGAAGCTCTGCGCGTTTTCAGGCGTTCTGTGGGCTGAATAGATATGCACCTCATACGGAATTTCAAGCTCATTTAAAACCTTTACTGCCTTCTCGATTACAGGTGCATCGCTGTCGCTCCCCATTACAATTCCAACCTTTTTCATAGTTTCCTCCTTAGTCAAATGAAATCAAAAAAGCACACAATGATACACTAAGATCAATGTGTGCCCAGACGGTCGGCTATACAAGTCTTCTGCTCCCCTGCGGTAAGCCCGCAAAATCCGTCAGTCACAAAAGACCTTCATCGCCTTTTATTTTAGCAAAAATCACATTCATTGTCAAGGTAATTTTAGAACATATTTTACAAAAAATGACTCCGAAAAACGCTATAAATTCTTTAAAATCAGTGCTTTTTTTTATATTTCTTAATCAAATTGATTAGTTTTCCGGCGTTATTTGCACATTTTTTATGCAAAAGGGCAAAATTATAACTTTTTATTGACTTTTTCAATTTAGTGTGGTAAATTATTAAAGTGTAAAAGGAGTGCTGTGATATGGATAAATACTATTCAGAACAGGTAAATATGCTGCTAAACGCAATAATCGGGCTTAAAGATATTGAGACCTGCAAGATTTTTTTTGAAGATGTCTGCACGATAAAGGAGTTGCAGGAAATGTCGCAAAGACTGCAAGTTGCAAAGGAATTGAGGGACGGCAGGAATTATCAGGAGATTTCTAAGTCAACGGGTGCAAGTACGGCTACCATAAGCCGCGTCAACAAGTGCCTTATGTACGGCAACGGCGGTTACAATGCCGTACTCGACTACTTGGAGGGCAAAAAATGAACAGCGTATATTTAAAAGATGAAGAAAAGGCAATATTTGCACTTCGTGCTTTATATCAAAAATACGGCTATATGCCCTACAAAATGTGCAAATTTGAAGAATATGACTTATACCTCAAAAACAAGGATTTTCTTATATCCGACAACATTATAACCTTCACCGACACAGACGGGCGGCTTATGGCATTAAAGCCTGATGTGACGCTTTCCATAATCAAGAATTTTAACGATATTAACGGCTCGGTAAAGAGAGTTTACTACAACGAAAATGTTTACAGAGCGCCGAAGGGCACGGAAAATTTTAAAGAGATAATGCAGTCGGGGCTTGAATGTATCGGAAATATTGACGATTACACGATTTATGAGGTTTTAATGCTCGCGGCAGAAAGCCTTAATACCGTTTCTTGCGATTATGTTATCGACATTTCGCATCTCGGCATAGTGTCAAGCATAATAGATGAGCAGGATTTGTCAGACGAAATCAAAAAACAGGTTATGAAATGCATAGGCGAAAAGAATTTGTCCGAGCTTTGTGCGATAGAAAAGAGAGAAAATATTGACTTGTCAAAGGTCAAGGAGCTGAACGCGACCTACGGAAGCTTGGACAAGGTTTTGCCATTTTTGAACTCCCTATCCTGTACAAAAGAAGTCACGCAGCTTATTAAAATCCTGACGGCTCTTGAAAAAAGCGGCTACAAGGGCAAGGTGCGCATTGATTTTTCCATCATAAGCGATATGAAATACTACAACGGTTTTGTATTTAAAGGCTTTATAAACGGCATACCGTCGAGCGTTTTATCGGGCGGACAGTATGACAGGCTTATGAAAAAAATGAAACGAAATGAGCAGGCAATCGGATTTGCGATTTATCTTGATATGTTGGAGATTTTGGACGAAAACTCGCAGGCATACGACGCGGACACCGTTATTCTATATGACGAAAATACCGATATAGACGCCGTAAATGAGGCGGTAAAGCGTTTCTCTAAAAACGGAAAAAGTGTGACGGCGCAGAGAATTCTTCCTGAAAATTCACGGTTTAAACAGGTAGTGAAGCTGTCAAAAGGTGGTGCTGAAATTCTTGAAAACAATGCTTAATATAGCTCTTCCGAAAGGAAGGCTCGGCGAAAATGTGTATTCATTATTTGAAAAGGCAGGGTTTGAGTGCCCAGAAGTCACGGAAAAGAGCCGAAAGCTGATATTTGAAAACGCCGAAAAGGGCATACGCTACTTTTGGGTAAAACCGTCAGATGTCGCCATCTATGTTGAGCGCGGCGCGGCGGATATCGGCGTTGCAGGCAAGGATATCCTGCTTGAATATGAGCCCGATGTTTATGAACTTTTTGACCTTAATATCGGTAACTGCAATATGGCGGTTGCGTCAATCGCGGGCTTTCGGGATAATCCGCAGAAAACCCTGCGCGTTGCCACAAAATTCAGCAATATTGCAAAGCGGTATTACTCATCGATTGGGCGCGATATTGATATTATACATCTTAACGGCTCAATTGAGCTTGCTCCGCTTTTAAATCTTTCCGATGTAATAGTGGATATTGTGGAAACAGGCAGCACCCTTAAAGCCAACAACTTAAAGGTTATAAACACCATCTTTCCCATAAGCGCAAGGCTTATTGCCAACAAATCAAGCTACAAATTTAATGATACGGTCATAAATGAGCTTGTTTCACGGCTTGCAAAGCAGCAATAAATTTGAAAAGGATTTTTAATGATATGATTAAGATAATGGAACTCGGCAAAATTGACAAAAAGGATATATTCGCAAGAGTTACTCCTGAATTTGATGTTGAAAAAACCGTTTCGGACATAATCACCGCCGTAAAAACGGGCGGCGACAAGGCGGTTTTGGACTACTGCGAAAAGTTTGACAAGGTGCGCCTTGCAAATATTGAGGTATCTCAATCGGAGTTTGACGAGGCGATGTCCGAAATCGAGCCCGAATTTATTGAAATACTGAAAAAGGCGGCTTTCAACATTGAGAAATTCCACAGAAAACAGCTCAGGAACAGCTTTATCATAAATGACGAAAACGGCGTTGTGATGGGGCAAAAAATCATTCCGCTTGACAGAGTGGGACTTTATGTTCCGGGCGGTACCGCCGCATATCCTTCAAGTGTTCTGATGAATGCGATACCCGCGAAAATCGCAGGCTGTAAGGAAATAGTGATTACCACACCCCCTGATAAAGACGGCAAGGTTAATCCCGCAATTTTGGCGGCGGCAAAGGTTGCAGGCGTAACGCGCATATTTAAAGTGGGCGGTGCACAGGCGGTTGCCGCACTTGCATACGGCACGCAATCCGTTCCCAAGGTTGACAAAATCGTAGGTCCCGGAAATGCCTTTGTGGCAGAGGCGAAAAAGCAGGTTTTCGGCAAGGTTGCGATTGATATGATTGCAGGACCGAGCGAAATTTTGATAGTGTCGGACGGCACATCAGACCCGCGCCATCTTGCCGCAGATATGCTGTCACAGGCAGAACACGACAGGCTTGCAAGCGCTGTTTTGGTTACCGACAGCATAAATCTTGCAAACAGCGTGCGCGATGAAATCGACAGGCAGTTAAAAAGTCTCGAACGCAGGGAAATCGCAGAGGCGTCAATTGAAAACAACGGAAAAATTATCGTATGCGAAAATCTTTCCGAGGCGATAGATATTGCCAACGAGATTGCGCCCGAGCATTTGGAAATTTCGGTAGACAATCCCTTTGATTATCTTGACAAAATACGCCACGCAGGCTCGGTTTTTATGGGCAAAAACTGCCCCGAAGCTTTGGGCGATTATTTTGCGGGGGCAAATCACACACTTCCCACAAGCGGAACAGCAAGATTTTCCAGTCCCCTGTCGGTAGACGATTTTATAAAGAAAATGCAATACACTTACTACACAAAGGACGCACTTGAAAAGGTGGCAAAAGATGTCGAATTCTTTGCACAAAAGGAAGGGCTTACCGCCCACGCAAAAAGTGCGGTGATACGAATTGAGGATTGATGGCTAATGAGCAGATTTTTCAGCAAAAAATATGACGGACTTACTCCGTATACGGCGGGCGAACAGCCGAAGGACACAAAATATGTTAAGCTCAACACGAACGAATCGCCCTTCTCCCTATCGGAAAACGCCGTAAAATACGCAAAAGAGGCGCTTTTTAAAACAAATCTTTATCCCGACCCCGACTGCACCGCTTTGCACCGCGAAATCGCGGATATGCTCGGCGTATCGCCCGATGAGGTGCTGGCGACAAACGGCTCGGACGAAATACTGAACTTTGCCTTTATGGCTTTTTGCGACAAGGAACATACCGCCGTATTCCCGAACATTACCTACGGGTTTTACAAGGTTTTTGCGGAAATTAACGGCATACCGTATGAGGAAATACCCTTAAAAGACGATTTCCGAATAGATATAAATGACTATATCGGCATAAACAAAAACATTTTTATCGCAAACCCGAACGCGCCGACCGGTATCCCCCTCTCCGTTTCCGAGATAGAGGAAATTGTGAAATCAAACCCCGAAAATGTCGTAGTGATTGACGAGGCGTATATTGATTTCGGCGGAGAAAGCTGTGTTCCGCTTATAAAAAAATACGATAATCTGCTTATCACGCAAACCTTTTCAAAATCGCGTTCTATGGCAGGTGCAAGGCTCGGTTTCGGCTCAGGAAGCAAAGAGCTCATAGACGACCTTTACAAAATCAAATATTCCACAAACCCGTACAATGTGAACAGCATTACCGCAGCTTTGGGAATAGGCGTTTTAAAAGATGATTTAACGATAAAGGAAAACTGCAACAAGATAATCAAAAACCGTGAATATACGGCGGCGGAGCTTGAAAAGCTGGGATTTTATGTCACAAATTCAGCCGCAAATTTCATTTTTGCACGGCACGAAAAGATAAGCGGTTTAACGCTTTATGAGGAACTCAAAAAAAGAGGCGTTTTGGTGCGGCACTTTTCAAAAAAGGAAATATGCGATTTTAACAGGATTACCATCGGCAGTAAAAAAGAGATGGAAATACTTATTAAAACGATAAAGGATATATTGGAGGTATGAAAATGAGAAGGGCAAAAATAACAAGAAAAACGGCTGAAACGGACATTTCGTTAGAACTCTGCCTGGACGGAACGGGCGAAAGCCGTATTGATACGGGCTGCGGTTTTTTGAACCATATGCTGACGCTTTTTGCAAAGCACGGAAGGTTTGATATTACCCTCACCTGCAAGGGCGACACCGATGTTGACGACCACCACACCGTTGAGGATATCGGTATTGCGCTTGGCTCTGCTTTTTCCGAAGCGCTTTCCGACAAAAAAGGGATTGTCCGCTACGGAAATATGATACTGCCTATGGACGAGGCGCTAATCCTTTCGGCTGTGGATTTATCAGGGCGTAGTCAGCTTGAATACGGGCTTATAATTCCGTCGCAAAAGG
>CAJOPD010000072.1 GCA_905236685.1 uncultured Clostridia bacterium
GCTTTTAAAGCAGTTTGAGCAGATGAATAAGATGATGAAACAGTTTTCGGGCGGAAAACAGGCAAAAATGCTCAAAAAAATGAAAAAACACGGAAAAAGGTATTAAATCTCATACGGGATTTTTTATACAAAAATTTTTTTTGCAGGAGGTGAAAAAAATGGCAGTAAAAATCAGGCTCAGAAGAATGGGCGCAAAAAAAGCTCCTTTTTACAGAGTTGTTGTAGCAGACGGAAGGTATCCGAGAGACGGCAGATTTATTGAAGAAATCGGCACATACAATCCGCTTACAGACCCTGCAACAGTTAATATTGACGCAGATATGGCTAAGAAGTGGATTGCAAACGGCGCACAGCCTACCGATACCGTAAAGGCTCTTTTGAAAAAGCAGGGTATTCTGTAAGATACAGCCTTAGTTTTGTGAAAGGAGACCGAAAATGAAAGAAGTATTGGAAATCATTGCAAAAGCATTGGTAGAATATCCCGATGAGGTCAGCGTGACGGAATTTGAGGACGGCGATTTGGTGACTTTGGAGCTTCGTGTAGCAGACAGCGATATGGGCAAGGTTATCGGCAAGCAGGGCAGGATAGCAAAGGCAATCAGAACGGTCGTAAAAGCCGCCGCGAGCATTGAAAACAAGCGTGTATCGGTTGATATTGTTCAATAGTTTATGTTAAAATGAGTGTCATAAGGCACTTATTTTAATATAAACGGAATTTTGAAAGGGATAAAAATGGATTTTTTGGAAATCGGAAAAATAATAAATACACACGGTTTAAAGGGCGAAGTCAAGGTTTCGGTATGGACCGATTTCCCCGAGGATTTTGAGAGCCTCAAATATGCCCTAACAAAGCACGGCGGAGCGGAAAAAAGGCTTGAAATAAACGGCGTAAAATACCAAAAGAATAACATAATAGTAAAATTTTGCGAAATAAACTCAATTGAGGAGGCGCAAGGCTATAAAAATGCGGTGCTTTATGTGCCGAAGGAGGAACTTCCCGAGCTTCCCGAGAATGTCTATTATATAGCCGACCTCATAGACTGCGCCGTTTTTTCCGAGGCGGGCGAAAAAATAGGCGTTTTGTACGATGTTTTTTCCACAGGCTCAAACGATGTCTATGACATAAAGCGGGAAAACGCAAAAAACCTGCTTGTTCCGATAATTGACGGCGTGGTGAAATCGGTGGATATCCAAAACAAAAAAATTGTCATAAAAATTCCCGAAGGGCTTGATTGAGTATGAAATTTAATATTTTAACGCTGTTCCCCGATATGTTTACCGCTGTGCTGGGCGACAGCATTATAGGCAGAGCCGCAGAAAAAGGGCTTATCCAACTGAATATTGTAAATATCCGGGACTTTTCAAAAAACAAGCACAGAAAAACCGACGACTATCCTTTTTCCGGGGGCGGAGGAATGTTGATGACGCCTCAGCCCATATATGACGCGTATATGAGCATAGCGGGCGGGCGCGAAAAAAAGCCGCATACGATTTATCTGTCACCGCAGGGCGCGGTTTTCAATCAGGAAAAGGCAAAGGAGCTGTCGAAAATGGAAGAAGTCGTACTTCTTTGCGGACATTATGAAGGCGTTGACCAGAGAGTTTTGGATATGATAGTTGACGAGGAAATATCAATCGGCGACTTTGTTTTAACGGGCGGAGAAATTCCCGCAATGGCGGTGGTAGATGCCGTAAGCCGTATGATTCCCGATGTTTTGGCAAACGAGAAATCATACGGAGACGAAAGCCACTATGCAGGGCTTTTGGAATATCCGCAATATACGCACCCGCAGGAGTTTATGGGGCGTAAAATCCCCGAAATTCTGGTATCGGGGCATCATAAAAACATAGAAAAATGGAAGCGTGAGCAATCGCTTTTAGTCACAAAAAGGAAGCGTCCCGACCTTCTCAGTAAGGCGGATTTGTCCGAGGAGGACAGGCGTTTTCTTGCGGAATTTGACAAATAGTATTATTTCGGTTATAATACTTGTTATGGCATATGTAAGGAAAGCACACAACCGCACAATTTTCATATTATGGAATATGAGAACTGTGTTTTGGAGGTGCTTTCGTGAGCAGATTTATTATAGAGGGCGGCGGCAAAATGGAGGGCGAAATAACCGTTCAGGGCTCCAAAAATGCCGTTTTGCCGATACTTGCCGCAACGGTTTTGAGCGATGGGAAAAATGTCATTTATAACTGCCCCAAAATAAGTGATGTTGATATGACCGTTGAGGTGCTCAAAAATTTGGGGTGCAGAGTTGATACAGAAAAAGACTGCATTGAAGTCGATGCGTCGCACCTGTCGGGGCACACGATACCCGACGAGCTTATGCGGCAGATGCGCTCGTCCATAATATTTTTGGGAGCGATAATCGCGCGGTGCGGAAGAGCTGAGATTTCAATGCCCGGCGGCTGTGAAATCGGCATAAGACCGATAGATTTACACCTGTCGGCGCTTAAAAAGCTCGGCGTTTCTATTACCGAGTCGCACGGGTTTATACACTGCGTGCGGGAAAAAGTTCAGCCGGCAAGCATACATCTTGATTTCCCCAGCGTAGGCGCTACCGAAAATATAATGCTTACAGCGTGTATGACGGAGGGCGTGACCACAATAGAAAATGCCGCGCGCGAGCCGGAAATTGTTGATTTAGAGCGGTTTTTGAACAGAATGGGCGCAAAAATCAAAGGCGCGGGCAGCGACTTGATAACGATAGAAGGCGTACATAAGCTTTATGGTGCGGCACATACAATTATAGCTGACAGAATTGTTTCTGCAACATACCTTGCCTGTGCGGTCGTCTCGGGCGGAACGGTCGCATTAAAGGGCGCAGAGAGCGCGCATATGGGGGCAATGCTCAGCGTGCTTAAAAATATGGGCGCGGAAATATATGAGGATAAACAAAAAATTGTGGTTGTATCGCCCAAAAAGTTAAAAAGCATAGGTACGATTAAAACTATGCCGTACCCCGGATTTCCGACCGATATACAATCGCCGTTTATGGCGCTTTCGACACAATGCGAGGGTTCAAGTGTTTTTGTGGAAAACATTTTTGAAAACCGTTTCAGACACATAGAGGAGCTTGTGAGAATGGGCGCAGACATAAAGGCGGACGGCAGAGTTGCCGTGGTAATAGGCAAAAGCAGGCTGACAGGCGCGAAGGTGACGGCGCCCGATTTAAGAGGCGGAGCGGCGCTTATTGTAGCGGCTTTGGCAGCGGACGGAACCACCGAAATAGAGAATATAAAATACATTGACAGAGGATATGAAGCCGTTGAGGAAATTCTTTCACCCTGCGGCGTCAAGATAAAACGGAAAGAGTGAGAGTTATGGCAAAACGGGCTGGCGAAAAAAGCATACAGGCTCGTCATGACGAAAGACGGAAAAAGCGCATAAGAGAGCAAAAAATGAGAAGAATTGCATTCTTTTCATTTCTTGCTCTTGTTGCCGTGCTTATCGTTATGTTTTTCACTCCGCTATTTAATATAAAAAATGTGGAAACGGTCGGAAACAGCCGTATTTCAAACGAAGAAATAACGAACACCGTCGGCGAAATTGCGGGAAAAAATCTTTTTTCCTACCGCAAGGGAAAAATAAAAAGCAGACTTGGCAAAATTGCGTATGTGGACAAGGTTTCGGTTAAAAAAAGGGTATTTCCGCCGACAATAGTCATTGATATAAAGGAATGTGTGCCAGCTTTTCAGGCAGAATATGCCGGCGCGTTTGTTGTGGTGGACAAGCCGGGCAAGGTTTTGGAGCAAACTGCGGAAAAGGTTGAGGGCGTGCCGGTAATGGAAGGAGTTACGATATCTTCTGCAAAGGTGGGCGAGGCGGTAGCCTTTAAGGACGCCGAATTGCAGAAAACGGTTATGCTTTGCATAGAAAATATGGATAAGGCGGGGATATTGAAGGATATTACCGTTATGTCCTTTGCCGATATGACAAATATCACCTTTAACTATCAAAGCAGATTAGATGTAATCTGCGGAACGCATATAGATTTTCAGCGTAAGCTGGCGCTTTTCAAGGAAGCGGTAAATTCCAACAAACTTACCGAAAATTCACGCGGAACCATAAATCTTTCGACCACGGGCAAGGCGATATACACACCTTAGCCAAACAAAAAACAGGTTTTTTCAAAAAAAAATAAAATAACTATTGAAAAAAGAAAAAAAACATAGTAAAATAAAAGTGTATATTTGTAAGATGATGAACTAAGGAGGACAGTTATGGATAACAATATAGAGCGTACTGTCGAAAAGACTGTTACACAGCCGACAGAAGGTGCAAGAATAAAAGTTATAGGCGTCGGCGGCGGCGGAAATAATGCGGTTGACCGTATGATTGAAGCGAATGTTGCAAAGGCGGAGTTTATCGCCGTAAATACAGATTTGCAGCAGCTGAAAACTGTCAAAGCCCCAATTGCACTCCAAATAGGTGCAAGACTTACGCAAGGTCTGGGCGCAGGCGCAAAACCGGAAATCGGTCAAAAGGCTGCCGAGGAAACGGAAAATGCAATAAAAGAGCTTTTGGAAAATACCGAAATGGTATTTATAACAGCAGGTATGGGCGGCGGAACAGGAACAGGTGCGGCTCCCGTTATTGCCAAGCTCGCTAAGGATATGGGAATACTTACCGTTGCGGTTGTAACAAAGCCCTTCTTCTTTGAAGGTCCGCAAAGAGCAAAAAATGCCGAGCAGGGAATTGAAAGCCTGGCGGCAAATGTTGACGCAATTGTTACAATACCAAACGACCTTCTTTTGAAAACAGCAGATAAAAAGATTTCAATAACCGACTCGTTCAGACTTGCCGATGAGGTATTAAGACAGGGCGTTGAAGGTATTATTGAGGTTATCGCGCAAAACGGTATCATAAGCTGTGACTTTGCCGATGTAAGCACGGTTATGCGTGATTCAGGCGTTGCACATATGGGTATCGGCATCGGAAAGGGCGAAAATGCCGCACAAGACGCAGTAAGGTCTGCTATTGAATCTCCGCTTTTGGAAACAAGCATAGCAGGTGCGCATAATGTGCTTTTAAACATCACGGGCGGAACCGAGTTCTCGCTTGTTGATATGGGCGAGGTTTCCTCAATCGTTCGTGAAATGGTTTCGCAGGACGCAACGATAATTGTAGGTACTGCCGTTGACGAGGATATGAAGGACGAAATAAAGGTTACCTTGATAGCAACCGGTCTTAATGCAAAGAACAAAAGAGGCGTAAAATCAGAGCCGATTATCCCCGGTATGCCGAAAAATACCGATTTCGGTTCAAGAACGCCCTCCTTTTCTCCTGTAAATGATGACGACGCCATCTTTTCAAGAACTTTGAAAAAGGGTATGGACAGCGTAAATGTACCGTCCTTCTTCAAATCAAAGAACGAATAAAACTTTAAATAAAAAAAGCAGAAATGATTTAATCATTTCTGCTTTTTTTTGTTTTTAGCAGCCGCAGCCGCCGTTTGTGTCGTCCAAATCGTCCTCAAAGCTGCTTCGCTCGGGCGGGAAGAATTCGTCAACAGGGAAGGAAATTCTGTCAAACAAATCACAGGGATTATCGTCTGTTGCGCCTACACACTCTTTTTGCGGGATACAGAAATCATATGCAGGTATCAGAAGCATTACTCTGCGCTCCAAGCGGATTATTGAGAAGATACCGATGGAAACAAACACGCGTTTTTGTTCGCCGCCTAAAATCAGGTTATCGTCAAACACGCGGCTTACCGATTCGGGAACGCTTGCCAAATCAAAGTCGTCATCGCAGCAGCAATCGTCCTTTACATCTAAAACCTTGGCGCCCAAAGCTATCGGGTCAACGACCTCAACAACAGCGCTGGGCATATTTGTTTTTTTCCACATCTGCGGGTCAAAAGCGTCCTGCTTATATTTTGACGCGAAAACTTTTGCGTTTCCTTCGCTGCCGAAAAGGATAACCTTTTTGTCAAAGGTAGCAAGACCTTCAACTTCGGTAGGTCTAGAAAGCCCCGTAAATACGGCAAGAGTTATTTTGAAGAAATATTTCAGGTCAACCGAATAAAAACCGCGGTTAAACGGCACAGGCTCTATATCGGAAAACACCCATATAATTTCTGCTTTTGTGCATTTTACATTTATGGCTCTGTCAACTACGCATTGACCGTCCGCCGTAAGATAAACCCGTATATTTTCCAAGCAGTCCTTATCTCTGCAACTGTCATAGACCTTATCGGTATGTATGCAAACGGCCTCTTTAAAGCCACCGTTTCCGGTTCCACAAGCTTTTTCGTTCATATACAAACTTCCTTTCAATGAATTATGGGTTAGCCCCTGTTAATAGAATATGTGCGGATATAAAATTTGTGTCATCAATATTGTCTTTTGCAGAGGGTAACTTTCAAAAAAAGACAAGCGCATAATAACTATTGACCTTTAAAGGAATTTTGTGGTATAATAAACGCAGACCGTAAACTTATGGCGGAGGCGATAAAATGATAAGAAAATCTTTAATTTCCCTGATACACGACGCGGCGTCAATACAGCGCTGGAATGACCATATAAGACCGCACAACGGATTTTCCGAGCTTGATAAGCAGGCACATAAAATGGTTTATGCGTATATTCTGGGAAAATGCGAGGGCGAAGGCAATTATGACCCGCTTCTTTTGATAGAGGGCGGTATATTTGAGTTTTTGCACCGCATTATGCTGACCGATATAAAGCCTCCCGTCTATCATCAGCTGATGAAGGAAAAGGGTCCGCAGATAAACGAATGGGTTTTGGAAGGCTTGAAGGCGAAAACCCTCGATTTAAAGGGCGGTTTTTATGATAAAATGCGCAGGTATTTCACCGACAGTGAGTATGCCGAAAAGGAAAAGCGGATTTTGAAGGCGGCGCATTATTACGCAACCCACTGGGAATTTGAGGTAATCTATCCCCTAAACCGCACCACATACGATATAGAACAGGTAAAAGACGGCGTGGAAAAGGGACTTTCCGAATGTAACACCTTTGACGGCTTTTCAAAATTTGCCGCCAACTTAAATTTGCAAAAATTCCTGTCCCTTATGGGAAAACTGCGGTATCAGCAGCGGTGGTCAAGAGCGGTAAGAATGCCGCAGACATCGGTTATGGGGCATATGCTGGTTGTTGCGATAATGTCCTATTTCACCTCTTTGGAATGCGGTGCGTGCAAAAAGCGTCTGGTAAACAATTTTTTGGGCGGACTTTTTCACGATATCCCCGAGGTTTTAACCCGAGACATAGTTTCGCCGATAAAGTCCTCTGTCGAGGGGCTTGACGGCATCATAAAGGACATCGAGGGCGAGCAGATGAAGAAGGAAATCTATCCGCTTGTGCCCGAAAATGTGCAAAAAGAACTCGAATTTTTTATTCAGGACGAGTTTACCTCAAAAATATCTGTTGACGGAAAGCTTTTAAAGGTTTCCTCAAACGAGATAAACGAAAAGTATAACGAGGATAAATTTTCCGCGATTGACGGCGAACTTATAAGAGGCTGTGACCACCTGTCCGCATATCTGGAAGCGTATATGTCGATAAAATACGGCATAAACTCGGAACAGATACAGCAGGGGTACCACAATATATTTCAAAAATACGAAAACAGAACAATTGCGTCGGTTGATTTCGGGCAGTTGTTTGACTATTTCAGATTATGATAAAAAAAGAACTTACAAAAAATCAGGCAAAGGAAAAGGCGCTAAGGCTTTTGGCGTTTCGCTCGCACTCCGAAAAAGAGCTTGCGGACAAATTGATTTTGGCTGGCGCAAAGCGGGAGGATTTGCCGTATGTGCTGGATTTTGTGAAGGAATACGGCTTTGTTAATGATGAAGAATACGCCGAACACCTTGCCAAAGACTTGCAGAACCTTAAAAAATACGGACAAAAACGGATTTATCAGGAACTAAAAAAAAGGGGCATAGCCGCGGAATATATTGAAAGTGCGCTTTCCGAGCTTTGCGGGGAAGAGACGGATATGCTTTTGCCTCTTGTTGAGCGAAAACTTGGCGGGAATTTTGAGCAAAAAAGCATTGACAGAGCGATAAGATATTTTGCTTATCGCGGCTATGAATTTGACGATATAAAGGCGTGCATTGAGAAAATAAAGGAAAAAGGGTCAGAGGAATGAAAATAGGTATGGTGTCGCTTGGCTGTGCCAAGAACCAGACAGACGCGGAAATAATGCTCGGCATACTTGCCGAAAAGGGACATAAAATAGTGACTGAGCCGAAGGACGCGGAAGCTATAATCGTAAACACCTGCGGTTTTATAACGCCTGCAAAAGAGGAGTCAATAGACGCAATTTTTGAGATGGCGGAATATAAAAAAAGCGGAAAATGCCGTCTTTTAATAGCGACAGGCTGTCTTGCGGAGCGGTACAATGCCGAAATGGAAAAGGAAATCCCCGAGCTTGACGCAATTGTCGGGACGGGCGATTTTGACAGGATTGATGAAATCATCAAAAGAAGCGAGAAGGGTGAAAAAATCTGCCTTTTCGGGCATCAAAACTATACCCTTCCCGAAAATCTGCCGAGAATGTTATCCACGCCCTTTTATACAGCATACTTAAAAATTGCGGACGGCTGTGACAATAACTGCACCTACTGCGCAATTCCGAAAATAAGGGGGCGTTATAAAAGCCGCAGGAAAGAGGACATTACAGAGGAGGCAAAAAGGCTCTCGGAAAACGGTGTAAAGGAGCTCATACTGATAGCGCAGGACACGACAAGGTACGGGATTGACCTTTATAAAAAGCCCGCGCTTTCGGAGCTTTTGGAGGAGCTTTGCGAAATAGAAGGAATTCATTGGATAAGACTGCATTATTTTTATACAGAGGCTATAACAGATGAGCTTATCGCCGTTATGGCGAAAAATGAGAAGATATGCCCGTATATCGATATGCCCATTCAGCATATAAATGATGATGTTTTGAGGCGTATGGCGCGCCGCACAAACCGCCGCCAGATTGAAAAGCGTATAAAGGATATAAGGGAGAATATCCCTGATGTAACGATAAGAACATCTATAATAGCGGGATTTCCCGCAGAAACCGAGGAGCAATTTGCCGAGCTTAAAAGCTTTATAAAGGAAGTCAAATTTGACAGAATGGGCGTATTTGCTTATTCCAAGGAGGAGGGCACGCCCGCGGGCGATTTTTCGGGTCAGATTGACGACGGCGAAAAGGAACGGAGAAAAAACGAGCTTATGGAAGTTCAGCAAAGGATTTCGCTTGAAAAGAACAAGGAAAAAATCGGGAGCGTACAGGAGGTTCTTTGCGAGGGCTATGACGGCGAAAACTTTATGTATTTCGGAAGAAGCCGCGCGGACAGCATAGATGTTGACGGAAAGGTATATTTTGCGGCGGAGGACGAGGTGGAAATCGGCGCATTTGTAAAGGTAGAAATTTTGGACGCGGACGAGTATGACCTTGTCGGAAGACTATTGGAGGAATAGGTATGAACACACCCAACAAATTGACGGTATTAAGAGTGATTTTGGTGCCGATTTTTCTGGCGTTTATGATAGCAATCCCAAAAAATACTGCATATATAACGGCTTCGCTTGCAGTTTTTGTGATAGCGTCAATCACCGATACGCTTGACGGGTATCTTGCAAGAAAAAACAGGCTTATAACAAATTTTGGGAAATTTATGGACCCCCTTGCCGATAAGGTGTTGACAACAGCCGCATATCTCGGGCTTTTGGCTATGGGCAGAGCGTCGGTCTGGGCGGTTATGCTGATTTTGACGAGGGAATATATGGTGTCGGGCGTGCGGCTCGTAGCGGCAGGCAACGGAACTGTTATTGCCGCATCTTTGTGGGGCAAGCTGAAAACCGTTTTCCAAATGGTTTCGCTGATTGCGGCGTTTCTTTTGATGTACCCCGTATGTCCCGAGAAAACGGGAATACTGATAACGCAAATTCTTGTCTGGATTTCGGCAATAATTACCGTAATTTCGGGCATTGATTATCTTATGAAAAATATATCCGCATTTAAGGAAATCTGATATGAAAAAAATTGTAAGCAGGGTAAGGAAGGCTGTTGAAGACTATGATATGATAGCCGAGGGCGACAGGATTGCGGTCGGCGTTTCGGGCGGAAAGGACAGCCTTGTCCTTTTGGGCGCGCTCGCACAGCTTTCGCGGTTTTATCCGAAAAAGTTTGAAGTTAAAGCGCTGACGCTTGATATGGGATATAATTCCGACTGGTCGAAAATAAAAAAATACTGTGAGGAACTCGGCGTTTCTTATACGGTGAAATATACCAATATAAAGGAAGTAGTGTTTGATTACAGACAGGAGGAAAACCCGTGCTCGCTCTGTTCAAAGCTGCGGAGGGGCGCGCTTAACGACTTAGCCATAGATGAGGGCTGTAACAAGGTGGCGCTCGGGCATCATAATGATGATGTTTTGGAAACATTTATGCTGAGCCTTTTATATGAGGGCAGAATAAACTGCTTTTCGCCCGTAACATACCTTGACAGGACAAACCTTTATTCAATAAGACCGCTCATATATGTGCGGGAATGTGATATAAAAAGCGTGGCAAAGCGCCTGGAACTGCCTGTTGAAAAAAGTCTGTGCCCCGCAGACAGCAACACAAAAAGGCAGGATATGAAGGAAATCATCAAATTCCTTGACAAATCGGTAAACGCGGGGCTTAAAAAGCGAATGTTTACAGCAATACAAAACAGCAAAATAGAAGGCTGGAAGAAAAAATAAGGAGAAAGGTATGCTTGCAAAAGTAAACTCTGTCGGACTTATAGGAATTGACGGCTTTGCCGTGAGCGTGGAAGTCGATATAACGGGCGGACTGCCGTGTTTTGAAATTGTCGGTTTGGGAGATGCGGCGGTAAAGGAAGCAAGAGAGCGTGTGCGCTCGGGAATAAAAAATTCGGGCTATCTTTTTCCGTCAAAAAAGCTGATTGTCAATATGGCGCCCGCGGCTATGCGCAAAGAGGGCGCGGGATACGACCTTCCTATTGCCGTTGCTGTAACGGCGGCAACGGGACAAATACCCGCACCGCCGGGAAATACGGTTTTTATGGGCGAGCTGTCGCTTGACGGAAGCGTAAATCATATTTCGGGCATACTCCCTATGGTTATTGCGATGTTTGAAAGGGGATACAGAGATTTTTATGTTCCCGAATCGGCGGCGCGTGAAGCGGCTGTTGTGGAAAATGCGAA
Organism: uncultured Clostridia bacterium; assembly: GCA_905236685.1. GTDB lineage: Bacteria > Bacillota > Clostridia > UBA1381 > UBA1381 > UBA1738. The sequence continues at coordinate 11,185 of CAJOPD010000072.1, forward strand.
TATATACCCTGTCAGCAGGCTCTCGGAGCTTTTTGCGCATTTAAGGGGCGAAGAACAAATCAAGCCTTACGAAAATGAGCGCTTTGAGGATATAAGCAGCGCGAATGATACCCTGCTTGACTTTTGCGATGTAAAGGGTCAGGAAAGTGCGAAAAGAGCGCTGGAAATTGCCGCTGCGGGAAATCATAATGTGCTTTTAATCGGACCTCCCGGAACGGGAAAAACAATGCTTGCTCAGCGTATGCCCTCAATCCTTCCCGATTTGTCCTTTGAGGAGGCACTTGAAGTTTCAAAAATACACTCGATAGCGGGAACGCTTAATAAAGATGTGCCGCTTATAACAGGCAGACCGTTCAGAAATCCGCATCATACCATTTCCACGGTGGGACTTTCGGGCGGCGGAACGGTGCCAAAGCCGGGGGAACTTTCCCTTGCACATAACGGCGTGCTGTTTCTGGACGAACTGCCTGAATTCAAAAGAGAGGCGTTAGAAGTAATGCGCCAGCCGTTAGAGGACGGCAGGGTGACCATTTCAAGAGTAAATGCAACGCTTACATACCCTTGCAATCTTATGCTTATTGCAAGTATGAACCCGTGCAAATGCGGATTTTTGGGTGACACGAAAAGACAATGCACCTGCACGCCTAATCAGATAAACCAATACCGTGCAAAAATTTCGGGTCCGCTTTTGGACAGAATAGATATTCAGGTAGAGGTAGGAAATGTTGAATATGACGATTTGGCAGGCAGGGAAAAAAGCGAGCCTTCATCGAAAATCAAGGAGCGTGTGAATAATGCACGGCAAATCCAGCGAAAAAGATATGCGGGATATAAAATATATTCTAACTCACAGCTTTCGGCGGGTATGCTTTCGGAGTTTTGCGGCATAGATGATGAAGCAAACAACATTTTAAAAATGGCGTTTGAGAGAATGGGGCTTTCCGCAAGGGCACATTCAAGGATTTTGAAGGTTGCAAGAACGATTGCCGACCTTGCGGGCGAGCAGGACATAAAGGCGGAGCATATAGCGGAGGCAATTCAATACAGAAATCTTGACAGAAAATATTTTGGATAGCAAAAAAAGACCGCGGAGCGCGGTCTTTTTTTCTATCTCTTGATTTTCTTTGTTGTTGTCTTTTCAAATTCGCTGTCACGGAACTTGATTTTGTGGACCTGCTTGTACTGCGCAACAGACGCATTCAGCTCGTTTTTGATTGCGGAGGAAATGCTGTCTTTAAAAGACATATCCTCGGCGTAAATCTCGGCGGTAATAAAGCCGTCCTCGGCATAAACCAAAACCTCGGTAACGCCTTCAATTCTTCCTATCAAATATTCCAGTTCCTCGGGATAGACATTTTTGCCGTTTTCAAGAATAATAATGTTTTTCTTCCGTCCTGTGATGAAAACGAACCCGTCCTCGTCAATTCTGCCAAAATCGCCCGTCAGGAACCAGCCGTCCTCAAAAACAGCGGCGGTGGCCTCGGGATTGTTGTAGTAGCCGAGCATAACTATGTCGCCCTTAACGCAAAGCTCGCCCTCGCCGTCCTCGTTCTTATTGATAACCTTCATTTCAACATTTTTAATAGGCTTTCCGATACTTCCGAGCTTGTTGCCTTCCAAAAGGCTGAGCGAAACGATAGGCGAACATTCGGTAATTCCGAAACCGTTAACGACTTTTATGCCCAAATCGTCAAATCCCAGAATAAGCTCGTCGGGTATAGGGGCGCCGCCCGTGATAATCATTTCAAGATTACCGCCGAAGGCGTCAATTACCGACTTAAAGAATTTACGGCGCAGGTCGATGCCGACCTTTCTCAGACCGTTGCTCACCTTAATCATCTTTTTAAGGAGCTTATCCTTGCCTGATTTTTTGGCATTTTTCCAGATAGACTTGTAAAAGCTTTCCACAAACAGCGGAACAACGGAAATATGCCCAGGCTTTGCCTCGTTAATATCGCGGAGAATGTATTTTAAGCCGCCGTTTATAAAAACGGGGTATCCGCAGTAGAATTGACAAAGAACGCACGCCATCATACCGAAGGTGTGGTTTAAAGGCAGAACGCAAACGGTGCCTTTGGGAAATTTTAACGACTCAATCGATAAAATCATATCGGACATTATGTTTCGCTGACAGAGCATAGCGCATTTCGGAACGCCCGTCGTGCCTGATGTAAAGATAAAAATGCAGGGTTTTTCAAGGTCAAGCTCAATCTCCTCGATTTTTGTTTCCTTTGCCTGCGCCTTTCCTTTTTCCAGCGCCTCTTTAAAATTGTCGAGGCAAAGGCTGTGCTTTAATTTGTCCTGTAAAATCTCGGCAAGCTCCGCCTTTTTGGAAGAATATATAAGCGTTTCAGCGCCACAGGCGTCAAAAAGCTTGGCGGCCTCGGCGGGCTTTAACTCCTTGTCAAGCGGAACGATTACATTGTTTGAAATAACCGCCGCAAAATATGTGATTATCCATTCATAACTGTTTTCGGCGTAAAGCGCAATCCGCGCGTCCGAAAGTCCAAGCCCCGCAAAATAGCTTGCAAGCGCAAAAGCGTCCTCCGCGGTTTTTGCAAAGGAAACGGTTTCCTTTTTGTCCTTTAAAAAATAGTGAAATGCAAGCTCGTCGGAAAACCTTTCGGCGTTCTTCAAAAGCATTTCTTTCAGGTCGCGGTAGTGCGGGATTTCAAATCCTCTTGTGTTCGACATAAAATCAGTCCTTTCAAAAAGTTTTTTATTCATTTTCGCCTGCCATTTTGGCGGTTTGGTCAGCGGTAATCAAAGCGTCAATCAGTTCGTCAAGTGCGCCGTTTAAAATTTGTTCCAATTTATATAATGTAAGATTTATTCTGTGGTCGGTCACGCGGCTTTGCGGGTAATTGTAGGTGCGTATGCGCTCGCTGCGGTCGCCCGAACCTATTTGTGACTTGCGCTCGTCCGCAATCTGCGAGTTGCGTTCCGCCTCCATAACCTCAAAAATGCGTGAGCGTAAAATCTTCATCGCCTTGTCCTTGTTCTTAAACTGCGATTTTTCGTCCTGGCAGGAAACGACAATTCCCGTCGGGATATGTGTTATGCGGACGGCGGAATCGGTAGTGTTTACGCATTGTCCGCCGGGACCGCCTGCGCGGAAAACATCAATCCGCAAATCGTTCGGGTTAATGTCCACCTCGACCTCCTCCACCTCGGGAAGCACCGCAACGGTTGCGGCGGAGGTCTGAATACGCCCCTGCGATTCCGTGGTGGGCACTCGCTGAACGCGGTGCACGCCGCTTTCAAATTTAAACCGTGAATATGCCCCCGCGCCGTTTACCGAAAAGGTCACTTCCTTGTAGCCGCCTATGTCGGTAGCGTTGGAGGACAGAATTTCTATCTTCCAGTCCTTGCTTTCGGCATACATACTATACATACGGAAAAGGTCTGCGGCAAAAAGCGCCGCCTCCTCGCCGCCCGTGCCGCCGCGGATTTCGATAATAACATTCTTCTCATCATTCGGGTCCTTGGGAAGAAGGAGAATTTTAAGCTTTTCGGAAATATCGGCGACTGCGGCTTCGGCGTCTGAAAGTTCGGCTTTTGCAAGCTCGATAAGCTCCTTGTCGCCGCCTTGCAAGATTTCCTTGCACTCTGATACCGTTTCCTTTGCCTTTTTGTATTCACGGTACTTTTCCACAATTTCCGAAAGGTCGGAGCTTTCCTTGCAAAGCTCTTTAAAAGCCTTTTGGTCATTTATAATATCAGGCTCTGCTAACCTGCGGTTTACCTCTTCAAATCTTTTTTCGAGAGATTTCAGCTTGTCGAACATAAAACAGGACCAATCCTTTCCAAAATCACATAGATATTGCACATATTATACAATATTTCCCTTTTAAAATCAATACAGTATCGGAAAATAAACATATATAATAGGAAAAAACTCATTTTTCAAAAGAAAAATTTGGCAAAATTCATAAAAAACGCGCAAAAAAATGCCTCAAAAGGAAAAAAATGCCGATTATTGCGCAAAAACCTTGACAAAAGTATGTCATAGGTGTAAAATTTCGAGGTAAAGTTGTATATAGTGTGGGTAGCGTGAAAGGGATATTTCGTAATATTTCTGCAAGTTTGCAGGAAATTTACACAGATATTCTTCTTTGACAGCTATTTTACAGTTATGTTACAACTGCAAAAATAGCATTGACAGACCGAATTTTCGGTGTTAAAATCAATGCATAGTCAAGGCGTATCGCTTTGGCGCACATAGTTCCGATGTGAGAGAGAAAGGGTGCACTCGGAATACAGAATACACCCTTTCAAAATAGAAAAAGGGAGGATTTGAAATTATGAAAAATTTCAAAAGAGTAATTTCCGCTGTTATCGCATTGGCATTATCAGCAAGCAC
>CAJOPD010000073.1 GCA_905236685.1 uncultured Clostridia bacterium
GGCGAAAAGACCTTATCTCCGTACCTGACATAGGTTACAACGCTTCCGCCGCGCTGGCTCATACCGTGAACCTCGGAAACCTTTACATCAAAACCTTCATTTATTACTGTATTGCCTAAAATTCTGCTGGCAAGCAGAGTTCCCTGTCCGCCAACGCCTACAATCATTACATTTTTATTCATAGCAATCAGTCCTCCTTAACTATGGCATCAAACGGACAGACATTCACGCAAAGTCCGCAGCCGTTGCATTGAGTTAAGTCTATTTTCACGCTGCCGTCTGACCCCTCGGATATTGCGGGACAGCCGAGCTTCATACACATTTTGCATTTTTTGCACTTATCGGTGACTTTGCAATGGCCAGTATATTTTACCCTTTTTAAAAGTGCGCAGGGGCGCTGGGCAATTATTACCGAAGGCGTGTCGCGCTCAACCTCTTGCCTTACAACCTTTTCAAAGTTTTTGAGGTCAAAGGGGTCGGCAATAACGACATTTTCTATGCCTACCGCCTTGCAAAGCGCCAAAAGGTCAACCTGCTTTGTTTCCTCGCCGCGTATCGTGTAGCCCGTTGTGGGATTATCCTGATGTCCCGTCATACCTGTTATTGAATTGTCAAGGATAATAACCGTGTTTGCGCCTTTGTTATATACAATATCGATAAGACCTGTAATTCCCGAATGAATAAAAGTCGAGTCGCCTATTACCGAAACCAGCTTTTTGTTAAACTCTGCGCCTCTTGCCTTTGCCATACCGAGCGCCGCCGAAACGGACGCGCCCATACATATTGTCGTATCAACGCTTGAAAGCGGAGCCGCCGCGCCGAGCGTGTAACAGCCGATGTCGCCCGAAACGACAAGTCCGAGCTTTTTCAAAACAAAGAATGTCGCTCTGTGGGGACAGCCGGGGCATAAAACGGGCGGTCTTTGCGGAATTGTTTCGGCAATTTCAGCAAAACTTGGTGCATTTTCGCCCAAAACCGCCTTTTTTATCATAGCGGGAGTGTATTCGCCGAGCATTGTAAAGGCGTCCTTTCCGATAACTTCTATGCCTAATGCCTTACAATGCTCCTCAATGAACGGGTCAAGTTCTTCTATTACATAAAGTTTGTCAACCGTCTTTGCGAAGTCAAGTATCAGTTTTTCGGGAAGGGGATAGACCATACCGAGCTTTAAATAGTTAACCTTGTCGCCAAGCGCTTCCTTTGCATACATATATGAAATGCCTGCGGTTATAACGCCGATTTTTGAGCCGTTGTCCTCAACCTTGTTAAACTCACAGTTTTCCGCAAAATCGGCAAGTTTTTTTGCCCGTTCTTCCACGGCAATATGCCGTTTAACCGCATTTGCGGGTACCATAACATATTTTGCAACATTTTTCTCGTACGGCTTTAACTCATCATTTTTCCGTTCGCCCAGCTCCACTAAGCTTTGGGAGTGCGATACCCTGGTTGAAAGGCGCAGGAAAAACGGCGTGTCAAATTCCTCCGAAAGCTCAAACGCACGGCGCGTAAAATCCTTACATTCCTGTGAGTCGGAAGGCTCTAACATCGCGGTCTTTGACGCCTTCGCGTAATGACGGGAATCCTGCTCGTTCTGGGAAGAGTGCATACCGGGGTCGTCGGCAACACAGAACAAAAGTCCGCCGTTTACACCGGTATATGAAACGGTAAACACAGGGTCTGCCATAACATTAAGTCCCACATGTTTCATACAGGACATAGCCCGCGCACCGCCGATCGACGCGCCTATTGCGACCTCCGCTGCGACCTTTTCGTTGGGCGACCATTCGGCATATATTTCATCATATTTAACAATATTTTCGGTTATTTCGGTACTGGGAGTGCCGGGATAGGAGGCGACAACTCTGACGCCCGCCTCATATGCGCCCTGCGCAACGGCGGCATTACCCAAAAGCAGTTTTTTCATATAAAATCTCTCCTATTTGTCAATTTCGTTTTCGTGCGCCACAACCGATTTCGCACCGTACATCTCGCGGAGCTTGGGCTTTTCGATTTTACCTGTCGGATTTCTCGGCACATCTGCAAAGATTATCTTTTTGGGGCGCTTGTATCTCGGCAGTTCGAGGCAGAAATCGTTAAGCTCCTCCTCCGTCATTGTTTCCTCGGGCTTTAACTCGACTATCGCCGCGGCAATTTCGCCGAGACGGCTGTCGGGCAAGCCGATAACTGCAACATCTTTTATCTTGTTGTTTTTACGGAGGAAATCCTCTATCTGAACGGGGTAGAGGTTTTCTCCGCCCGTGATGATTACATCTTTTTTGCGGTCAACCAAGAAGATAAATCCGTCCTCGTCCTCCATAGCCATATCGCCGGTAAAGAGCCAGCCGTCCTTTAATACTTCGGCTGTTGCCTTTTCGTCTTTATAATAGCAGGTCATAACGCCGGGGCCTTTTACGGCAAGCTCGCCGACCTCGCCCTGCGCTACGGTATTTCTGTTTTCGTCAACGATTTTTACTTCCCAGCCGTAGCCCGCTTTTCCGATAGCGCCGACCTTATGGATATTTTCAACGCCCAAATGAACGCA
>CAJOPD010000074.1 GCA_905236685.1 uncultured Clostridia bacterium
ATTCCGCAAGCCGCATTACCCTTTTTTGAAGGCGCTCGGGGGTATCGTTTTTTAATACCCTGACCGCTTTTTGCGCGATTATCTCGCCACCGTCCGCTATTTCGTTCACAAAATGCACCGTTGCGCCCGTGACTTTTACGCCCCTTTTAAGCGCCTCCCGATGCACTTTCAGCCCGTAAAAGCCTTCTCCGCAAAATGCGGGTATCAAGGAGGGATGAACATTGATTATTCTTTTCGGGAACCGATTTGTAAAGTCCTCGCTCAAAATGGACATATAACCCGCAAGCACTATGAAGTCAATATCATACTCCTTTAAAGCTTCTATGATTTGCGCCTCGGTTTTTGCGCCGTATTCCTTTTTGGAAATCACTTTAAAAGGTATCCCGTTTTTTTCTGCGCGCTTTATCGCATACGCATCGGGATTTCCCGATATTACAATCTGAACTTTTGCGCTTTTTATAATTCCGCTTTTTTGGGCGTCAATTATCGCTTGAAGATTTGTGCCTCCGCCCGATACCAGCACCGCAACATTTACGGTATCCTTCATAACGCGCTCCTCCGTTTTTTATACTATCCTTATTTTTTCTTCCGTTTTCTCGATTTTGCCTATTATATATGCGTCTGCGCCGTTTTGGCAAAGTATTTCCACTGCCCTTTCGGCGTCATTTTTATCCACTGTTACGCTCATTCCGACACCCATATTAAAGGTATTGAACATTTCGCGCTCCCGAATTTTCCCTTTTTTCGCAATCAAATCAAAAATCGGCAGTACTTTTACGCTGTTTTTATCAATTACCGCTCCCAAACCGTCAGGGATACTTCTCGGTATATTTTCATAAAATCCGCCGCCTGTGATATGGGAAATTCCCTTGACTTTGATTTCCTCATTCAATGCAAGTATCGGCTTTACATAAATTTTTGTCGGCGTCAAAAGCGTTTCGCCTATGCTTTTTCCCGAAAGTTCCGCAACAGGTGCGGTAATATCGCTGTTTTCAACATCAAAAACCTTTCGTACAAGCGAAAAACCGTTTGAATGTACTCCGCTTGAACCGAGTGCGATGATGACATCGCCCTCTGCCATTTTTTTGTTGTCAACAATCTTTTCTTTATCGACAACCCCTACCGAAAAGCCTGCCAAATCGTACTCATCTTCGGGATAAAAACCGGGCATTTCCGCCGTTTCGCCGCCTATTAAAGCCGCGCCCGCCTCGACACAGCCTTCGGCTACACCCTTTACTATATCGGCAATTTTTTGCGGCACATTTTTGCCGCAGGCGATATAGTCAAGGAAAAAAAGCGGTTTTGCGCCGCTGCAAATTATGTCATTCACGCACATCGCAACACAGTCGATACCAACGGTATCGTGTTTATCAAGCAAAAATGCAAGCTTTAATTTTGTGCCTACTCCGTCGGTACCGCTTACTAAAACCGGTTTTTTTATCCCTTCCAAATCGAGTTCAAAAAGCCCGCCGAAACCGCCTATATCGGAGCAGACGCCCGATGTCAGCGTTTTTGCGATGTGCTCCTTCATCAGTTCAACCGCTTTATATCCGGCTGTTATATCAACGCCTGCCGCCTTATAGCTGTCCGATTTTGAAAACTCATTCATATTTTTTCTCCTTAGCTTATTCCTTGCCGTTCCAGCAATATGTGCATAGACTGCATTTATCAATTCCTATCGATTTTTGGAGTCCGTCCAAAGACTGAAACTCCAACGAGCCCAGGTGCAGTTTTTCGCAAATTGCACGGCGCATATTTTTGCCCCTTTCGGTGTCAGATGAAGAATACTCTTCAAGGTATTTAAAGCCCTCCTCACCTTCCAGTTCCAAAATGGTAGCCCTCGTTATAAGCTCCATATCGCTTGTGGACCTTGAAAAATTCAGGTATTTACAGCCGTACATTATAGGCGGACACGCCGAGCGCATATGCACCTTTTTTGCGCCGTTTTCGTACAAAAACTCGACCGTTTCCCTGATTTGCGTACCTCTTACAATAGAGTCGTCCACAAACAAGAGCTCCTTATCCTCTATAAGCTCGCTTATGGGAATTTGTTTCATTTTAGCGACCGTATTGCGCATTTTCTGCGCTGTCGGCATAAAACTTCTCGGCCAGGTAGGAGTATATTTTATAAACGGTCTTGCAAACGGAATGCCCGATTCATTTGCATAACCTATAGCATGTGCAGTTCCCGAATCAGGCACCGGACATACATTATCTATCATATAATCATTACCTGCATCACGTTTTGCCATAAGACGTCCGCAGTCATTTCTCATGC
>CAJOPD010000075.1 GCA_905236685.1 uncultured Clostridia bacterium
CTGTGCCTTCAAGTGGCGAAAGGCGAACCTGTTTGGAAATTTAAAACGAGTCAGGGCACTGCACTGTATCTTGCGCTTGAGGACAGTCTTGAAAGAGTCCAGGACAGATTGACTTATATGACATATGATGCTCCTCCAAGTTTGTGCGTGACATTATTATCCGAAACTATTATGAGCGGTCTTGAAGAACAGATAAATAATTTTGTAAAAGAGCATACTGATACAAAACTGATTATAGTTGATACATTTCAAAAAATAAGAAGTCTATCAAATGACAATGCCTATGCAGTTGATTATAAGGATGTTGGTTACATAAAAAAGATTGCAGATGAATTAAAAATTGCAATTGTACTCATACACCATGTGCGAAAAGAATATCATGATGACCCTGTCAGTATGGTATCAGGCACAAACGGAATTACGGGAGCAGCCGATTCGGTTTTTGTTCTCAAAAAGAGCAAGCGTAGCAGTGTAAATGCAACACTGTGCTGTACAGGCAGAGATATAGCATACAGAGAATTAGAACTTAGTTTTAACGAGGAAAATAAGCTGTGGAATTTGATAAGCGACAGCGTAGAAAATCCGGAAATTCTTCTCGAAAATATAGTCGGAATTGTAGTTGAATTTATGAAAGAGAATGACTCATTTTTGGGGACACCTACCGAGCTTGCAGAATTGCTTTCGGGATATTGCAAGGAAAAAATTGAACCGATTACTCTGTTAAAAAGGCTCAACAAAAACCAACCTGAAATAAAAAATGCAGGCATATATTACAAGTCAAAGCGAAGCAGCGGAAAAAGAATAATTATATTGCAGAGAATAAGGCAGAGTGAAAAAAGTGCCGATAGTGACGGTTATTCGTATATCCCAATAACCGTCCCTGCTGACCCTGACGGCAAAATTGAATAGCCTCTTTTAGAGGCTGCAAGCATCGCGCGCGGCTTTACCGCCACGCACATCCGCATCGCAAGCGGCGCGAATTTTCGGGCGGAAGCCCGAACCCACTTTACCAAAGGAGGTGCTACCATGAGGACAAGAAACAGAGTTATATCTATCAGGGCAACTGAAATTGAATATGGACTGATAAAAAAACTTGCCGCGGAATCCAAACTATCTGTTACAGATTATTTGATAAAGTGTGCAATGAGCAAAAAAATAAATGTCATAGATATTAAACCATTATATGTTGAAGTGAAACGCATTGGAAACAATGTAAATCAACTTGCAAGACTTGCAAATTCGGAAAGGATAAATGCGGTAAATTTATCAGCGGTTATGGATGAACTCAATAAAATATATTCTGAAATTCAAAAAATCAGTAAGAGGTGTTCCTGATGGCTATTGTAAAAGCAATTAACAACAAGAACCAAACAAGCGGCGGGATGGCTTTTTCAATCACCTATGCATCAAAAGATATGAAAACTGTTCTTTCGGACGGAACTAAATTGGTAACAGGAATAAAATGCAGTCCCAACTCAGCCTATGATGAATTTATGACAACAAAGCATCTCTACGGTAAAGCTGACGGAAGATACTTTTATCACTACTGTCAATCATTCAGCCCTGAAGAAAAAGTTTCACCGCAGACAGTGCATGAAATCGGTGTTAAACTCGCAAAGGAATGTTTCCCCGGACACGAAATAGTTGTCGGTACTCATATTGAAAAAGACCATTTACATAATCATATAGTTGTAAACAGTGTGAGTATAGATACGGGTAAAAAACTGCATCAGGATAATCATTCGTTAAATCGCATAAGAAGCATATCCGATGAGATTTGTCTTGAATACGGATTGAGTATTATAAATAGCAATACTCAAAATACTTCCAAGAGTATGAGTCACGGGGAATACACGGCGGCATCAAAGGGATACAGTTGGAAATTCAGGCTTATAAATACTATCGAGGATGCAATGAATGTTTGCAAAAATAAAAATGAATTTATTGCATATATGGAATACGAAGGTTATAAAGTTAATTGGACAGATACGAGAAAAACAATTTGTTATACTGCGCCAAACGGGATGAAATGCAGAGATTACAGACTGCACGAAGACAAATTTTTGAAGGAGAATATGGAAAATGAATTCAAATTTAGAGAAATTGAAGGATATGAACCGACAGGCACAGCCGATAGATTTAACACCGATAGAGAATCGCTTGGGGATATTGGAACAGAAAATCGACAGTCTTTCGGAGCAGAATCGGGACAGGCTGACAGCAAAATTGGAATTACTTTCCGAACAGGTTGGGAAAGCTCAAGAGCGAATTTACGAGACAACCGAACTGAAGCTCAGAAAGATTTATATCAAAATTTTGCAGATAACAGGAGCAACATCGATAGCAATGATTTTGATTTCAGTATTGCTCAGCGTGTGCTTAAACTTGTTAAAAATGTTTCGGATATAGGCAGAAAGAAGAATTACGATGAAGATGATACGATGGCTCTGTCAGTAATTACCGGACTGGCGGCGGCATCGGTTTATATCCTGATTGAAATTATTAAAAGTACTCATGAGGAAGAATTAACCGAAAAATTTATTTATGAGGCGATCGGCAGCTTGCGGGAAAGTGAGCAAGCTGAAGAAATAACTTTCGGTGACATGAGTATGTAATAAAAACTTTTGGGGGAAGGAGGATGCCGAAATGTATAAATTTTACTGTTTGGCATACAATACTTCGTAAGGGAGGCGTATGCCGCTGAATGTAAACGCTAAAGAAATATGGCTCAGTTACTATAATAAGGTTTTGTTCGATAAAGGTATAATTACTGAAAAAGAAAAAAACAAGATGAGTAATCTGATATACAAACAGTGCAACGGGTCATATTCCAAAAAGAAATGATGAAGTCCCTCAAAGAGACATATACTCTTTGGGGGATTATTCTTTAAAAAAAATTTTGCAAAATTACGCCAATATTTTTACATAGTATTGACTTTTCAGGAAAATGTGTTAAACTATAATTAGTCAAATCGTGATTAGACCAATTTAATATAATATAGTGGGGTAAGTTGTTATGTTTATAGGGCGTGAAAATGAATTAAAATTTCTGAACAACTGTTATGAAAGCAAAAATGCTGAATTTGTTGTTTTGTACGGCAGACGAAGAGTTGGTAAAACAGAGACTTTAACTGAATTTTGCAAGGGCAAACCTAATCTGTTTTATTCCTGCCGTGAATACACACCGGAAAAGCAGCTCAAAGAATTTTCTGATGCATTACTTTCGTGGAATCCGGCAGTGAAAGCATATACAGACTCTTTTCCCGATTGGGACAAAGCGTTTTCCTTTATAGGTGAAATGGAAGGAAAAGAAAAAACCGTTGTTGTAATTGATGAGTTTCCTTATATGTGCAAGAATAATCCGAGTATTCCCTCTATTCTTCAAATAGTATGGGATACCGTATTAAAAAGCAAAAATATAATGCTCATTATATGCGGAAGTTCTATGAGTTTTATAGAAAAAGAGTTATTATCTGAGAAAAACCCGCTTTACGGCAGAACCACAGGAATATATAAAATGCTTCCTATGCCGTATTATGATGCAATAAAATTTTTACCTGATTTTTCTGATGAGGATAAACTTGTTGCATATTCTATACTTGGCGGCATTCCTCATTACCTTAAGCAATTTGATTCAAAATGTTCTCTGAAGAGTAACATAATTGATAAAATTCTTACCAAAGGCACTGTTCTTTATTCAGAGGTTGAGTTTTTATTAAGACAGGAGCTTCGCGAAACTGCTATTTACAACACGGTTATAGAAGCTATTGCTCTTGGCAATACGGCATTCAATGAAATCCTCACAAAGACAGGAATTGAAAAAAGTAAACTCAGTGTATATTTAAAAAATCTTATTGAGCTCGGTATTGTTGAAAGAGAATTTATCCCTCTTTCAAGCGCAAAGGAACGTTCAGGCAGCAGTAAAGGTCTTTATAACCTTACGGACAATTATTTCAGATTTTGGTATGCCTATGGCTATTCAAATCTTTCTGATCTTGAGATGGACGACGCTTTGGGGGTATGGGAGGATTATATTGAAAAATCCTTACATCAATTTGCCTCAAAAACTTTTGAAAAAGTATGCATCGAATATATGTATACTTTAAATAAGCAAAGAAAACTGCCGTTCAGATTTTCAAAAATAGGCCGCTGGTGGGGGACGGTAACGAAAGAGGAGAATGGCGAAAAAAGAACTGTCCCGGCAGAAATTGATATTATCGCTGCAGATAAAGATGAAAAGAAATTTATTATGGGAGAATGTAAATTCAGGACAGAACTGTTTGATAACGGGGAACTTCGAAAATTCAAAGATAAAATGGTATTGCCGGGCGAAACATATTATTATTTATTTTCACTTTCAGGATTTACCGATGCAGTGATTGAAGTTGCCAGGAACGAGGATAACCTCTTTATTGTTGATGCTTCGCAGATAGTCAATGCTTAACAAAAATCAGTGTCCGAAATAGTATCAGGCACTGATTTTTAATTTATACAATTATCCGATATTCATATCCGATTTTCATAGTATGCCCGTCAAGCCAGCGGCAGTTTCTAGTAAAAATTCTTGTTCGTACGGGACAGATGTTATTAACCATCTGACCGCCGACAGAGCCTGCCTGCTTAGATGTGAGGTCACCATTGTAACCCTGCTTAAGGTTTACGCCAACCTCGTTAGCTGCTTCCATCTTGAACTTATCAAGAGCCGCGCGAGCTTCGGGAACTAATTTACTATTACTTCTTGCCATTTTATTTCACTCCTAAAAAATTTTTAAATTGCTTTCGCAGTACTTATTTTGCACCGCGTTAAAAAATATATTCTGGAAATATATGTCGGAATTTTGCACGAAAATTTCAAGTTTTCATAAAGTATTAGTGGAGGCAGGAAATGAATAACGAAGAAAATTTACTGTGTAATTTGCCTGTCGGGAGCAAGGCGATAGTGGCTAAAATACAAGATAGCGCGAACCGCCGCCGATTTCTTGATCTCGGCTTGACGGAGGGAACTGTCGTTGTGCCTTTGTATAAAAGTCCGTCGCAAAATCCCGTGGCATATAAAATCCGCGGTGCGACTGTTGCGCTTCGCAATGAGGACGCCGCAGGCATAATCGTAAAAAAAATGGAAAGTTGTAAAATAAAATGACCAAAATAGTTGAACCATATTGAAACCAATGGTATAATGTTAAGTGACTAAACAAAACAGTACC
>CAJOPD010000076.1 GCA_905236685.1 uncultured Clostridia bacterium
CATACCTTCCACATTTAATGCGTTGAACTCATCAATGATTTGTTTTTTGAATTCATCAAATTTTTCTTCATTCCCGATAGAAGTATATTTTTTCCAATAATTAAGCTTTGGAAGCATATCCTTCATATATGCCCGAACCTGCTCGGAAGACCAATTTTCGTTTGCCATATGACCTGCACAAAAGTCAATCAGATCATCCATACTATGATAGGTGTATTCACCGTCAGTGTAGCACCATTTGCAATATTCTTCGTTAAATTCGCCGTTTGTTTCCTTGCTGATGTTTTCATCCTCAAGCGACATACCGCAACACTGACAAATGAGCTGTCGGGGAGAGCCCAAAAGCGTATTGATAGACACATCAAAAAGCTTCGAGAGTAATTTGAGCGTTTCTGTACCCGGAATTGTTTCGCCGTTTTCCCAACGAGATACTGCTTGCCTTGTGACATAGATTTTTTGTGCAAGTTCATCCTGAGATAAACCGTGTTTTGTTCTGAGTTCAAAGATTATATTTTTTGTTTCCATAAAACAACCACCTCATATGTATTATATAACAAATGCGATATATAAACAAGCAACTTCCTGTTGCTATCGTTTGCACCGTTAGTATCTCGTTTCCTGGTTTGAAACATTCTTTGCGCAGATACATATTTTTATATGTTGTTTGCAAAAAACTCAATCTACTATCCGTTCATTCCCCTATGCGTTCGATAGAATAATACAACATTACAAGTCCGCTGCTCAACAAAGCACCGCCGATAATATCGGAAAACCAATGCACCCCGGAAAGCAGTCTCCCGATTACCATAAAAACAGTAAACGCATAAAGCGCCCAAGCACAAATTTGCCTGAATTTTCTGTTTTTTATACGATTATTAAGCTGCATGACAGCCGTCGGCATCACACACATCACAAGCATAGTTGTTGATGATGGATAGGATGCCTCCAAGAATCCCTCAATTAGTACAGGTCTGTAATTTATAACATACATCTCAAAAAAAACATATGCTGCCAAGACAACAATATAGAATCCACCAAGAACAAGTATGCTGTAATCGACATATCTTAGTTTTTTTCTCTTAACCCATTGCACAAACCCAAGTAACCCAAACCCTATTATAAAGCCAATCGGAATAAGACCAAGCCAATCCGTGAAAGTATATAGGGACATATGTACGCCTGTAAGATTGTGAACGAAACTATTAAGCGTCGCAAATCCGACTTTTGATTCTCGCGGTCCGATTGCCGCTACATCAACAAAACAAATTGCTACCGTCCACAATAAAAATGCAGAAAGCATACATAATGCGACCCATAAATTCTTCTTTTCTTTTTTCATTTTTTCTAAACCTTCCTTTTGTATATTTGGCTTTCGCCTGAATACATTTTACAGGAAGGCGTCAAAAAACACAAGAAACGAGCCGTCACTTCCGTGATACGTTTGGTATCATTGCCTTTTTATAAGCAACAACACCTTTATGGTCAGAAATATGAATAAAAAAGTTGCCGCATAGGGTTGTGAGCTTATGATAAACATCAGCAATGCAACCGCATTTAAGATAAGCGATATTTGATTTTTATTTCGCACCCAAAACATTTTTTGACAGTTTTGCAAAGTGAGCGTCAAGATTCCATACACCATAATGCCGATTACGACAACATAATATGCAGTCCTTAAATATGGTGCAATTTTTGACAAGGACAAAAGTGAGACCCCTTGTATCGTTCCATTCTCTTTTTGTCCGAAGAAGGGCAGAAAAAAGAACATTATTACGCTAAGGTCAAGCAGACCGAAAACAAGACCGCAAAAATGCTTTTCTTTTTGTTTATTATCTTCTTCGGCTATGGTAAGAACTTCATCGCCTGACAGCAGTTCATCAATCGTCACCCCGAAAAACCTTGATATTGCTTTCAGAGAATCTATATTGGGATATCCTCTGCCTGATTCCCACTTTGAAATTGCAGTTCTGGACACATAGAGAACCTCTGCAAGTTCTTCCTGTGTAAGTCCTTTTTGCTTTCTTAATTCCTGTAATTTTTCATGAATTTCCATAATAGTCTCTTTTCCTGTAATAACAATACACACCAATTTTATTTATGTTTTGCACCCAATCCAATCATCCAGAAAACGCATCTGTTCCTCTGTATGAAACCAATGTTCTCCGTTTTCCATGACAGTCAGCTGCGCATTATATTTTCGTGAAAACTCGGTAATTGTATCGTATGCGGTAAGGTTATCATTATAGCCATATAAAATCTCGGTCGGCACATTCCATTTTATCGGGTGTTCTCTTACATACGATAGATATTCCCATGATAATTCTTCGCCGAAATCCGTTTGAATGATACCTTGTTTATGTAGTTCTGATTCTGTAATATTAGACCAAGCCATCATATCCAAAATCAGCTTTTCCATATCTACTACCGGCGAAATAAAATACGCTTTCCAAATGAACTTATCAACACCCGCATTCATGCAGAAAAAGGCTCCGATGCTGTTGGCAATTAAAATTACCCTATCGTAACTTGCTTTTAAGAATTTGATTGTCTCGTTTATTTCTGTGCCCGTTTCCCACGGGGTATTGCATTTGTAATCAAGACCAACCACATCACAGAAAGGAAAGAGCGGCTTATAATGCTCCGCCTCCGTTGCACTGCCGCCTTTGCCGTGGAGGTATAAAACTATATTCATTTCAGTTTCACTTTCCTTTTTTAATGTCCTTTGTGCTTTTCTTTTCGCTTTTGCTGTTTTAAGTCAAATTGTCGTTGCTTTTCGGCTTCTCTTTGCTCTTTGCCTGAGGTTTTTCTCTCAATTTTCATTTCTTCATACTGTTTTTTTAAAGCCTGCTGTGACTTTGTTCCGATACCTTTATTTTCAAGCATTTTCTTTGCGTTTTTAAGTCGGCGTTTCGGGTTATCTGCTTTTTGCTTTTGCTCTGTTTTATAGGTCGGCTAAATTGCAGTTTATTATAATGCGACAAAAGAAATGCATAAATTTGAGCATCGGTAGGCTCTGCACCGAATGTCACCTTACACACAGACAACTTGTCGCCTTCAATCCGTTCCAATATGCCTACCCAAAACGGATCGTCAAAAAACACTGTTAATTTTGATTTATTTAACGGTTCCATTGGCTATCTGTGCATATTGCGTTTCGGGAATCATAGGTGAAGTGATTTGAGCAATCAAATCATCTCTGATTGCACCGTTTTTAGCATACTGCCGTCCTGCTTCTTTTACAAGCTTTAATCTCGGTACGGTAACCACCTCTGCCTCGGGTGCGTTAAACATGGGACTTTCAGGGACGGTGATAATCGTGTGATTATTCGGAAAGCACAGCTTAAACTGTGCCACCGCAGGCTCAAAATTATGTTTGCTGTTCGGGAAGCCGCAACCGCAGATCATCACATATTTCAAATGCGAAAAATCCGCCTGACCGACATGTTCATACCTATCACCAACCTTCTGCATCGCCATAGAGGACAGCGGCAATGTGCGGTCTATGAGCGCTTTTAAGGGCGCAGGCATTCCATAACAGTACAGCGGATAGTTCAAAATCAGAACATCACTTTCAAGTATCTCTTCCAAAATGCCACGCATATCATCGTTATGTATGCAGTCGCCGCCGTTTCGCATACAGGCAAAACAGCCCGCGCAGTATTCAATGTGTTTGTCAACAATATGGATTGTATGTACCTCTTGAGGTGACACCTCGTTCATTCCCTCTAAAAAGGCGCGTGTTACATGCATAGTGTCGCTTTTTTCTTTTTTGGGACTTCCGTTTAATACAAGTATTTTCAATGTTTTATTCTCTCCTTTGGTTCCTTTATGATTTTAAATTGCGGAGTGCTTCACTATTACTTTTGATGATCATTCCGACTTTTTCACAAGTTTTCAATTTATCACAATCCCCACAGGTCTCATATCGATTCAGGGCACATTGTCTTATAGGGCATAGCGAATCGCAGTAAGGAGTTTTTACGCCGTCTATCCGACATCCGACACAGTTTATCATTTCGGCTGTAATTTCCACGCCGTTCAATTCCGACCACTTTTTCGCAACCTTTTCACGCAATTCATCG
>CAJOPD010000077.1 GCA_905236685.1 uncultured Clostridia bacterium
CGTCCTCGGCAATTCCAAGCGTTGAAACCATATTTTTAACCCTGTCCGAGCCAAAAATACGCATCAAGTCGTCCTCCAAGGACAGATAGAATTTCGACCTTCCCGGGTCGCCTTGACGCCCTGAACGGCCGCGCAGCTGATTATCAATACGCCTCGACTCGTGCCTCTCTGTGCCGATTATGAAAAGTCCGCCTGCCGCCTTAACTTCCTCCTGCTCGTCCTTCAAATCCGCCTTGAATTTATCGTTAAGCTCCTCAAATTTAGCCCTTACCGCCAAAATCTCGGCATTGTCGGTCTCCGCGTGACCTGTCGCTTCGGTCATAAGCATCTCGATTTTCTCGTCTGTCATTTCTTCATCATTTGCTTTTTTGGCTATAAGCTGTTTTAAAAGCTCGTGCTTTGCAAGATACTCCGCATTTCCGCCGAGTATGATGTCGGTGCCTCGTCCCGCCATATTGGTGGCGATTGTAACTGCGCCCTTTTTACCCGCCTGTGCGACAATTTCCGCTTCCTTTGCGTGATATTTGGCGTTTAAGACCTCGTGTTTTATGCCCTCACGCTTTAAAAGCGCCGACAAAATCTCTGATTTATCGACATTCGTTGTACCAACCAAGACGGGCTGTCCCTTTTCGTTACATTCTCTGATTTTGCGGATAACCGCCATATATTTGCCCTTTTCGGTACGGTAAACACTGTCGTGCTCGTCCACTCTTACAACAGGCTTATTTGTAGGCACTTCAACGCAGTCCAGCCTGTAAATCTGCTGGAATTCCTCCTCCTCGGTAAGCGCCGTACCCGTCATACCCGAAAGCTTTTTATAAAGTCTGAAATAGTTTTGGAAGGTTATTGTCGCAAGAGTTTTTGACTCATTTTCGACATCTACGCCCTCCTTTGCCTCAATTGCCTGATGAAGTCCGTCGGAATAGCGCCTGCCAGGCATAATTCTGCCCGTGAATTCATCTACTATCTGCACCTCGCCGTTTTGCACAACATACTGCCTGTCACGGTGCATAATGCCGTTTGCGGAAAGCGCCTGATTTATATGGTGCTGAATTTTCATATTATCGGGGTCGGCAAGATTTTCTATATTAAAATAGCGCTCGGCTTTTTCAATACCGCGCTTTGTCAGCGTTGCGGTTCTTGCCTTTTCGTCCACGATATAGTCGCAGTCTGCATCATCATCTAAGACCTTGTCGTCCTCTTCGGTCACAACCATTTTTTTAAGGCCTTTGACAAATCTGTCTGCCTGCTTATAGAGGTCATTTGCCTCCTCGCCCATACCCGATATAATAAGAGGTGTTCTCGCCTCGTCGATTAAAATAGAGTCCACCTCGTCGACGATGGCGTAATTATGCCCGCGCTGAACCTGATTTTCCTTATAGGTTACCATATTATCACGGAGATAGTCAAAGCCCATCTCGTTATTTGTACCGTAGGTAATATCTGCGCTGTATGCCTTTTTTCTTTCGTCATTGTCAAGGTCGTGAATAATAAGACCTACCGAAAGACCCAAGAATTTATACACCTTTCCCATCCATTCGGAGTCACGCTTTGCAAGATAATCGTTTACGGTAACGATATGTACCCCGTCACCTGTAAGCGCGTTAAGATATGCAGGAAGGGTGGAAACAAGAGTTTTACCCTCACCTGTTTTCATTTCGGCAATTCTTCCCTGATGAAGTATTATTCCGCCTATTACCTGGACATAAAAATGCTTCATTCCCAAAACGCGCCAGGCAGCCTCGCGCACAACGGCAAACGCCTCGGGAAGAATACTGTCCAAATCCTCGCCATTTTTTATGCGTTCCTTAAATTCCTCGGTTTTTGCGGCAAGCTCTTTGTCTGAAAGCGCCTGCATTTCGGGCTCCTTTGCCATAACCTCGTCCGCAATCGGCGTCACCCTTTTTAGTTCTCTCTGTGAGTAAGTGCCGAAAATTTTATCAAAAAGTCCCATAATACACCTCTGATTATTTTACTGAAAGTAATCTATTCCCATAATATACCTATTTTACAGTATAACACAAACAGACAGGAATTACTATACCTTTTTATGAATTTTTTGTAAAAGTTTAAAGGAGCGCTTTTGCGCTCCTTTTTTATCTTTTGCCGATATATATAATCAGCACAATATTGGCTGTAATTGTTCCCCGTCAAGTGCCGCCTCACAGGCAGGTATGATTTTTGTCATATCTGCGACAAGCGAATTTGGTTTTTTTACGCAGTCGTCCTGACCGAAGGGTACAAGATATATATGCTTGCTGTTTAATAAAAAGCCTATATTTTTTGCGGCATTCCCCAGTCCGTCATTGGTAGATACCGCTATCACGACGGGCTTTCCGCCGCGCAAATGTGCTTTTGCCGCCATAGTTACCGAGCTGTCCGCTATACCGTTTGCAAGCTTTGCAAGCGTATTTCCCGTACAGGGTGCAATTACAAGCAAATCAAGATAGCTCTTCGGTCCTATCGGCTCTGCCTCTTTTACCGACTTTATCACGGGATTTCCGCAAATCATTTGAAGACGGCTTACAAAGTCCTTGGCTTCCCCGAAACGAGTATCGGTGGAAAATGCCGTTTCACTCATTATCGGGATAATATTTGCGTCTGTTGCCGCAAGCTTTTCCGCCTCCTTTATCACTCTTGCAAAGGTACAAAACGAGCCGGTCATCGCAAAGCCGACAGTTTTGCCTTTCAGTTCCACGCTCTACACCTCCGTTTCCGAAAGAATGTTCATTATTGTTTCCTTTATGATTTTTCCGGAGGTTATCGGTGCGGTTTTGCCCGGGAGCGAAAGCGCCCATATCACATTTTTACCAAGCTTTTTCGCCGCCTCAAAGTCTACCCCGCCCGGTTTTGACGCAACATCAAGTATCAGCGTTTCGTTTTTGACTTTTTTAAGCGCATTTTCGTCTAAAATCCGCGCAGGAACGGTATTTATTATGAGGTCAAACTCCGATAATACATCGGACAGCTTTTCGGTATGTACTGCCTTTTGTCCCTTTTCCTCTATCCACGCAAAATCACCGCATTTTCTTGCCGAAACGGTGACTTCCGCTCCCAAAAGTCCGAATTTTTCCGCTATAACCTTGCCTACTCGCCCATATCCTATTACCAAAACCCTGCTCCCGAAAATAGTTATCGGCATTTCGGAAAGCGCTATCTCCAAAACCCCCTCCGCCGTCGGAATGGCATTTTTTATGATAAGCTCCTCCCTGCTAAAATAATCTATATACATTATGCCCCTGTCATTTAGCATTTTTTCGGCATTTTTCGGCATTTTTGCGCCCAGCACAAGACAGTTTTTGTCTATCCTTCCGATTATATCCGAAAGCGCCACCTTTACCTTTGAAATAGGCGCATTTAAGGTTTCGCCGTCACTGCTTGCAGGGATTGGAAAAATCAAAATATCCGCTTTCTTTATTTTATCAAGCGGAAATTTTCCCTCCGAAAGTCCCAGCGCGGTAACATCAAAATTTTCCTTTTCCAAAAGCGTTTTTAAGGTTTCCTGCCTCAAATCGCCTCCCAATATGAATACAGACCTTTTCACCTTACATACCTCCTTTTTACCATAATATGAAATCAACACGGATTTGTTAAACAAAAAACCAGCTCCCCCTGTTTTTTTGAGGAAGCTGTTTTTACTATGCGTTATTCTTTGTGTAGTTCAAAAGTCCGCCTGCCAAAAGCATTTTCCGCTGTCTTTCCGACAGGTTTATCTGCGCTTCAAAAGCAAAGCCCTTTGTTACATTTTTTATTTCTACCGTATCGGCGTTTTCAATGCTGTCGGTTACGCCCTTGATTTCAAGAACATCGCCTTCTTCTATTCTGTCATAATCCGCCTCATTTTTGAAGATTGCGGGAATTATCCCCGCATTTATGAGGTTTGCCATATGAATTCGTGCAAAGGATTTGGTAAGCACCATTTTTACGCCAAGATATAAGGGTGCAAGCGCCGCGTGCTCACGCGACGAGCCTTGTCCGTAATTGGCGCCGCCCACTATTACAGACTTGCCCATCTCTTTTGCGCGGGCGGGGAAGGTGCTGTCACAGACTTCAAAACAATGCTCCGAAATTTTCGGAATATTTGAGCGCAGCGGCAAAATCTTTGCGCCTGCGGGCATAATGTGGTCTGTTGTGATATTGTCGCCGACCTTCAAACTCACTCCCGCCGTGATTTCCGCTTTCATAGGCTCGGATACAGGGAAGGGCTTTATATTAGGACCTCTTAAAATTTCAACGCTTTCCATATCCTTCTCGTCTATCGGAGCAACTACCATATTATCATTTATCAAAAACTTGTCGGGAAGCACAAATTCAGGCATATCGCCCATATCGCAAGGATTGGTAAGGTATCCGTTTATTGCGGAAATTGCCGCTGTTTCGGGGGATACCAGATAGATTTTTGCGTCCTTTGTGCCCGAGCGCCCTTCAAAGTTGCGGTTAAAGGTACGCAAGGATATTCCCGCCGAATTCGGCGACTGTCCCATACCTATACAGGGACCGCAGGCACTCTCCAAAATTCTCGCGCCTGCCGCTATCATAATTCCGAGCGCACCGTTTTCTGCAAGCATATTAAGCACCTGCTTTGAGCCTGGCGCTATCGCAAGCGAAACATCGGGATTTACCGTTTTGCCCTTTAAAATATGCGCAACCTTTAACATATCCAAAAGCGATGAATTGGTACACGACCCGATTAAAACCTGGTCAATCTTCATTTTACCGAGTTCATCTACCGATTTTACATTATCGGGTGAATGGGGACACGCCGCAAGCGGAACAAGCTCGGACAAGTTGATTTCGACTTCTTCGTCATAAACAGCGTCGCTGTCGGCACAAAGCGGAACATAGTCCTGCTCCCTGTCCTGCGCTCTCAAAAATTCACGGGTTATCTCATCGGACGGGAAAATTGATGTGGTAGCTCCAAGCTCCGCTCCCATATTGGTTATTGTAGCTCTTTCGGGAACGGAAAGCGTTTTTACGCCCTCGCCCGTGTATTCCATAACCTTGCCCACGCCGCCCTTGACCGAAAGGCGCTTTAATACCTCAAAAATGACATCTTTTGCAGATACCCAAGGCGATAATTTGCCTGTCAGATTGATTTTTACAACCTTCGGGCAGGTGATATAGTATGTACCGCCGCCCATAGCGACAGCAACATCCATTCCGCCCGCGCCTATGGCAATCATTCCTATTCCGCCGCCCGTTGGAGTATGGCTGTCCGAGCCGATAAGCGTTTTCCCCGGTTTTCCGAAGCGTTCAAGATGCACCTGATGACAGATGCCGTTTCCTGCTCTGGAATAGAATATTCCGTGCTTTTTGCACACGCTTCCGATAAATCTGTGGTCGTCCGCATTTTCAAAGCCCGACTGCAAGGTGTTATGGTCGATATATGCAACGCTTTTTTCTGTTTTTACGCGCGGTACGCCCATAGCCTCAAATTCAAGATACGCCATCGTGCCTGTTGCGTCCTGCGTCAAGGTCTGGTCAATTTTTATGCCGATTTCACTGCCCTTTATCATCTCGCCCGACACCAAGTGTGCCGAAAGTATTTTTTCTGTTAATGTAAGTCCCATAATCAAATTCCTCCATATTCGCCTATTTTACAACATTTATGCGCTTTTGTCAATACAAGCTCCCCGTAACATTTTACAAAATTTCATCATACTGTATAATGATAGGAGTGGTATGTATGGGCATTTATTCTTTGCTTTTTGTAACAGTTTCAGCGATTATTTTTTTCCTGATTTTAATATGGGCGGTCAAACGGGAAAGCTATTCCTTTAAGTCAATAAGAATAGTAAACGACAGAAATATCGAGCCGCGGCTCCGCCTTTTGATGCTGAAAAATCCTCGCTCGGAAATAGTGGTCATAAACAAGTCAGAATTTTCGGAAACGGGGGAAATACTTGACAAAATGCGGTATGATTTCCCGCAGATACATATAGTTACATATTAAAAAAGCCGATATAAATCGGCCTTTTTAAATTGCATATTTATCGCTGTATTCCTTATATAACTCGAAAAATCCGTTTCGTCCCTCATTTTTAACCTGATTTAAATATTCGTGCGTATCAAGCGCGTTATGCTTTAATTCAAGTATGCTTACCGCGATATTCGAGCAGTGGTCAGCTACCCTTTCAAAATTGGTAATAAGGTCTGACAGGACAAATCCGAACTCTATCGTGCAAAGTCCGTCACGGAGACGGCCTATATGATTGTCCTTAATCGCTTTCTTTAAATCATCTATTGTCTGTTCAAGAGGTTCAACCCGCTTTGCAAGCTCTCTGTCGCCCTCTTTGAATGCTTCCACCGAAACATCAAGAATTTCCAAAACCGCGCCTTGCATAACTCCGATTTCCCTTTCTGCGTCCTTGGAAAATTCTATCCCTTTTTCAAATACTTCCCTTGCAACATTTTTTATATTTACGGCGTGGTCGGAAATCCGTTCCAAATCTCCAACTACATGCAGAAGCTGAGTTACCGTTTTGCTGTCCTTTTCGGAAAGCTTTCCGAGTGCAAGATGGACAAGGTATGTACTTATCTTATCCTCGTACATATCCACCGTTGTTTCTTCCTCTTCAATTTGCTCCGCCACATTTTTATCATAGTTGCGCAAAAGGTCAAGCGATGCAAAAAGCGTAGTTCTTGAAATATCCGCCATTTTACCTACAAGCTCATTACATTTTTCCACAGCATACCCCGGTGTTAACAAAAATCTTTCGTCCAGGGTATCGAAAACATCGATTTTCCGCTTTTCTCTCTTCTCTTTTACCAGTGCTTTTGCAGTTTTTTCTATTTTATCAGAGAACGGCATAAGCACAAGTGTTGCCAAGATATTGAATACTGTATGTATTACCGCTATATAAACAGCCCCTACCGTTTTTGACATTATGGAAAAGCCGAAAATTGCATTTGCAAGATAAAATGCCCCCGCAACAATAACAACGCTCACAATTTTTATGTATACGCAGGCTGCCGCAACGCGCTTTGCGTTTGTGTTTCCGTTTATTGCCGACAGCACGGGTGTAAGCGCCGCACCGATATTTGCGCCCAAAACGAGCGGAAGCGCCACTTTGAAGCTTACCGCTCCCGTTATCGATATTGCCTGCAAAACACCCACCGAGGCAGAGGAGGACTGTATCACCGCCGTAAGCACAAACCCTGCCAAAACGCCCATTACGGGATTTGAAAACATCATCAGAAGTTTTGCGAAAACGGGGCTGTCTTTAAGTCCTGACATTGATGACGACATTGTTTCCATTCCGAACATAAGCACGCTGAAACCCAAAAGAATTGAGCCTATGTCCTTTTGTTTGTCGCGTTTTGCCGTAAAGCTCAGAATAATGCCTATCATAGCAAGGACGGGCGTAAAGGAGGACGGGCGTAAAAGTTTTAGAAAAAAGCTTTCACCGTTTATCCCCGACAAGCTCAAAATCCACGCCGTCACCGTCGTTCCCAGATTTGCACCCATTATGATGCTTATCGTTTGGGAAAGTTTCATAATACCCGAGTTGACAAAGCCCACAAGCATAACGGTAGTTGCTCCCGAGCTCTGTATTACCGCAGTAACTGCCGCTCCCAAAAGAAAGCCTTTCAGTTTATTTGATGTAAGCTTTTCCAGAATAACTTCAAGCTTACTGCCCGAAAGCTTTTTTAAGCTCTCGCCCATTATGTCCATTCCGTAAAGGAACAGGGCAAGACCTCCGAACAATGTCAATACAGAAAAAAAGTCCATAAAAAATCCTCCTGCTTTACTATATCTCCATAATGACCGGTATAATCATCGGAGTTCTGTTTGTTTCATCATAAATGTATT
Organism: uncultured Clostridia bacterium; assembly: GCA_905236685.1. Classification (GTDB taxonomy): domain Bacteria; phylum Bacillota; class Clostridia; order UBA1381; family UBA1381; genus UBA1738. The sequence continues at coordinate 7,814 of CAJOPD010000077.1, forward strand.
TATATATACTGTTTCGTATTGAAGTCTTTATGGTTGCCCAATCGCTTATTTTCGCCTTTTTGCACGCCTCAATCCGCTCTTTTGCTATATCCTTTATCCTTTGCATCAGGTCCTCGGATTCGCGGACATATACAAACCCGCGCGATACAACATCAGGTCCCGAAACAATTTCGCCTGTATCCTTGGAAATAGTCACAACAGCAATAATAAGCCCGTCCTGTGCCAAAAGCTTTCTGTCGCGGAGCACAATATTTCCTACATCTCCCACTCCGAGACCGTCAACCAAAATTCTGCCTGACGGAACTGTGCCCGTAACCTTCGCAGTCTTTTGGTCAAGCTCCAAAACGCTTCCGTTTTGAAGGACAAAAGTATTTTTAATGCCCATTTTCTCTGCAATATCGGCGTGCAGCATAAGGTGACGCCTCTCGCCGTGGACCGGAATAAAGTACTTTGCCTTTGTAAGAGCAAGTATCATTTTAAGCTCTTCCTGACAGGCGTGTCCTGAAACATGAACATCGGAAAGCGCCTTATATATAACCTCTGCACCTATTTTAAACAGCTCATTTATGACATTCGACACGCTTTTTTCGTTACCCGGTATGGGTGTTGCGGAAATTATGATTAAATCGTCCTTGGTAACTTCTACTTTTCTATGGTCGGAAAATGCCATTCGGGAAAGAGCGCTCATAGGCTCGCCCTGGCTGCCCGTTGTTATAATAACAAGCTTTTGCGGCGGGTACTTCCCTATCGCATCAAGAGGTATCAAGACGCCTGCGGGTACCTTTAAATATCCTAAAAGCAGGGATATTTCTATTATATTTTCCATACTCCTGCCCGAAACGGCAACCTTTCTGCCGTTTTCCGCCGCCGCGTCTATTATCTGCTGCACCCTGTGCACATTTGACGCAAAGGTCGCTACAATTATCCGTTTTTTACAGCCCTTAAATATGCCGTTAAATTTGTCGCCCACCATTCTTTCGCTCATAGCGTAGCCCGGTCTTTCCACATTTGTGCTGTCCGACATAAGCGCCAAAACGCCCTGATTTCCCAGCTCGCCAAGGCGCGCCAGGTCAATCATTTCGCCAACGATTGGCGTTGTGTCGATTTTAAAATCGCCCATATGGATTACAACACCGACAGGGGTTGTTATTGCAAGCGCCACAGAATCTGCGATAGAGTGGTTCGTGCGTATAAATTCTACCGAAAAGACATTGTTTATTTTGACAATATCTCCCGCCTTGACCTTGCACAGCTTTACCTTTGAAAGAAGAGTGTGCTCCTTCAATTTATGCTCAACAAGTCCGATTGTGAGCTGAGTTCCGTAAACGGGAACATTTATTTGTTTCAAAAAATAGGGCAGTCCTCCTATATGGTCCTCGTGACCGTGCGTCAGGAAAATGCCTTTGAGCTTTGCCCTGTTTTTCTCAACATACGAAATGTCGTTTATGACCAAATCTACCCCCGGCATATCGTCGTCGGGGAAGGACATTCCGCAATCTACCATTATCATCTCGTTTCCGTACTCGATCACGGTCATATTCTTACCGATCTCGTCGAGACCACCTAACGGTATGATTTTGAGTTTATTCTTTTTTGCCACTTTTTTACCTCCGTAATTATTTCCGTACACTCATATATAGTTTATTATACCACCGTTTCCATAAATTAGTCAATCTTTTTGGCACAAAAACAAATAAAACCGCCCAGTAAAGCGGTTTTATCTTTGGTTTATTTTAAAGGAAAGCGTCATCAGCGAGTCGGTTAAGTGGACATTTTCCACAAAGACCGAATCTATGCTTTTTAATTCGGTATACGAAAAATTCCAAAAGCCCTTAATCCCGCTGTCCGCCAGCATCTCCGCGACCTTCTCGGTTTCGTTTTTCGGAAGTGTTAATATTGCAATATCCACATTATTTTCCGCAATAAATTCCCTTGCCCCCGAAATGTCGGAAATTTCAATTCCGCCGACCTTTTGACCTATTTTTTCTTTATCGCTGTCAAAAATACCGCAGAGTTTAAAGCCTCGCTTTTTCAGCCCGCCATAGTTTGCTATGGCGTGTCCCAGATTTCCCGCACCGATAATTACGACCTTATATCCCTTTGTAATTCCTAAAAGCTTTTTAAGTTCTGTTAAAAGATGCTTAACATTATATCCGTACCCCTGCTGACCGAACCCGCCGAAATAGTTGAAATCCTGCCGTATCTGACTTGCGGTAACGCCCATCTTTTTGCTGAGCGCCGTTGACGAAATGCGCATTTTTCCTTCCCTGTCAAGCTCATCAAGGTATCTGTAATATCTCGGAAGACGCCTTACCACAACCTCAGGCACCTTTTTTTCGTTTATATCCACTATCCTTAAACCTCCGCTTATATATACATAAAAATTGTATCACACTTTTGCCAAAATAGCAATACAAATAAATTGACTTTTAAAGATTTTTAATATATAATTGTGTAGTAATTTGCGAGTTTGGGGGATTTTTTAGATGATAGACGGGAATTTTGCGGTTGCACAATCGGGCGGTCCTACCGCCGCAATAAACGCCTCCTTGTGCGGCGTTATACGCGCGGCGCTTTTAAAAAAGAGAAAAATTTATGGTATGATAAACGGAGTTAAGGGTGCGATAGATAATAATTTTGCGGATTTGGGCGAAATTTTTGTCAACAAGGAAAGTTTAGCGCTTTTGAAAACCACCCCTGCTGCATATTTAGGCTCGTGCAGATACCGTCTTCCCGATTTTGACGGCAAAAATGACATTTATGAGCAGATTTTTGACAACTTCGCAAAAAAGAATATAACTATGGTGTTATACATAGGCGGAAATGACTCTATGGACACCGTTATGCGCCTTTCCGAATATGCAAAAATAAACGGAAAATCCGTTCTTTTTGCAGGCGTTCCAAAAACTATTGACAATGACCTTATGGGTACAGACCATACGCCAGGTTTTGGCTCTGCGGCGAAATTTGTGGCAGCAGCAATTTCTGAAATTGCCCGCGACTGTGCGGTTTATGCCGACCGATCGGCAACGGTTGTCGAAATTATGGGCAGAAACGCAGGCTGGCTCACCGCCGCCTCCGCTCTCGCGCGGAGCAGTACGACAGATGCCCCCCACCTTATCTATCTCCCCGAAAGACCGCTTTCACGCGAAAAGCTTATTTCCGATATTGAAAAGTGCACTGCTCGCAATATGGTGATTGCCGTTTCAGAGGGCATAAAAAACGAAAACGGCGTATATTA
>CAJOPD010000078.1 GCA_905236685.1 uncultured Clostridia bacterium
TCAACAACTGTTGCGTCAACAATATCTCCGTTATTCAAAGTTTTTGTTCCGTACTTTTCAAAAAGTTCGGCGAAAGATTCCTCATTTCTGATTTTTTCTTCCATTTCTGTAAAAACCTCCTCGATAGTCCGTGCCGGAGTTGACGCCCCCGCCGTTATGCCTATCTTTTTATTTTTTATATGTAAATCCTTGGGTATATCCCGAGAATTCTCAATAAAGTAAGTTTCAGAGCAGTTTTCGCTCGCGATCTTATATAGCTTTCCCGTATTTGAGCTTTCCTTACTGCCTATCACAAACATTATGTCGGAACGCGCGGACAGCTCATACGCCTCGCTCTGCCTATCTTTTGTGGCTCCACATATTGTATCAAAAACTACCACCGTTTTGCAAGCATTTTTAATATTTTGTACTATTTGCACAAAAACATTCCTGTTTATTGTTGTTTGTGCTACAATACAAATAGGTTTTTCCTCAAATTCAGGCGGCATTTTAAAGCTTTGGTCATATGTGATTATCGCATCATCGCCGCACCAGCCGTTAATGCCGATAACTTCGGGGTGATTTTTATCGCCCACAATAACAATTTTATAGCCCTTTTCAAAATGTTCCTCGGCTATTTTGTGAATTTTTGAAACGAACGGGCAGGTCAATTCAATGATTTTATGCCCGGACAGCGCCTCAATCACGCTTTTTTTAACGCCGTGAGTTCTTATGATAACCGTTGCGTCCTCCGGGATTTCTTCCGGGGTTTCGTATGAAAAAACGCCGTGGCTCTCCAAATCCGCAACAACGCCGCGGTTATGTATCAAATTCCCCAGCGTTACAATTTTTCCGTTTTCCTCCGAAATCGCCTCGTATGTCTTTTGGACTGCGCGCTTAACTCCGTAGCAAAATCCTGCGGTTTTTGCAATTTCTATACTCATCTGGCGCCCTCCAAAGCATAGATTGTATCTAAAATGTTTTGGCTGATTTCGGTAAGCTTTTCCGAATTCAGTTTTTGGTCATAATATTCATCAAGATAAATCGGTTTTCCGTATATCACCTTAATTTTATGCATAAACTTGTATTCACCGCAAATTTTTATGGGCAAAACGGGGACTTTTGCGTGAGTTGCAAACATAGCAACGCCCGGTTTTGCGGGAACTATTTCGTTTTTATCAATTCTTTTTCCTTCGGGAAACAGCATCATTACCCGTTCTTGCTTTAAAATGCTGAGCCCTGTTTTTACCGCTCCTATATCCCCTTTTCCGCGGTTTACGGGAAATGCGCCGAGCGATTTTAAAATATAGCCAAAGGGCTTAAATTTAAAAAGCTCTTTTTTGCCCATAAAGGAAATCTGTCTTTTTGAAGTCGCCGCAATAACGACAGGGTCATAACAGGACATATGGTTTGCCGCATATATAATTCCGCCGCTTTTCAGCTCATTTTCCCTGCCGACAACTTCTATCCTGAACGCGAAAAAAAGAAAAATTCTCATAAGCGCTACTGCAAATTTATAAAACATCACATTTTCTCCTTTGCAAGCTCTAAAATGCGGTTTTTTACCTCGTCTATTGTCATACCGGTCGAGTCTACCAAAACTGCGTCCTCCGCCTTTCTTAGCGGTGCAAATTCGCGCTCGGAATCATTTTTGTCTCGGTATTCAATGTCCCGCTTGACCTGCTCAAAATCCGCAGTTTGTCCCTTTTCGCGAAGCTCTTTCAGCCTGCGGTTTGCGCGCTCATCTGTTGATGCGGTCAGATATATTTTAAGCTCTGCATCGGGAAGAACATATGTTCCTATATCCCGTCCGTCCATTATTACATTATTACCCTCGGCAAGCTCTCTCTGCAATTCAACAAGCTTTATACGAACAGCGGGAATAACTGCAATATTTGACGCGCCTATGCTCACATCGGATTCTCTGATGCGTTTTGAAACATCTTTGCCGCAAAGGATAATGCGCTGACCTTCTTCATCATATTTTATATCAATTTTGATTTTGTCCAAAACATCTTTTGTAAAGGATTTTTCGCAAATCTCAATCCCGTTTTCTATCGCATAAAGCGCTGACGCGCGGTACATAGCGCCTGTATCAATATAGATAAAGCCCAACTCCTTAGCCGCAAGCTTTGCAATAGAACTTTTTCCTGCGCCCGCAGGTCCGTCAATAGCTATTTTCATATCTTTTTCCTTTCACGCGTTATTTACGCATTTTCCCCCGCCAAAATGCCTGTGGAAAATGCGATTTGCAGGTTAAAGCCGCCTGTGTATGCGTCAACATCTATTATTTCGCCAGCAAAATACAGACCCTTGACAAGCTTTGATTCCATAGTTTTCGGGTTTATTTCCGAAACCCTTACTCCGCCCGAGGTGATTATCGCCTCATCAATCGGTCTTGTGCCTGTTACGGTAAGAGGAAGCGCTTTTATGACGCTTAAAACAGCTTTCCGCTCCTCTTTTGAGATGTTTGATGTTTCCTTATGCGGATTAACGCCCGCAAGCCTAATTATAACAGGAATTACAGATTTTGGCAATAGTTCTTCAAGAGAATTTATCAGATGCTTTTTCTGAAATTTTTCAAAATCCCGCAATATCCGCTTATCAAGCGCCGCATTATCAAGAGCAGGCTTTAAATCAATATGCACTTTGCACGGATATTTATCCCTTAAATGCGCCGAAGCCGACAAAACAACAGGTCCCGAAATTCCAAAATGCGTAAAAAGCATTTCTCCGAAATCGCTGTAAAGTTTTTTGCCGTTTTCGCTAAAAAATGAAACAGAAACATTTTTCAGAGTAAGCCCCATAAGCTCCTTTGTCCAGTTCTCCTTAGCCGTAAGCGGTACAAGCGACGGCTTTATCGGGACTATCGTATGTCCGAGCGTTTCCGCAATCTTGTACCCGTATCCGTCCGAGCCTGTAAGGCGGTATGACGCTCCGCCCGTTGCAAGAATTACGCTGTCTGCTTTAATTATGCCCTTGTCCGTTTCAACTCCCAAAACAGCACCGTTTTCCGAAATTATTCCGCTTGCTTTTGCCCTTAAAATTTGAACATTTTTTCCCTTCGCAAACTTTGTAAGCGCCTCCAAAACATCGCGCGCTTTATCGCTTTCGGGAAAAACGCGCGCGCCCCGTTCCGTCTTTGTCGGTACGCCTAATTCCTTTAAAAGCTCTATTAAATCGATGTTCGTAAAATTATTTAAAGCGCTGTATAAAAACTTACTGTTTGTCGGAATATTTTCAAAAAATTCGCTTATCGGTGCGGCATTTGTTACATTACATCTTCCTTTTCCCGTTATTCTGAGTTTTTTACCCAAAATATCGTTCTTTTCAAGAAGGATTACCTTTTTAACTCTTTCTTTGAGCCTGCCGCAAGCCATAAGTCCCGCAGCTCCGCCGCCGATAACAACAACCGTTTTATCCGTCATTTTTTATCATATACTCCGTATTCGTCCCAGATTTTTTCCAGCCTTTCAAAGCTTTTATGTACAAGTTCTCTGTTTTTTAGCCCGACCGACGCAATAAGCGCATTTATAAGGCTTATCGCCGCGGTCAGCGAATCTACAAATGATGTTGTGTCACACTCGGCAAACAGGCAGTAATTAGACATACTCGCAACTGGTGAGTTTTTGCTGTCGGTAATACCTATAACCGTTGCATTGTTTTTCTTGGCATATTCAAGAGCTTTTATGGTATTTTTTGAGTATCTGGGAAAGCTTATGCCGATAAACACATCGCCCTCGCCCACATTCATAATCTGCTCAAAAAGGTCGTCGCCGCCCGTTGACTTTATAATGCGGACATTATCAAAAATCAGGTGAAGATAAAATCCCGCAAAATCTGCAAGCGCAGCAGCGCTCCTTACGCCTGTTATATAAATTCGCTTTGCGGAAGAAATCGCATCTGCCGCCCTTTCAAACTGCTCTATGTCGATATTTTCAAGGGTTTTTTCTATGTGCATTATATCGGATTTTAAAACCCTTTGCGGCACACTGCTTTCGCCCATTTTCTCATACGCAAGCTCTATCCGCTGTATTGAGGTTAATTTACCCTTGGCATAGCCTGAAAGATTTTTCTGAAATTCAGGATAGCCCGAAAACCCAAGCTTTTCGGCAAATCTTACAACAGTAGCTTCGCTCACCCCTGTATTTTTTGCAAGCTTTGCCGCTGTCATATACGCCGCTTTTTCATAGTTCTGGATTATATAGTCTGCTATTTTTTTATGGCTTTTGCTGAGTTCTTCCTTTTTTTCTTTAATCAAGGCAATTATATCAGTCATCTGCTTCTTCCGTCTCCTTTTTTACGGCACTGTAAAAATACCAGTTCCCTATATTTTTGTATCTCTGTGTTAATGTAGGTTCGGTTATTCCCGAAACATTTGTTCCGTAATACACCTCTGCTGTTGTGAAGAAAAGCGGTACATACGGCGGATTTTCCGAGAATTTGCGGACGATTTGTTTTACTGTTTCACGGTATTTTTCCTTATCTCTTTTCCCGTAAAGTTCCGCATTTAGTGCGGAAAGCTCCGAAATATCAAACCCGAAATAGTTATTGTTTGAGTCAAGCATTTCCAAAGGATTTATTACAGAATCCGCCTCAATCTCGCCCACAAACATTTCAAAATTCCCACTCGTTATCCTGCTTACATATGCTGAATAATCAATTTTATTCACATAAACCGAAAATCCGCTTGCCGTAAGCGTTTCCGCTATCGTTTCTGCTATTGCCATACGCTTTTCGTTATTTGAGTTTACCAAAATTTCAAATTCCATTTTGGTTTCGCCGTTATAATATACGCCGTCGGAAATTGTATATCCTGCGTGCTCTAAAAGAGTTGCGATATAGTCCTGGGAAAAGCCTTCCAAATCTGCGCTTACATATGCCCACGAATTCGGGTTAATTGAAATATCGCACACTTTGCCGTAGCCGTACGCGTCCTTTTCCAGAATTTTCTGCTTATCGAGCAAAAGCTCGACAGCGCGCCTTATTTCCGGCGAAAGCTTGGAATTTTGCGTATTAAATCCCAAAAACACCATATTTTTCGACACAATTTGCTTATTTTGCGAATTACCGATAGAAGCAAAAGCCTCGCTGTCATTTTCCTCGGGTATTATTGCGTCCGTTTCGTTTACCCCAAAGGCTTCCGAAACCGCAAAATTATCCCGCAAAAGCTTTATTACGACCTTTTTTTTCGGTATCGGATTTCCGTGCCAGATTGAATTGGGTATCAAAACAATTTCATTTTCGCTCCTGCTCTCATATTTATATGCCCCCGTCCCTATCGGAACAAAGTCAAAGCCGTCGGTATATCTTGTATTCTGCGAAAGTATAGGAAAGTTAAGACAATATGCAAAATCGAGCTCCTGACGGTTTAGGTTTATGGCAACTTCATATTTTGAAATGGCGGTAAACCCGCTGATTTTTTCCGCCGTTTTTTTATAAAGACCGTTTGAGCGCATCAGTCTGCTTAAAGTATATATAACATCTTCCGCTGTGAACTTTGTACCGTCGTGCCATTTTATATCGTCGCGCAGCTTAACTGTTATCTGCCTTCCGTCCTCCGAAAGCTTATAGCTTTCCGCAAGAACGGGCACGGCATTTATCTTTTCGTCATATTCAAACAGCGGTTCATAGATGATATTCATTATACTTTGAACATTTTTTGATGTTGTTTCAAGCGGATTTAGCGTACCCTGATTTGCTATTGCAAGATTTATATCGGAATTATCCTCCAAAACAACAAGCGAATCGTCGCCGGACCCTCCCTTTTTACAGCCGTATGTTCCCAAAATTATAAAAATCGCAAGAAATACGGAAATTATCCTTTTAATCATTACATCACCCTTATTTTTTTGAGTTAAAGTAGTCAAAAACGCTCTTTGCCGATGTCTTGTCAATCACCTTTTCAAGCTCGGAAATATCCGCCGCCTTAATCTTTTCAATGCTCTTAAAATGCGACAAAAGCCTGCTCTTTTTGACTTTTCCTATGCCTTTGATTTCATCAAGCTCTGAACGGGTTAACGCCTTACTTCTGCTATCTCTGTGATAGCCTATTGCGGTTTTATGCACCTCGTCCTGCACATTAGTAATAAAACGGAATACGCTGTCGGTCGGCAAAAATGAAATTTCACCCTCTGCCGAGACCAAACCGCGCGTTTTATGCCTGTTATCCTTCACCATTCCAAAAACTTTCACATCGGCATCTATCGTTTCCAAAATCTGCAAAACCGCCGAAAGCTGACCTTTTCCTCCGTCCAGCAGTATAAGGTCGGGCAGCGGCAGAAATCTTGCCTCATTTTCCTTAATCTGACCGCTTTTAATTAAATTCTCCTCCTCTTTTGCGTGACGGAAACGCCTGTATATGACCTCCTGCATAGCAAGATAATCGTTAGCGCCCTCAAAAGATTTGATTTTGAAATTTCTGTAATCCTTTTTTGACGGCCTTCCGTTTACAAAAACCACCATTGACGCAACATTGTCCGCGCCTTGTATGTTCGAAATATCATAGCTTTCAATTCGGACGGGCAATTTATCAAGTTTAAGTTTTTTCGCAAGTTCAGCAGTTATTTTGTCCTTTGTTTCGGACAGTTTAAGCCCTGTAATCCTGTAATTTTCCGCAGAAATCTCCGCATTTTTTCTGACCAAATCTACAAGGCTCTTTTTATAGCCTCTTTGCGAAACCGTAATTACGACCTTTTTACCCTTTCTGCTGCTCAGCCAGTCGGAAATAAGCTCGCCGTCAACAATTTTTTCCTGCAAAAGAATTTCCGTCGGAATACTATCGCTGTCAGCATAATACTGCTTTACAAAATCCGACAGTATTTCTTCCCTTTCAATATCCTTTATATCATCAATACGGTAGCTTTTGCGCCCCGTTATCCTTCCCGTACGGATAAAAAATATTTCTATGAAGGCTTTATTCTGCGAAAGACAAAACGCTATTATGTCGGTGTCTGTCTGCTTGTCCGTATTTATAATCTTCTGCTTTTCTTCAAAATTCCTTATCGCAGAAATTTTGTCCCTTAACGCCGCCGCCTTTTCAAATTCGGTATTTTTTGAGGCTTCTTTCATTTTTTCGGTTAAATCGGCAATTAAAGCTCCGTGATTTCCTTCTAAAAATGAGCATATATCAAAGAAAACCTTTCTATATTCGTCCTTGGAAATTTTGCCGTAAATACACGGTGCAAAGCATCTGTCAATATGATAGTTAAGGCACGGTCTGCCCTTTCCTATATCCTCGGGGAATTTCCTTCGGCAAAGCGGGGGCTTGAAAATCTTTTGGACAATGTCAATTGTGCCCTTTACCGTCTGCATACTTGTGTACGGTCCGAAGTATTTCGCACCGTCCCTTTTTAAAGTGCGCGACATAAAAATTTTGGGGTACTCTTCATTTATTGTGACTTTTATATACGGATACTGCTTATCGTCCTTTAAAAGTATGTTATATTTCGGCTTATGCTTTTTAATTAGGTTACATTCTAAAACAAGTGCCTCAATTTCGGTATCTGTCACTATATACTCAAAATAGGATATGTTTGAAACCATAGCCAAAACCTTCGGCGAGTGATTTTTATTGCTTTGAAAATACTGTTTTACCCTGTTTTTGAGAATTTTTGCTTTTCCTATATAGATTATTTCGCCTTCCCGATTATGCATTATATACACGCCGGGTTGATTTGGAAGGTTTTTAAGCTCTTCTTCTAAGTTAAACATAATTTTCTCCAAATTCAAAAATAACTCTACTTTTTCAACAAAAGCAGAGTTATCGGTCTATTTGCTAAATCATTCGGTGAAATTCGAGGCAATCAAATTGACCAAGGCAACAACTGCTTCCTCTTCATCAACGCCGTCAGCAATTATATTTATGGCTGTTCCCTTTGTTATCCCCAAAGAAAGAACTCCCAAAAGGCTTTTTGCATTTACCTTACGCTCATCCTTTTCAACCCATATACTCGATTTGAATTCATTAGCTTTTTGTATAAAGAAGGTTGCAGGGCGTGCGTGCAGTCCTGCTTGATTAAGCACTTCAACTTCCTTAGAAAACATTTGGAAACCCCCTTGAAATAATTCCTTATAAATACAATTTCATAATATAAAGAATACTAAAAAAAATGTTATAAGTCAAGCCTTTGTTTAGTAAAAACATAAATTTTAGTTAAAGATACCCTAAACTACTCTTAATTATTCCTGATTTTTGTTATTTTCGACAACAGAATTTTCCGAAATGCCTGATTTTTTAAGGTTAAGCTTTTCCTTTACCTGTCTTTCAATGTCATCTCTGAACTCGGGATTTTGCACCATATACTCCTTAATCCTATCTCTTCCCTGACCAAGTCTCTCGCCGTTATACGAGAACCACGCTCCGCTCTTTTGGATTATATCAAGCTCGGTTGCCATATCCAAGATATTGCCTTCCTTTGAGATGCCCTTGCCGTACATTATATCAAATTCTGCCTCTTTAAAGGGCGGCGCAACCTTATTTTTTACAACTCTTACGCGGGTTTTGTTTCCGATTATTTCGGTGCCGTTTTTAATAGCCTCCTGACGCCTTACATCAAGACGGACAGACGCAAAAAACTTTAAAGCTCTTCCGCCCGGTGTGGTTTCGGGATTTCCGTAAACTACGCCGACCTTTTCTCTTAACTGATTTATAAAGATTACGGCGGTACCTGATTTTGAGGTTATACCCGTAAGCTTTCTTAACGCCTGCGACATAAGTCTTGCCAAAAGTCCTACATGGGAGTCGCCCATTTCGCCCTCGATTTCCGCCTTCGGAACAAGCGCCGCGACAGAGTCAATTACCACAACATCCAAAGCTCCGCTTCTTACCAGCGCTTCTGCAATTTCAAGCGCCTGCTCGCCTGTGTCCGGCTGAGCCACTATCAAATTGTCTATATCAACGCCGAGATTTTGTGCATAAACGGGGTCCAAAGCGTGCTCTGCGTCAATAAATGCCGCCTCTCCGCCTCTTTTCTGTGCCTCTGCAACTACATGAAGCGCTACGGTGGTTTTACCCGATGACTCCGGTCCGTAAATTTCGGTAACTCTTCCCTTTGGAATACCGCCTATGCCAAGCGCAACATCAAGCATCAATGAGCCTGTCGGGATTGCGTCAACATCTACCTTCGGAGTATCGCCAAGCTTCATTATACTGCCTTTTCCATACTGCTTTTCAATCGCTCCGAAAACGGCTGAAAGCGCTTTTTTTCTTTCTTCTGCGTCACCAAATGCGGTAACGCCGTTTTTCTCTTGTTTCTTATCCATTTGACAATCCTCCGAAAATTTATTTTACTACAATATTATACACAATTTTTAAAAAAAATGCAATAGAATAACTATTTTTTTGGGTATATTAAAAGCGTTTCCGTACCCTCTACTGCTTTTTTGGTAAGTCCGTCAAAATCAAGGTGCGCCTCGCTCTTTTCTATTTTTGAAATTACGGGCTGCGTTGTGGGATTTTTCGGCGTAAATACCGTACAGCAATCCTCATACGGAAGTATTGATGTTTCAAAGGTGCCGATTTTCTCCGCACGCTCAATTATCTCCGTTTTATCCATACCAATCAGCGGGCGCAGAACGGGCATTTTTACAACGGCATTTGTTACCGCGAGTGCGGCAAGCGTCTGTGACGCCACCTGACCTGCGCTTTCCCCCGTTATCAGCGCCTGCGAGCCGTTTTTCTCGGCTATAATTTCCGCAATTTTCATCATAAACCTGCGCATCAAAAGCGTCATATGCTGCTCGGGACAGTTATCCCTTATTGCAAGCTGTATCTCGGTAAATGGCACTATATGGAGCTTTACGCAAGATGTGTACTGCGCCAGAATTGAGGCAAGCTCTATAACCTTTTCCTTCGCTCTTTCGCTTGTGTACGGGTAGCTGAAAAAGTTTACCGCTTCAATTACAGTGCCCCTTTTCGCCATCATATGACCTGCAACCGGGCTGTCAATTCCGCCCGACAGCAAAAGCGTTGCCCTTCCGCCTGTGCCTTGCGGCATACCGCCCTGACCTTTTACCCTGTTTTCGCGGCAATATATATACGCAAAGCTGTCGCGGACCTCAACCTTTACCGTCACTTCGGGGTTATGGACATCAACTTTAAGACCTTCAAAATTGTCGTCCAAAAATCCGCCCACCTCCATAGCTATTTCGATTGAGTTCAAAGGAAATGCCTTATCCGAGCGCTTTGCCTCCACCTTAAACCGTTTTCCCGAAATCAAATCGCCCTTTAAGTACTCTTTTGCCGCATTTTCAATAGCCTCTATATTTTTTTCGCATACGCACGCCTTTACGATTGTTACAATCCCGAAAACTTTTGTAAGGCGCTCTAACACAATGTCAATTCTGTCCTCGTCCAAAACCTCTACATAAACTGTCGCCTGTGTCACAGTTATACGCGTTTCCGCCACATTTTTGAGAGCTTTTGACATATTTTCAATCAGCATTTTTTCAAAACGGGAGCGGTTTCCGCCTTTTAATATAATTTCCCCGTATTTTACCAATAAAATTTCCTTCACCTATGCTACCTCACATATTTTCTGATTTTTGCGACTTCTTCCGCCAAAACCGAAACAACATAATCGCTGTCAAAGCCTTCACCGGAAAAGCTGAAACGGATTGCCCCGTCGATATCCTTTCGGCTTACTCCCATAGCCGCAAGCACATGGCTGGGCTGCGGTTTATTTGACGAGCAGGCAGAGCCTGTTGAAACAAAAATCCCCCTCGCCTCCAAGCTATGCAGCAAAATCTCCGCTTTAATTCCCGAAAAGGATACATTCAGGATATATCCGCTGTTTTCGCCCGTGCCGTTTACCGTGACATCGGGAATTGACTTTACTATCTTATCCGCAAATTCAGTGCGGATATCGGTTTTTATGCCGTCAAATTTCTTTACTGCCGCAGAAAGCGCCGCAATTCCTGCGGTGTTTTCAGTACCTGAACGGATACCTCTTTCCTGCCCGCCGCCGCGGATAATCGGCTCAATATTGATGTTTTCCGCAATATACAAAAATCCCGTTCCTTTTAGAGCGTGAATTTTATGTCCGCTTGCCGAAAGCATATCAATCCCCCATTTTTTAGGAAAGAGCGGGATTTTCAAAAATGCCTGTACGCAGTCGCTGTGAAGCACGGCTTTCGGCGACTTTTTGCGCATAATATCCTTCAATTTATCTATCGGCTGAATTACGCCGGTTTCATTATTGACTGCCATTACGCTTACCAAAAGCGTATCCTCGGAAAGCGCATTTTCAAATTCTGAAAGGGATATGCTGCCCTCCTTTGTTACGCCGAGATATGTTACCGAAAAACCCTGTTTTTCAAGATATTTAAAAGCCTCCAAAACAGAGGGGTGCTCAATTTCCGTTGTTATCAGGTGTTTTCCTCTTTTCTGATTTTTCAGGCAATAGCCTAAGATTGCGGTATTGTTCGATTCGGTGCCGCCGGAAGTAAAAAATATGTTTTTTTCATCTGCCGACAGCTTTTCCGCAACCGCACACCGCGCGTCCTTTAATATCCTTTCCGCGTCAAGCCCAATTCTATGCAGACTTGACGGGTTGCCGAAATCGGAAAACGCCGAATTTGCCGCCGCTATCGCATTTTCAGACGGTTTTGTTGTTGCGGCATTATCAAGATAAATCATAATTTTCTCCAAAGGTATTATTCTGCAAGTTTAATAAGCTCTTTTACAGACGCGGTTATATTTTCAGTAAATGCGGCAGAGCCTGCAACAATTACATTTGCGCCAAGTTCTACAACAGATTTGATATTTTTTGCATTTACGCCGCCGTCAACTTCAATAAGATAATCTTTGCCGCAGATTTTGCGCAAAGTTGCTATCTTTTCGTTCACTTCTTCTATATATTTTTGCCCGCCATAACCCGGGTGAACGCTCATAACCAAAATCATATCGGCTTTATCGCGGTATTCAAAAACAGCCTCAACAGGCGTTTCCGGATTTATTGCAATTCCCGCCTTTTTGCCGAAAGAATGTATCAAATCAATACATTCTGACGGGTTTTCCGTTGCCTCGATATGAAAGGTTATCATATCCGCACCTGCATCGGCAAAATCCTTTATATACCGTTCAGGTTTTGTTATCATAAGATGAACATCAAAAAAGA
The DNA here is from genome assembly GCA_905236685.1 of uncultured Clostridia bacterium. Taxonomy (GTDB): domain Bacteria; phylum Bacillota; class Clostridia; order UBA1381; family UBA1381; genus UBA1738. Next base: position 12,099 of record CAJOPD010000078.1, read on the forward strand.
GGTTTGAGTGCTTTCTTATGCACTTATACACGCACGCTCCAAAGCTCAAATTCGGCACAAAAATCCCGTCCATAACATCAATATGGAGCCATTTTGCGCCCGCTTGCTCTGCTTCCTTTACCTGTTCTTTCAGTACCGCGAAATCTGCGGACAGCATTGACGGTGATAGTATCATTTGTTTTCCCAGTCCTTTACATTTTTTAGTATTTCGTAAAAATTTAAATAGCTTTCATATCTGCTTTTTGCTATTTTTCCCTTTTCAAGTGCCTCTTTTACGGCGCAATCGGGCTCTTTTGTATGCAAGCAGCCTTTAAAGCGGCAGTTTTCGGCAAGATTTCTCATTTCGGGGAAATAATTCTGCAAATCCTCCGCCTTAATCCCCCCGACCTCAAACGAGCTAAATCCGGGCGTATCCAGCGCAAATCCGCCGTCCGACAGCTCCAAAAGCTCAATATGGCGGGTTGTGTGCCTGCCTCTTGCGATTTTTTTAGAAATTTCGCCCGTTTCCTGCTCCTTGCCTGTCAGAATTCCCAAAAGTGTTGATTTTCCCACTCCCGAAAGCCCCGCAAAAGCAGAGGTCTTATTACAAATTATCCTGCGGAGTTTATCGACATCTCTATTATTTTTTGCGCTTACGCAGATTGCCTTATATCCTGCGTTTTGATAGATTTTTAAAAGCTCCTTATCGGCTTTAAGGTCGGATTTGTTTATGCAGATAATCGGCTCTATATCCGCGATTTCTGCGCTTAAAATAAGCTTGTCCGCCAAAAGCGTATCGGGTGCCGGGTCGGCTGCCGAAATGACTATTACAACGGCGTCAATATTTGCAACCGGCGGACGAACCAAAAATGTGCGTCTTGGCAAGATTTTTTCGATTGCCCCGCCCTTTCCGACCAAAGAAACTTCAACATCATCACCGATATAAAGTTTTTCATTTTTATTGCGGAAAATCCCTCTTGCGCGGCATTCTATAACATCGCCTTCGGAGGTTTTTACATAGTAAAAACCTCCTATTCCTTTTATTATCTTTCCCTTCATACAGTTTAAAAGGTTATAGTTTTATCAACCACAAGCTTACCGTCAATATATGCCTGAACGCTTGCGTCTTTGGACGCCTGTACCTCTATATCGACAGTTCCCTCTGATTTGGCGTGGTCCTTATCGTGTATCGTTTTACCGTTGGCAACAACCTTTATATGAACTGTGTCGGGCGAACTGTCAGGGATTGTTATTGTGAGTGTTTTGCGCTTTAAAGGAGCCGTCTGTTCCTGACCTTTGCTGACAGTTATGCTTACGCTGCTGCCCTTTAATACCCCTGTTTTTGCAGACGGGTTTTGGGCAATAACAGTACCTGCCTGTGCAGAATTAGCCTCCTCCGAAACAGAGCCTAAGCTTAGCCCGCTCTTTTTAAGCAGTTCCTCTGCCTGTGCCTTGGTATATCCCGTGAGTTTAGGAACTATTGCCTGTTCCTCCTCTGCTTTTCCGCTTGAAATATAAAGCGTTACGGTATAGCCTTTACTTACTTTTGTATTTGATTTTGGGGACTGGCTTATAACATACCCTTGCGGCACAGTTTCATCTTCTTTTTCCTGCTTGGTTACATTTAAATGATAGCCGAGCAGTCTGCTTTCTGCCTCATCCTCGGGGATACCTTCAACAAGCGGTATTGTTATTTCGCCTTCTTCAAGACCCGAGCTTACTGTAATTTTAATCTTTCTGCTCTTTTTTACATACTGGTTTGCGCCCGGTTTTTGACTTATTATCTTGCCTTCCTCAACCTCCTCCGAGGTTTCAAATTCGATAGTTTTATCAAGCTTTAAATTTGCCTCGGAAAGTGCGGCTTCCGCCTCTTCAACAGTCATTCCCGCAAGGTCCGGAACCTGATATTCCTGTCTTCCGCCGCTCATAAAGGAATATGTGCCGAAACCGATTAAGAATACCGCTAAAATTGCGATAATAAAGGCAAGAATGCTGTTTTTTGTTTTTCTTCTTCTGTTTTTGCGTTCTTTGGGCATATATCTGTCGCTCCTTTCGATACGCTTTGTGTTAAATTTTTCATCTTTAAGATAAACTCCCTGCGACGAATTTTTTAACGCGCCCTCCAAGTCTTTTATCATATCGGAGGCTGACTGATAGCGCGCATACTGCTCCTTTGAAATTGCCTTCATAGTAATTTGCGCAACATTATCGGGTATATCCGGGTTTACGATTTTACAGTCGATAGGGTCTTTTTCCAGTTTCATAATCGCGATAGAAACTGCATTTCCGCCGTCAAAGGGCAGTGTTCCCGTAAGCATTTCATAAAGCACAACGCCGAGAGAATATATATCGCTCTTTTCGTTGGTAAATCCGCCCCGCCCCTGCTCCGGCGAAATATAGTGGACAGAACCGAGGTTTGAGCTCCCCGCAACAATGGTTTCGCTTGTCGTTGCCTGTGCTATTCCAAAGTCCGCAACCTTTAACATACCGTCCCTTGCAAGAAGAACATTATGCGGTTTTATATCCCTATGTATAATATGGTTTTTGTGCGCACATTCAAGCGCTCTGCCTATCTGTATCGCAAAATTGCACGCCTCTTCCCAGCCGAGCGCACCTTTTTTTGCGATATAATCCTTTAAAGTTATTCCATCTACATACTCCATAACTATATAGTCAAGTCCGCCCTGCTCGCTGACATCATAAACCTGTACTATATTAGGGTGTGAAAGACACGCGGCAGCCCGAGATTCCGCATTGAACCGCTTTACAACCTCGCTGTCATATTTAAGAGAATCTTTAAGGACCTTAATCGCAACATAGCGGTTTAAAACGCGGCATTTTGCCTTATATACCGTTGCCATACCGCCCGAGCCTATCATTTCTACTATTTCGTAACGGTTTTCAAGCACCATACCTACCAGATAATCGGAATTCATACTGTTATTGCTCCTTTCACACATCAAATGCCAAGCAAGTTATGTTGTCATTTCCGCCTTTTTTATTGGCGAGCTCAACAAGCTTTACCATTGCTATCTGCAAATCTTCATTTTGGTTTATTACTTCAAATATCTGCTCATCGCTTACCAGATTGGAAAGCCCGTCCGAGCATATGAAAACGACTTCGCCGATATAATCTTTTATGTTTATATCTACCTTTATTGTCGGCTCAGTTCCTATTGCACGGGTGATAATATTTTTTTGAGGATGTGTTTTTACATCTTCCTCCGTTATCGTTCCGCGCCGCAAAAGCTCCTGAACATATGAGTGGTCGGTGGTTATCTGCTTAATTTCATCTTTGGTTACCGTATAAACACGGCTATCGCCTACATGGGCTGTAATAAGCTTGTTTTTAAAGACAAATCCCAAAGATGCGGTTGTTCCCATTCCCTCCGCTTCCTTATGATGCTTGGCGTATTCAAAAATTTCCTCGTTTGCGTCTAAAAATGCGTGCCGTATTATTTCTCCGCAGTCTATGTAATTAAGGTCGGGATTGAATTTTTGTATGATTGAGTCTTTTACAAGCATTGTCGTCATTCGGCTCGCCAGCTCACCCGCATTATGACCGCCCATTCCGTCCGCAACCATACCTCCGACAAGATTTTCGTTAAGATAGGAAAAATAACTGTCTTCGTTGGTGTCGCGCATACGGCCTATGTCGGTGCATTCGCCCATTCTCATATTATCACCCCTCTTTTTATTGCTTTGTGCTGTTTCTCCTAAGCTGCCCGCAAGATGCGTTTATGTCCCTGCCAAGCTCGCGCCGCACAGTTGCGTTAATTCCGTTTTTTAAAAGTCTTTCGCAAAATTTGCGTATATTTTCTTTATCACCGCTTACATATTCGCGCTCTTTTATACTGTTGACAGGAATAATGTTCACATGGCACAGCATTCCCGAAAGCAGCCGTGAAAGCTCATCGGCATTTTCCGCCGTATCATTTACGCCGCTTATAAGCGCATACTCAAAGCTTATACGCCTTTTTGTTCTTTTAAGATACTCTTTACAGGCTTTGATAAGCTCCTCTATTTTGTACTTATGATTTATCGGCATAATACTGTCACGAATACTGTCATCAGGCGCGTGCAGCGATATTGAAAGCGTTATCGGCAGGTTTTGTTCTGCCAGTTCGTATATTTTCGGCACAACGCCGCAGGTGGAAAGCGAAATGTGCCGATAGCCTATATTAAGCCCGTTGGGATTGTTCGCATTATGTAAAAACTTTATAACATTACTGAAATTGTCAAGCGGCTCGCCTATCCCCATTATAACTATATTGCTTATCCGCTCACCCAAGTCTTTTTCAGCAAAAATTATCTGATTTAAAATTTCTCCGCTTGTCAAATTCCGCACCCGTCCGCCTATGGTCGATGCACAAAATCTGCACCCCATACGGCAGCCGATCTGCGAGGAAACGCAGATTGTAACACCGTGCTTATAGTACATAACAACACTTTCTATGCAGTTTCCGTCCTCCAAGCAAAAGAGGTATTTAGTGGTTTTGTCAATTTTTGATACAAGCTTTTTTTCAATTTCAAGCCTTGAAATATGTGCAGATTTTTCTAATTTTTCGCGCAGTTCCTTTGAAATGTCGGTCATTTCATCAAAGCTTACTACGCCCTTGGAAAGCCAGGAAAAAATCTGTTTTGCGCGGAATTTTGCCTCGCCCAAGCCGGTCAGAAAATCGCAAAGCTCGCCATATTCAAGGTCCTTTAAATCTATCATTTATCTACACCTTTTCAGTTTTGCCATAAAAAATCCGTCTGTACCCGTAAAATTCGGGTAAAGCGTTATATAACCCTCATTTTCCTGCATTAGCGGCGGGGGAAGCTCAATTCTTTCAAGCTCAAACCCGCTGTTATGCAAAAGAAATTTTTTAATTATGTCCTCATTTTCCTCTTTATATAAAGTACAGGTGCTGTAAACAAGTTCGCCGCCGACTTTGAGGTATTTTGACGCGTTTTCGAGAATTTTAAGCTGAATTGCGGGCAAGTTATCTGCATTTTCCTTATTCCACTTTATATCGGGCTTGCCCGATATTACGCCAATCCCCGAGCAAAGCACATCGGCAAGCACCTTGTCCGCCTTACCGATAAGCGCCTCATTTATACTTGTTGCATCAAAAACCTCTGCCGAAATAATAGTTGCGCCCATTCTTTCGGCATTCTTTTTTATAAGCTCCGCCTTATGCGGATATATATCAAAGGCATAGATTTTGCCCTTGTTTTCCATAAGCTCAGCCATCTGCGTTGTTTTACCGCCCGGGGCGGCGCACGCATCTACGCATATTTCATACGGCATTGGGGCAAGCGCCAAAACAGGCATCATTGCGGCTATATCCTGAACGGTAAATTTACCCTCCCGATACTCCTTTGAATTTGCCACATCAAGCCCTTTTACATAAGCGGCATATTGATATAAAGGCGAAATTTCCGCATTTTTTATCGGCAAATCTTTACCTTTAAGCGTGTTTATCCTTATCGTTGTTTTAGGCTCACTATTCAGGCTTTTTAAAAGCTCCTCGCAAAAATCAAGCCGCAAAAGTCTTTTCACCATATCCTCCGAAAAGGAGTATTTTAGCGAAAGATATTTTATTCTGTCCTCGGGAAATTCAAGCGTATCCTTGGTTTTTGCGGCGTTTCTCAATACCGCATTTACAAAAGCTTTCGAGCGGTGAGCATATTTTTCCGCAAGCTTTACGCTTTCATTTACCGCGGCGCTTTGGGGCACTTTTTCAAGGTAGTAAATCTGGAAAATGCCCATTCTCAAAATGGTAAGCACATATTTTGACAGTTTTTTAAGCTTAATGTCGGAATTTTTCTCAATTATATAATCAAGCGTAAGCTTGTAGCGTACTGTTCCGTACACGAGCTGTGCTATAAAGTTCTTATCGGTGCTTGAAATCTCGCCTTGAAGCACCTTCTTGACAGCCATATTTGAGTATGTGCCGTTATAAAATACATCATAAAGCGCCAAAAGCGCTTTTTCCCTTGCTGTCATCGTTTTTTAGTCTCTGCGCCGCGAATTGTTGATAAGCACGAGCCGCAAAAGCTGCAAAGCAGAAGCCAAAACTGCCGCAACATAGGTCATAGCAGCAGCCGTCAGCACTTTTTTTGCGCCTTTTAGTTCCTCCTCATCAAGCATTGCTGATGAATTCAGTATTTTTATAGCTCTGCGGCTTGCGTCAAATTCAACGGGAAGTGTTACTATCTGGAAAATCAGCGCTGCCGAAAATAGTATAATGCCGATATTTGCAAGGTCGGCAAACTGCAATATAAGACCTATTATAAACAGCGGCATAGCAAGAGTTGAACACAAATTTACCGCCGGAACCATAGAATTGCGTATTTTTATCGGAGCATATCCTTCCGCGTGCTGAACGGCGTGTCCCGCCTCGTGCGCCGCAACGCCTATCGCTGCTACCGAATCATTATTGTAAGTGGACTCGGAAAGGCGTATTACATTCGCTGAAGGGTCAAAATGGTCGGTCAAATCCCCTGAGATATTTCCTATCTGTATATCATATAAACCGTTTTCGTCAAGAATTTTCCGTGCCGCGTCCTTTCCTGTATAATGCCTTGACGACTGCACCTTTGAATACTTATTAAACGCCCTCTGAACTCCCATTGACGCAAATGACGCAAGCAAAAATCCTATTATAACCAAAAAGTATGTTGAGTCAAAAAAATACATTTTATCACCTTACCTTAATACAGTACCGAATTCTATGCTATTTCCTCTTAAATAGTCCTCTGCAAGCATTCGTTTTTTACCTGCAAATTGAAGTTCCTTTATATAAATCGAGCCATCGGGCGTTTTTACCTGCAAGCCTTTGCCTTTTGTCAATCCGACAATTTCACCGTTTTCGCCCTTACACGCCCCGCCTTTTACGGCGGAAATCACCTTTACCTGCTCGTCTTTATAAAATGCATACGCCATAGGCCAGCTATTCATTCCGCAGATGAGCTTGGAAATCTTTTCCGTCGGCTCGGACCAGTCGATATGCGCCATTTCCTTTGTAATCATAGGCGCATAGCTTTCCTCGCCCTTGGGCTGTTTTACAGGTGTTATATTTTCTATATTCTTTATTGTTTTGGTGAGCAGCTCCCCGCCTAATTCGGCAATTCGGCAGAAAAGCTCCTCGGAGGTTTCATATTCGCCGATTTCTATCTTTTCACAAAGAAGCATATCGCCCGTATCAAGACCTTCGTCCATAAGCATTGTGGTAACGCCCGTTTCCCTTTCGCCGTTTATAACAGCCCACTGTATCGGCGCCGCTCCGCGAAGCTTGGGAAGCAGAGACGCGTGCATATTTATACAGCCCAGTTTTGCAAAATCAAGCACATATTTGGGAAGTATTTTGCCATATGCAACGACCGCTATGATATCCGGCTTTAAATCCTCCAAAACAGGCATAAGCTCGCCTGATTTTATCTTTTCGGGCTGAAAAACAGGGATATTTGCCTTCTCTGCCGCCAGCTTTACATCGGTCGGCATAAGTTTATGTCCTCTGCCCTTCGGTCTGTCGGGCTGGGATACCGCTCCTACAACATTTAAGCCGTTTTCAAGCATTATTTCAAGGCATTTTGCCGCTATGTCGGGAGTGCCCATAAAAAGAATTCTCATATAAATCTCCTACTGCTTTTCAATTATCTTATCATCAAAAAGCTCCCCGTTTAAGTGGTCAATCTCGTGGCAAAGCGCAACTGCCAAGAGGTCTTCGCCTTCCTGGATTATACTCTTTCCTTTTCTGTCAAACGCCGAAACCTTAACCTTTTTCGGTCTTTTGACATCGCCCCACACATCAGGAACACTCAAACAGCCCTCCTGACCTGTCTGCTCGCCTTCTCTTTCGGTTATTACGGGGTTTACAAGTTCAATTCTGCCTTCGCCGATATCTATGACAAGGCAGCGCTTTAATACTCCAACCTGGACAGCGGCAAGACCTACTCCGTCCGCGTTCTTCATTGTGTCATACATATCGTCTAAAAGCTGGGCAAGTTTTTCGTCAAAAATCTTGACTTCCTTACTCTTTTTGTAAAGAATATCATCGCCCTTTTTTCTGATTGTTCTAAGTGCCATTTCCTCACCCCATCGGATTTTTATCGATTACCACCGAAACATTTTCATAGGCGGTATTTTTTCCGCAGTCGGTCTGCGCTTTTGCCAAAATACCCGTAATTCCGTCAGCATTTTCACATTTTATTATAATTCTGAATATATATTTGTTCTTAATCTTTGAAATATACGCAGGGATAGGTCCCAATATTTGTGTTTTTTGCCCGAGCTTATCAATTTCGGCAATATTTTTTGCGAAAAACTTTGCGCATCTTGCCGTCTGACCTTCATTTCTTCCGCTGAAATTTACCGAAACTATTTCCGAAAACGGCGGATACCACATTGCTTTTCGTACTTCGATTTCCTGTCGGTAAAATTTTTCGTAATTATGGCTTTTCACAAGTTTTATTGCGGAATTTTCGGGGCTGTAAGTCTGTATTATGCTTCTGCCCTCTGTATCTGCTCTGCCTGCCCTGCCCGTAACCTGTTCCAAAAGCGAAAAGGTGCGTTCCTTTGCCCGAAAATCGTCAATATTGAGCATTGTATCGGCGGAAATTACGCCGACCAGCGTCACATTCGGGAAATCAAGCCCCTTTGCAACCATTTGCGTTCCTATCAGTATATCTATTTTTTCATCGGCAAACTTTTTTAAAATTTCCTCGTGCGACCTTTTTTTGCCCGTTGTGTCCATATCCATTCTTATTGTTGTGGAGTTCGGGAAAATACGGTGTATTTCCTCCTCCACCTTCTGCGTACCTCCGCCGAAATACCTGATGTATTTACTGTTACATTCGGGACAGGTCTTATAATTGGACACGGTATAACCGCAGTAATGGCATTTCAGCGTATCGCTGAATTTATGATATGTAAGAGAAATACTGCAATTGGGACACTCGGCAACATATCCGCAGTTTCTGCAAGATACAAAGGTGGAGTATCCGCGTCTGTTTAAAAACAGTATTGTCTGCTTTTTATTTTTAAGGTTTTCCGAAACAGCCGCTTTCAGCCTTTCGCTTATAACCGACCTGTTGCCGCTTTTAAGCTCGTCGCGCATATCGACTATTTCAACTTCGGGCATTTTGTTATTATTAAACCTATGCTCCATTTTAAGAAGCCGCATATCACCCTTTAATGCCCTGTAATAATCGGTAACAAGCGGCGTTGCAGATGCTGAAAGCAACAATGCACTATGCTGTTTTGCGCGGAATTCGGCAACATCAAAGGTGTCATACCTCGGCGACATTTCCGATTTATAACTGTGCTCGTGCTCCTCGTCAATGATTATCGCGCCTATATTTTTAAGGGGCGCAAAAACCGCCGAGCGTGCACCGACAACTATATTTGCGTCACCGCTGTTTATTTTTTTCCATTGGTCAAACCGCTCCCCGAGCGAAAGTCCGCTGTGGATTATTGCAACATCTGCGCCGAAACGCGATTTAAACCGAGAAACCGTCTGCGGCGTTAAAGAAATTTCAGGCACAAGCATAATCGCCTGTCTTCCGCGTTTTCGTACCTCGGCGATTATCTGCATATACACCTCTGTTTTTCCGCTTCCCGTGACGCCGTGCAACAGACAGCTCTCAAAAGCGGTTTTATCCACTGCTTCAATCAGCGGTTTTAAGACTTCTTTTTGCTCCTCGGTAAGCATTTTCGGCTCATCTTGCCCGTTAAAATCGTCAGGCAGTTCACGGAGCACCGTGAACTCAAAGGTTTTTATATAGCCCTTCTTTTCAAGAGTTCGCAGCGCGCTGTATGAGCCTTCCGAAAAATGTACCAAATCCGAAAGGGACAGCCTTTTGCACTCAGAAAGAATATCCAGCATTTTTGCCTGAACAAGCGCATTTCCCTTTTCAAGGAGTTTTAAGGTGTCGGCTGTTTCCTCCGGCTCTATTGCAATCTCTGCGACACGCACAATTTTATCGGTTACCGACCTATGCTCCTTAAAAACCGTCTTAATATTACCGTTTTTACGGAGAAGGGACAGACTTCCTGAAATATTTGGCTCAAAACAGCCCATAAGCCTGTTTATTTCCATAGCGCCGCCGTTTTGGGCAAGGATTTCTGCGATTTGTTTTGCCGTACTCCCCTTTACATCGGGATTTTCAAGCACTATCCATTCCTCGCGGTTTACCGTTGCGCCGCTCGGTACAATGGTACGCACAGCGTCAAGATAGCTTACCAGATACTTATTGCGCATCCAATTAACCAGCTCGGTCTGCCTTTCGTCAAACAGGATTTCCTGCCTTGCAAGATTACTGATTTTTTTTAAATTAGTAGCTCTTGATTTTTCCTTTAAGAAAAAAACATACGCCTCACGCGGCTTATTTCCCCTGCCGAAAGGTACTGTAACACAAGAGCCTACAACTATTTTGCCGCACAACTCCTCAGGGATTTCATAGTCGTAGAGCTTGTCGACTTTTTTTGATTTATAGTTTACAATAACCTCTGCAACCATAAACTCCCGCCTTTATCAGTTCTTGGATTTATAACTCACCTTGCCTGCCGAAATTTCCATAATTGCCTGCGTTACAGGATTATCGGAGTCGCATTGTACCATACACTCATTAAGCATACTGTTTTCATCTTTTTTGCCGAGCATTCTCGCTCTTTTTGCCGCAACGGTTACCAAAACATATCGGCAGCCGTCCTCAATGCATTTTTCAAGTGTACTTATACCGGGTTTAATCATCATAAAAAATCGCTCCTTTATATCTCTTTTAACAGTCTTTCTATAAGTTCTTGTCTTTCATTTGTTGCCTTTATAATTTCAAGCGTATCTTTGACGCAAGTTTCAAGGTCATCATTTACAAGCACATAATTATATTTGGGGCATTGTGAAAACTCCCACTTTGCCGTGTTTATCCGCTTTTCAATCTCCTCGGCACTTTCTCTGCCCCGTTTTGAAAGGCGGCTTTTTAACTCTTTAATTGATGGCGGAACTATGAAAATCATAACTGCCTCAGGCATTTTTTCCTTAACCTTTAACGCGCCCTGCGCCTCGATTTCCAAGATTACATTTTTGCCTTCGTCAAGCATTTTTTCCACCTGCCGCTTTGGCGTTCCGTAATAATTTCCGCTATACTTTGCATATTCAAGCATCATACCTTGATTTATCATATCCGAAAATTCTTCTTTCGTGATATAAAAGTATGTAACGCCCTCCTCCTCGCCGACACGCTTGTCCCGCGTTGTTGCCGATACGGAAAGATATATGTTATCGTGCCTTGCAAGTTCCTTGCATACGGTGCCCTTGCCCGTTCCCGAAGGTCCAGATATGATGAAAAGCGAGCCCTTAGTCATCGTCTTCTACCTCCTCTGTAATCCTCGCAGAAAGAGTTTCCGGCTGTAACGCAGACAGTATTATATGGTCTGAATCTGTAATGATTACAGCCCTTGTGCGCCGTCCAAATGTGGCATTTATAAGCTTGCTTCTTTCCTCGGCGTCCTTTATTATTCTTTTTACCGGTGCGGATTCGGGACTTATTACGCTTACTATTCTTGACGATATTACAATATTTCCGAACCCGATATTTATATATTTCATCTCTACACGCCCTTATAGGTTTTTATTCGATATTCTGTATCTGCTCTCTAAGCTTTTCCGTTTCGGCTTTAAGCTCGACAACCGTTTTTGCAATTTCCAAATCTACTGCCTTTGAGCCTGTTGTGTTTATTTCACGGTTTATTTCCTGAATTAAAAAGTCCAGCTTTCTGCCCGCAGGCTCGGGCGCCTCAATTATCTTGAAAAACTCTTCAAAATGGCTGTTTAACCGTACCAGCTCCTCATTTACCGCAACCTTATCCGCAAATACCGCAACCTCGGTCAAAACTCTTGCCTCATCAACATCTCTGTCTTCCAAAAGCTCTTTGATTTTTTCATAAAGCCTGTTTCTGTATTCTCTGACAGTTTCGGGCGAGCGCTCCTCTATCTTTTTCGCAAGAGTGCGCATATACAAAACTCTGTCCTTCAAATCCTTCTCTATCCGCGCGCCCTCGCGCTCACGCATCGCAACAAAGCTTTCAAGCGTAGGTACAAGCACCTTTTTAAGCGTTTCAAAAACGCTCTCCTCGTCCTCCTCCTTTTGCTTTAAGGAAAATATATCGGGATATTTTGAAAGTCCCACAGCGCTTATATCGTCCTTTAAATCAAGCTCTTGCGAAAGCTCTTTTAAGGCGTTATAATAGCTTTTTGCAAGCTCCAAATTCACCGTTATATCCTTATCCGCCTCGGAAAAGTTTTCGATTGAAACATAAATATCGATTTTTCCTCTTTTTATGTATTCACTAACAAGATTTCGGATTTTCTCTTCCAAAAAGCCGTAATGCCTCGGAACTTTGATGTTATAATCGGTATAACGGTGGTTTACCGATTTTATTTCACAAAGGATTTTTTTGCCGTCCGCAATTTCTTCTCTCCTGCCGTATCCTGTCATACTTTTTAGCACAAAATTCACCTACTTTATCACTATTCAGGTTATTATATCATAAATTTCAAAAAATTAACATACTTTTTCAAAAAAATATTATTTTTTTTGATTTTATTTTCGTTTTGTGTTATACTGATTAAAATTAAGTGTTTACGAGGTATTTTAAATGGCGTTCGACACCCTTTGCGTAAAGAAAATAGTTTCGGAACTTTCAGAAAAGCTCTGCGGCGGAAAAATAGATAAAATCTATCAGCCCGAAAAGGACGAGCTCCTTTTTGCCGTACGCACAAAAACCGAAAATTTAATGCTTGTTATTTCTGCAAGCGCGAACAACGCAAGAGTGCATTTTGCCCAAAAAACCAAGGAAAATCCCATCTCTGCGCCGATGTTTTGTATGCTTTTGAGAAAACACTTATCGGGCGGCAGGATTACCGCTGTTTTGCAGACGGATTATGAGCGCATTATCGAATTTGAAATCGAATCGCGAAATGAGCTCGGTGATATCGCTAAAAAGCGCTTAATTACCGAAATTATGGGCAGAAATTCAAATATTATCCTATGCGACAGCGATTACAGAATAATCGACTCCATAAAGCGCGTCGATTTTTCGCAAAGCTCGGTACGGCAAATATTGCCGAACGGCAAATATGTTTTACCGCCGAAGCAGGACAAAATCCCGATTTTATCCGATGAAATCTCAAATATTTCACTTGATTTTTCAAAAGAGGGGCAAAAGCCCGAAAATGTTATTTTAAGCGCTGTTTCGGGGATAAGCCCGCTTACCGCACGAGAGATTGTTTACGGTGTTTTGGGGACAAATTCGCTCCTTTGCGATGAGCTTACCCGTGAAATGCGGCAAAAGCTTAACTCGGCGGTGGTGAATTTTACGAAAAACTTAAAATTTGCGCCCACAATAATTTTTGACGAAAACCAAAAGCCTGCCGAATTTTCCGCAACAGCAATTTTTCAATACGGAAAAGGGTTTGATACGGTTTGTTACAATTCGATGAGCGAAGTAATTGATATTTTTTACAAAAAGCGTGACGAAACCGAGCGGTTAAAGCAAAAAAGTTCAGCAATCACAAAGCTTTTGAAGAATAATATCGAGCGTTGTGCAAAAAAGCTTTCCATTCAGCAAAAAACTCTAAAAGACGCTGAAAACAAGGACAAATACAAGATTTACGGCGATTTGATTACCGCAAATATTTACAAAATCACAAAGGGCGACAAAGCCGTTATTCTGGAAAACTATTACGAGGACAGCAGTCCGTCTGTAAAAATCGAGCTTTCCGAAACGCTTACTCCTGCACAGAACGCACAGCGTTATTACAAGCTTTATTCCAAGTTCAAAAATGCGGAGGTTGAAGTAAAAAAGCAGCTTAAATCAACCCTTGCGGATTTGGAATACTTTGAAAGCACCCTTGCTCTTACCGAAAATCTGACCTCAGAAGCCGACATAAATGCGGTAAAAGCGGAGCTTTCCGAGCTTGGATACATCAAGCGGCAAAAGTCTTTTAAAAAGCAAAAAATGCCTCAGGCAAAGCCCTTTCATTTTATTTCAAGCGACGGATTTGACATATATGTCGGAAAAAATAACACGCAAAACGATTATCTGACCTTAAAATTTGCAAATTCCGCTGACCTTTGGTTCCACACAAAGCAAATTCACGGCTCGCACACGGTAATCAAGCTTGGCATAGACAAGAATATTCCCGACAAAACCGTTTTGGAAGCCGCACAGCTTGCCGCGTATTATTCAAAAGCACGAAATTCTTCACAAGTGCCTGTCGATTATACTAATATTAAAAATGTGAAAAAGCCGCGCGGCGCAAAGCCCGGAATGGTCATTTATGAAGGCTACAACACCCTTTATGTAACGCCGAAAAGCCCCGAACAACTCGGCTTAACTGTATCTTAAACGAAAAAACAGCAGGAAAAATCCTGCTGTTTTTAACTTACCTTTTCTCTTATTATTTCAGGCTCCTTGCCGTCTGTTATACAATCCTTTCGGATTACGCACTGCTTTACATCGGGCTCCGACGGGATATTGAACATCATATCGGTCATCGTTTCCTCAATAATCGAGCGCAATCCTCTTGCTCCTGTATTCCGTTTAAGCGCCATATCCGCAATAGCCTCAACCGCACCTTTATCAAAGGTCAACTTTACATTGTCCATTTTAAGAAGCGACTGATACTGCTTTATAAGCGCGTTTTTAGGCTCTGTCAAAATCTTTATAAGCGCTTTTCTGTCAAGCTTTTCAAGCTTTGCAACTATCGGAAGTCTGCCGATAAATTCGGGAATTAACCCGAACTTTAAAAAGTCTTGCGGGGTTACCTGCTTTAACAGCTTTGAAACATCTGCCTCGTGCTTACTCTCGATTTCCGCGCCAAAGCCGAGGCTCTTTTTTCCGACACGATCGGCAATAATTTTTTCAAGCCCGTCAAATGCGCCGCCGCAGATAAAGAGTATGTTAGTTGTATCAATCTGTATAAATTCCTGATGCGGATGCTTTCTTCCGCCTGTTGGCGGCACAGACGCAACCGTACCCTCCAAAACCTTTAAAAGCGTTTGCTGAACGCCTTCGCCGCTTACATCTCTCGTGATTGAAACATTTTCGCCTTTTCTTGCGATTTTATCGATTTCGTCAATATAGATTATGCCCTTTTCCGCCGCCTCAATATCGTAATCTGCCGCCTGAATGAGCTTTAACAGTATATTTTCCACATCTTCGCCGACATATCCTGCCTCGGTAAGCGTTGTTGCATCGGAAATCGCAAAAGGCACATTTAAAATTCTTGCTAAATTCTGGACAAGAAAAGTCTTACCCGAGCCCGTCGGACCTACCATTAAGATGTTGCTCTTTTGCAGTTCTACATCATTATCGTCACCGTTTGCAATACGCTTATAGTGATTATAAACCGCAACGGAAAGGATTTTTTTTGCGTCCTCCTGCCCTATTACATATTGGTCAAGGATTTCCTTGATTTCCTTGGGCTTTGGGAGCTCCGCGCCCTTTTCAATCGTATTTTCGTCATACTTGCCCGCCAGTACATATTCGCACTGTTTTATACATTCATCGCATATATATACACCGGGACCGGACACCAAGGTATCTACCTCTGACTCCTTTTTGCCGCAGAAAGAACACCTTATTTCTCTTTTATCATCAGATTTCGCCATTATATTTCCCCTTTATTATTTACCGTTACGGCTCACAATTACCTCGTCAACCAAGCCGTACGCTTTTGCAGCGTCTGCTGACATAAAGTTATCCCTTTCGGTATCCGCCATAATAACATCAAGCGGCTGACCTGTCCGCTCCGCCAAAATCTCATTTAGGTGCTTTTTGATACCGACAATATGCTCGGCGTGAATTTGTATATCTGTCGCCTGACCTTGAAGTCCTCCCAAAAGCGGCTGATGAATCATAATTTCGCTGTTCGGAAGTGCAAAGCGCTTGCCCTTTGTGCCCGCACACAGCAAAAATGCGCCCATACTCGCCGCCATACCCACGCA
>CAJOPD010000079.1 GCA_905236685.1 uncultured Clostridia bacterium
GTTGAAATCTCCAATATACCGAGCCATACCGTGACGAACATTCTCTCCTTATTGTTAGAACAGATTGCGGCATTTGTATCTGTCAGAATTTGAGCCGGGGATTTTCCCATCTTTGCATTGTTTGCAAGTACAATTTTAGACGCCATCATAAAGAGCGCTGCCGGTACTCCTTTACCCGACACATCCGCAATTACCATACAAAGATGGTCGTCGTCCACAAGGAAGAAATCGTAAAAATCTCCGCCTACTTCCTTGGCTGGATCCATACTGGCATATAGATCAAATTGCGTATGCTCGGGGAACGGCGGAAAAATACTCGGAAGCATAGCGCATTGAATACGCGTAGCGAGTGCCATTTCCGTGCTTATACGCTCCTTTTCGGCTGTAATAGCTTCAATCTGTTCTATGTGCGCGTCAATCTCAAAAATCATATTTGAAACATCATCTGCAAGATTACCGATTTCGTTATGCGCGTTAATCTGTGAAAGTCCGTCGGTGACAGCTTTGCTGTCCTTTGAATTTTTGTATTCAAGGATATGGCTTTGCACTTTTTTCAACGGGTGAAGAACGAAGAAGAAAATCAGCGCAAGGCATATCAGGGACAAAACAAGCTGATTAAGAATTGCAAGAGTTGCTCCTTTGCGCGTCTTTGTCTTGGCGTCCGCACGCAAAACCGACCAGTCGTATGTCAGGCCAATCAGCACATTGTAGCTGTCAAAGGAGCATAGATTTGCATAATAATCCGCATAAATGCCTGCGTCTGCAAGATGACTGGAATTTCTGATTGCCTCACGCATAGCCAGCCTTTGACTTTCGTTAACGGGAACCCTTTTTCCGAGAATATACGCATCTTCCTGCCTTGTGCCTCTTACCGCAACTTTTTCTGCTCCGCTGAACAGGAAAAACTGACTGTTAAATTTATCCTCGGGTATAACGCAAAACAGATATGAAATATTGTAGGACTGCTTTATCTGGTCAATTCTTGTAAGAAGCCAGGAGTAAGCAATCTCAGCGTAAAGCTTTTGATCCTCGGGGGAAAGCATTTCGCATTGTGCTGTATCAAGATACCTTAATTGAAGCCCGGGATTATGTTCTTGAAAAACACGGCATTTTTCCGCTGTACTGTTCCGTCGGTCAAACACCGCGTCATATTCGATGTCAAGTTCGTCAGAATGTGCATACCAATATTTAATGAGCCATATATGCGTGGGATTATCAATCACGGCACGCTTTACTTCATTCGCGATTTCCGCAGCGTGAAGCTCCGTCTGAACTTTCACGCTGTTATCGTAAAAATACGATTCGCATATGTAAGTCATAATGCCTGTTGTCAGTATGCCTATTAAGAAAAAAATTGCTACTTGTTTTATTATACTGTACCGCTTTTTCCCTGACTTTGTCTGCTGTGATTTCTTCATTTTGCTTCGTTTCACCTCTGATTTTTTCTAAGTAATCGAAATATATTGCTGATAAATACGGATAGTTATTATAGCACAATCCCGTTATTTTGTCAACCAAAGGCATTTTTTGATATGTGGGTACTTTGTAGGTTTACAATAGATGTGATTTTTATTTGGGTTTTCATTGACATTATTATTATTAAGTGATATAATTTCTAAATGATGATTAAAAGCGTTTCAGTAGTGTATTTACGCTTTTTTTGGGGACATATATTTGATTAAAAAACATCGCTTAACATATTACTTAATCCGAGGAATGTTATAAATGGACAATAAACAAGTGACGGGCAACACAATAGCCAATAATATGATATGGCGGCTGATGGAGCGTTTCGGCGCCCAAGGCGTAACTACCATTGTTTCCATTGTGCTGGCGCGTCTTCTCGACCCTGCTGTTTACGGCGTTGTTGCAATTGTGTCGATTTTTACGGCGCTTTTGCAGGTTTTTATAGACAGCGGATTTGCTAACGCGCTTATTCAAAAAAAAGATGCGGACGACTTGGACTTTTCAACTGTGTTTTATTTTAATGTCGTTGTCTGCATTGTTTTGTATCTGGGTTTGTTTGCCGCTGCACCTCTTATTGCAAAATTTTATAAAATGGCACAGCTTACCGCCGTGGTGCGCGTACAGGGGCTTACGCTGATTATTTCGGGACTTAAAAATGTTCAGCAGGCTTTTGTGTCAAAAAACCTTATGTTTAAAAAGTTTTTTTTCGCAACTCTTACCGGAACCATCGGTGCGGCAGTTGTCGGAATAGTTATGGCGTTGCTTGGATTTGGGGTATGGGCGATTGTGACGGAAACTCTGTTTAATATGACTGTTGATACTATGTTTCTATGGTTCACGGTTAAGTGGCGTCCCAAAAAAATGTTCTCGTGGGCACGGCTTAAAGGTATGTTCTCCTTTGGCTCAAAGCTGTTTATGACAAGTATTTTTGCAACAATTTACAGAGAAGCTCGCCAAATGATAATCGGAAAGGTTTACACGGCGGAGGATTTGGCTTTTTATAACAAGGGTGCGACATTCCCGCAGATGTTTTCAAACAATGTCATTTCTTCCATAGACAGCGTAATCTTCCCCGTTCTTGCGATAAAGCAAAATGACCTTACCGATGTAAAATCGACCACACGGCGAGCCGTAAAGCTCGGATTTTATATCGTTTCTCCTATGATGGCAGGTCTGTGCGCCTGTGCCACGCCGTTTATCACAGTCTTGCTTACTGCTAAATGGCTGCCCTGCGTTTTCTTTATGAGAATATGCTGTTACTCATATGCGTGGGACTGCATTACGCAAATTCACATAAACGCCACAAAATCGCTTGGCAAGGGTCAGACACTTTTGAGAATTGATATTATCAAAAAGGTCGTTACCTTCACCGTTATGCTTGCAACGGTATTTATAAATCTGGAAGTTATGATGTGGAGTATGCTGGGCACGGCGCTGTTTGCATATGTAATCAGCGCATATCCGAACACAAAGCTTTTCGGATACAGCTTTAAAGAGCAGTTTGCCGACCTTTTCCCGATAGCAGTTCTCGATATCATTATGATTTTTATTGTTCTTTCGGTACAGCTGTTGGGGCTCGGTGCATTTTTGACTTTGATTATTCAGGTTATTGTCGGAGCAGTAACCTATATTGTCGGCTCAAAGCTGTTTAAGCTTGATTCTTTTGATTACTTGCGGGATTTTTGCAAAGCAAAGCTAGGAAATCATTTAATTAAATAAAGCAGGGGGCGCAGTATGTCAAACTGGGACGATTTATATAAAAACGGATATGCAGATTTTGAAGGCGACTTCGGCAAGGAGTATGAATATGTCAAATCTGATGTTCTTGTAAGCATTATCTGTATGACCTATAACCACGAAAAATATGTTGAACAGGCGCTCAAAGGGCTTGTCAGCCAAAGGACAAACTTTAAGTATGAGATAATTGTCCACGACGACGCGTCTACCGATAATACAGCGGAAATTATAAGAAAGTACGCATCTATGTACCCGGATCTTATACAGCCGATTATACAAGAGGAAAACAAAATGTCAAAAGGCGTTAAAATTACCCGCGACATTATTTTTCCCGTTTGCAAAGGTAAATACATCGCTTTTTGCGAAGGCGACGATTATTGGTGTTTTGACGACAGGCTTCAAAAACAGGTCGAAGCAATGGAGAACAGTCCAAATATTTCTATGTGCCTTGCGAAAGTGCAGTATATGGACGCGGAAGGGAATAAATTAGACGATATTATGCCTCGACAGTGCCACAATTTCAAAGAAGGCATAATACCGAAAGACTATTACTGCGAAAAAGTTTGGATATACGGCGCATATTTTCATACATCATCATATTTAATGCGGCGCGACCTGATTTTATGGTCATTTAAAAGCAAAGCCACTTTGCGTATGAACGGGGACCAAGTATGGCTGAGAATTGCCTCAATGCTTGGCGATGTATACTTTTTGAATGAGATTGTGGCTTGCAGGCGTATGCTTACAAGCAACAGCTTTAATAAATGGTTTGCAGATGCAAAAGATGATGTAAAGGCAAAATATCTTTTAAATGAGGCAGAAGGATATGCCATTTTCGACAGCGAAACAAACCGTGAATTCCACAAATACTCTGTCATAGCAATCTATCGAAAACTGGAATTCGGCATACCTTATGACGAAAAAAGAGTTAAGGCTATCGCTAAGCTTTCAAATGCTAAGCTTTGTGATTTCCGTCCATACGGGACAGCAAAAGACAAGGCATTATATCTGCTCATAAAGTATTTGACAGGTCCTTTTCACAGAATTATGGCGATAAAAAGGAGGCACAAATGAAAGGTATAATTTTAGCAGGCGGCGCAGGCACGCGCCTTTACCCTATTACAATGGTGACTTCAAAACAGCTCCTTCCCGTTTATGACAAGCCTATGATTTACTATCCGCTTTCAACCCTTATGCTTGCGGGAATTAAGGACATACTCATTATCAGCACGCCGGAGGACACCCCTCGGTTTGAGCACTTGCTGGGTGACGGAAGCCAGTTCGGCATATCTCTCAGCTATACCGTTCAGCCCTCACCCGACGGTTTGGCACAGGCATTTATCCTGGGGGAAAAATTTATCGGAAATGATGAGTGCGCTATGGTATTGGGCGATAATATATTTTATGGCGGCGGACTTAGAGATAAGTTAAAGAAAGCTGTGCAGAATACAGAAAGCGGATTTGCCACCGTTTTCGGTTATTTTGTAAACGACCCCGAGCGTTTTGGTATTATGGAACTCGGCAAAGAGGGGAAAATCGTATCTGTTGAAGAAAAACCGAAAAATCCCAAGAGTAATTACTGTATCACAGGGCTTTATTTCTACCCCAAGGGTGTAGCCCAAAAAGCCAAGCAGGTAAAGCCGAGCGCCAGAGGCGAGCTTGAAATTACCACCCTTAATGAAATGTATCTTTCGGAAGAACAATTAAAGGGAATTATCTTAGGGCGCGGATTTGCGTGGCTTGATACGGGAACAATGGACAGTCTTGTTGAGGCTACCGAGTTTGTCCAGATGATTGAAAAACGGCAGGGCGTAAAGATATCCGCTCCCGAAGAAATCGCATTTTATAACGGGTGGATTGACAAGGAAAAGCTGTTAAAATCCGCAAAGCGTTACGGAAAATCCCCGTACGGACGGCATTTAAAAAATGTTGCGGAGGGTAAATTTATATATTAAACAAAAGAGGAATTGTATGAGTAATTTCAAATTTACTGAAACGGAAATTGAAGGCGTATATGTCATAGAGGTTAAAACCTACGGCGATAACCGCGGATATTTTATGGAAACATACAAAAAATCCGATTTTGACGCTGCGGGACTTAAATATGATTTTGTTCAGGACAATCAGTCAAGCTCCCGAAAGGGCGTATTGCGCGGACTTCACTTTCAAAAAACGCACCCTCAGGCAAAGCTTGTGCGGGTTCTTTCGGGCGAGGTGTTTGATGTCGCCGTCGATTTGAGGAAGGACAGCGCAACATACGGAAAATGGGTCGGAGTTTTGCTCTCGGAAGAGAATAAAAAACAATTTATGATTCCGCGCGGCTTTGCACACGGCTTTTTGGTTGTTAGCGACTATGCGGAATTTGCATATAAATGCGACGATATCTACCACCCCGACGACGAGGGCGGAATTATCTGGAACGACCCCGATATAGCTATAAAATGGCCCGAGGTTGAAAAAATTACCCTGAGCGAAAAGGATATGAAAAATCCGACTCTTGCCGAAAGCAAGATATTCTTTGAATTTTGAGCAAAAGTTGATTAAACAAAGGAGAATTTTATGCAAAAGACTGTAATTGTTACCGGCGGCGCGGGTTTTATCGGGTCAAATTTTATTTTTCATATGCTTGGCAAGTATCCGGATTACAGGATTATCTGCCTTGATAAGCTTACCTATGCGGGAAATTTGTCCACACTTAAATCTGTTATGGACAAGCCGAATTTTCGGTTTGTAAAACTGGACATCTGCGACAGAGAAGGCGTATACAAACTCTTTGAGGAGGAAAAGCCCGATATTATAGTCAATTTTGCGGCGGAGAGCCATGTGGACAGAAGTATCGAGGACCCGTCCATTTTTCTCCAAACAAATATCGTCGGGACAAGCGTTTTAATGGACGCTTGCAGAAAATACGGCATAGAAAGGTATCATCAGGTGTCAACAGACGAGGTTTACGGCGATTTGCCGCTCGATAGACCCGACCTGTTTTTTACCGAAGAAACACCGATACATACTTCAAGCCCATACAGCAGCAGCAAGGCAGGGGCGGACCTTTTGGTAATGGCATACTATCGCACTTTTAATCTGCCTGTTACAATATCGCGGTGCTCGAACAATTACGGACCGTATCATTTTCCCGAAAAGCTTATACCGCTGATGATTGCGAACTGCTTGAACGACAAGCCTTTGCCAGTTTACGGCAAGGGAATAAATGTCCGCGACTGGCTTTATGTGGAGGATCACTGCAAGGCGATTGACTTGATAATAGATAAAGGCCGCGTAGGCGAGATTTACAATGTCGGCGGGCATAATGAAATGAAGAACATCGATATAGTAAAACTAATCTGCCGCGAGCTCGGAAAGCCCGAGAGCCTCATTACATATGTTACTGACAGAAAAGGGCACGATATGCGCTACGCTATTGACCCTACCAAAACCCATAATGAGCTGGGCTGGCTTCCCGAAACAAAGTTCGAGGACGGCATAAAAAAGACAATTAAGTGGTACCTTGATAACAAGCCTTGGTGGGAGGAAATCATTTCGGGCGAGTACAGGGACTATTATGATAAAATGTATAAAAATCGCTGATTTATTAAAAAGGAGATAAAAAAAATGGCAATTCAAGTTTTGAAACCGAAATTTCATGTGGAGGAATGTCTTGACGCCGTTCGTGAATGTCTTGAAAAAGGCTGGACAGGTATGGGCTTTAAGACGGTGGAATTTGAAGAAGAATGGAAGAAATATACAGGGCACAAATATGCCTACTACCTCAGTTCAAATACGGTAGGGCTTCATCTTGCCGTAAAAATACTGAAAATGGATAACGGCTGGCAGGACGGAGATGAGATTATCTCCTCGCCCATTACATTTGTATCGACAAATCTTGCCATTGAATATGAAAATATGAAACCCGTATTCGCAGATGTGGACGAATATTTGTGTATCGACCCTGCGGATATCGAGAAAAAGATTACAGACAGAACGAGAGCGGTCATTTTTGTCGGCTACGGCGGGCGTGTCGGTCAGCTTGACAAAGTTATTGAAATCTGCAAAAAGCATAACTTAAAACTGATTTTAGATGCTGCGCATATGTCAGGAACAAGAGTAAACGGGGTGTTCCCCGGCACTTGGGACGGAGTTGATGTTACGGTTTATTCATATCAGGCAGTAAAAAACCTTCCGACAGGCGACAGCGGTATGATTTGCTGGGCAGATGAAAAGTATGCCGACCTTACGCGAATGCTTGCTTGGTGCGGCATAAATAAGGATACATATGCGCGTTCCAACAAGGGAACATATGCCTGGAAGTATGATGTTGATTATGTGGGATACAAATATAACGGCAACGCAATTATGGCGTCTATCGCGCTCACACAGCTCAAATATCTTGACGAAGAAAACGCGCGCCGCCGCGAGATTGCCGCTATGTATAACGAAGGATTTAAGAATAATCCGAAAATAAAAATCGTTCCCGCAACATATGCAGACGAATGCTCGTACCATCTTTACGAGCTAATTGTGCCCGACCGTGAAGATTTGCTTAATAAGCTGTCCGAGGCAGGCATAAACTGCGGAGTTCATTACCGCGATAATACCGAATACAGCGTATTTTCGTTCGGCGAAGGTCAGGCACCGAAAGCAAGGGAAATCAGCGGGCATCTTATCACAATGCCTCTGCATATGTGGCTCACGGACGAAGATGTTAAGATGATTATTGAAAAAGTAAATGAGTATGTGTGATAGATATATCTTAAAATCAAGGGGAGATGTTATGCATGGATAAAATAGCTCTGATGCACCCGTCATTTGATGTTGATGCGTGTATGGCAGAAATCAAAGAATGTCTTGACACAGGCTGGACAGGACCGGGCTTTAAGACAACTCAGCTTGAAGACGAGTGGAAAAAGTACACCGGACTGAAAAATGCATATTTTGTGAATTCCTGCACTGCGAGCCTTAATCTCACATTTGATATCTTTAAAGAAGTATATAACTGGAATGACGAAGATGAAGTAATAACAACTCCATTTACTTTTGTATCCTCTAACCACTCAATACTTTTGGCGGGATTGAAGCCCGTATTTGCGGATATTGACGCGAGCTTCTGCCTTGACCCAAAAGATGTGGAGCGCAAGATAACAGATAAAACAAGGGCTGTGCTTTTTGTCGGGCTGTGCGGAAATCCCGGACACTACGATGAAATTTTAAAAATCTGCCGTAAAAACGGTCTTAAACTCGTAGTAGATGCGGCTCATATGGCAGGAACAAAGGTGAACGGCTTATTCCCCTGCTTTGAGGCTGACTCGGTTAACTTTTCTTTCCACATATTCAAAACACTCCCGACGGCAGACTCGGGAATGCTTTGCTTTAAAGATGCTGATTTGGAAAAGATAGCACGCGTAAAGGCTTGGTCGGGAATTGATACAAACGCGTATTCTGATTATGCACTTGCTGACCATAAAACATATAAATGGCATTATGATGTACCGTATGTAAGTAACTGCTATAACGGTAATTCCATTATGGCGGCTATCGGCATAGCGCAGCTTAAATGTCTGGACAGTGATAACGATATAAGGCGAAGAATATGCCGTAAATATGATGAGGCATTCAGTAAGTATCCGGATAAAATCACCTTGACTGAGCTTGCGGATAATGTGGAATCTGCAAGATGCTATTATCAGATTGTTGTTAAAGATCGTGACGGTCTTGCGAAGTATCTTTCGGAAAACGGTATAAATTCCGGCGTCCATTATATTATCAATACAAACTACCGTATGTACCGTTATGCAAAAGGGCTGTGCCGGAATGCCGAATATATAAGCGAACACATTTTGACGCTTCCCCTTTATTTGAAAATGACAGATGAAGAAGTGGACAGAGTTATTAAATATGTCATAAATTATGTGACCGGAGATGCAAAATGAAAAAATTAGCTATCATAGGCGCCAACGAGGCTATTTTGTCACTGATAAATAAGGCAAAAGAACTGGGATATGAAACTCATGTGTTTTCCTGGCAATGCGGCGATCCCGGAGAGGAAGCGGCTGATTATTTTTATCCCATTTCAATAGATAAAAAGGACGAAATTCTGGAAAAATGCCGTGAAATCGGTATTTGCGGCATTTGTTCCATTACATCTGATTTCGCCTCGCCTACTGTTTCATATGTGGCAAGGGGACTTGGGCTCCCCGCAAATCCCGAGAGGACGGATTTGGTCGCAAGAAATAAATTTGAAATGAGAAAGGCATTTTTGGAATACGGCGGAATATACACTCCAAAATTTACCGAAGCGGATTTGTCTTTTGATTTAGCTGATGTTGCAGATTTCCGTTTCCCCGTTATTGTTAAGCCGACGGACCGATGGAGCAGTAAGGGTATAACGCGTGTAGACAGGGCAGAAGATTTAAAAAATGCTGTGTCAGTGGCGGTCAATGAGTCCTTTAATAATAAAGCCATTATTGAAGAATATATGGAAGGTACCGAGTACAGCGCTGAGTGCATTGTTTACAGAGGCGACGCTAAGGTCCTTGCCTTTACAAAAAAGACAACTACGGGTAATCCGCATTACATAGAAACAGGTCACGAGCAGCCTTCCGATATTCCAAAGGACAAGCAAAAAGAAATTATTGAAATTGTAAAGCGCGCATTAAAGGCGCTTGACATCACAAACGGAGCGGCACACGCAGAGTTCAGAGTTCTTGCTGACGGAAATATAGGATTTATGGAAATAGGTGCCCGTATGGGCGGAGATTGTATAGGAACTGATTTAACACCTATTTCGACAGGTATGGACTTTGTCAGAATGGTTATTGATGTTGCGTGCGGGAACAAGCCGTGCTTTGATGTGATTACAAAGCCCTGTCCTGTTGCTATCAGGTTTATTATTTCAGAAGATGATATTGCTGAATTTAACAATATCGAACCTGACAGAATTATAAAAAGAAGTGAATTTGATACATCTTTTGACAGTGAAGTTAAAGACAGCTCTACACGGCACGGATATTACATCATAAAGACAGACGCGTGATAAAGCCTTAGGCTTTCCATATGTTATGCATATCTGTGCAGGATATTAAAAAAGGTGGGTAATCTATGAAGATTTCAGACTATTTAGTTAATGTTTTGAAGGAAAACGGAGTAAAAACTGTGTTCGGAGTTCAGGGCTCGGGAACAGTTATTCAAATCTTTGATTCGTTGGGGCATACAGACGGTATCGATTATGTCTGCACCCTTCACGAGCAGGCGGCAGGAATGGCGGCAGACGCCTATTCACAAGTTACAGGAGGATTTGGCGCCTGTGTGGCAACTTGCGGACCCGGTGCGACAAATCTATACACGTCAATTGCAGGGTCGTATTATAATTCCAATCCCGTTATATATATAATCGGTCAACCACAACTTTCTATGATGAAAGGAGATACGCGGGTGCGCCACTACGGAGCGCAGGAAATTGATGATTTGAATATTTTTGCTCCTGTTACAAAGTATGTTGCCATAATACATAACAAGGAAAATGCAAGGTATGAAATTGAAAAGGCTTTATATGTTGCAAAATCGGGGCGTCCGGGTCCTGTAATCATCGCTATTCCTGATGATGTTACTTGGCTCGATATAATGCCTGACAATTTAAAAAAATACACTCCTAACATACCCGAAATCGAAGTTGACAAAGAGATTTTTGACGAAATCTTAAAGAGGCTAACGGCTGCAAAAAGACCTGTTTTTCTCTTTGGAAAGGGCGTTAAGTGCGCAAACGCGGAAGAATATGCAAAAACACTGATTGAAAAGTACAATGTTCCGTACGCATTGACTTGGGGCGCAAGAGATTTGTTGCCTTCTGCGTCAGAGCTTTTTGTGGGGAGTGTAGGCATTCAAGGCTCCCGATCCGGCAATCTTGCAATTCAAAACGCTGATTTGATTATATCTGTCGGCGCACGGCTGGACGCTTCGGAAACGGGCGGAAATGCAACATTTGCAAGAGAAGCATACATTTATTCGGTAGATATTGATTTTGACGAGATAGATAAATATAAGACTTTTGGAATTCCGGTGGACAAGCCTATTCAAATGGACGCTAAAACTTTTTTAAAAGGTCTGCTCGGTATCTCATATGCCGATATGGATTTTGGCTGTTGGGTAGAAAAAATAGCACATTGGAAGAACAAATACTCTATTACTCCGTCCTTAAAGGATATTGGCGAGGAAATTGACCCCTATTATTTTGTGTCTAAGCTTTCCGATATGCTGAAAAGCGGAGATATTATAACGACAGACGCAAGTTCGCCGAAAAGCTACATATATCAAGCGTTTGGAGTAAAGGAAAATCAGAAGCTGGTTTCCTGGCTCAATTTTGCCAGTTTAGGCTACGGACTTCCGAGCGGACTGGGCGCTTGTTTTGCTCACAATGACCGTGTGATTACGGTTACTGGCGATGGCGGAATGCAGTTTAATATACAGGAGCTTGCAACTATCAGATTTTATAATCTTAATATGAAAATAATTGTTTTGGACAACGGTGGATTTGGAAACATTTATCATGTTCAAAACAACTTTCTTGACGGTCGGCATCACGGAGTAAACCGCGAGTACGGGCTGCCCATACCAAACATAGAACATATATGCAATGCATATAAAATTCCTGTTTCAACTGCCTGCAAAAACAGTGAAATTGAGGCGGCTCTTAAAGCCTGTTTTGATGTTGACGGTCCTTCTGTATGCATTATAAATCTTTCGATGGATAAATGGATTACTCCGAAAAAAGCTGGCAAAGACCCGCTTGAAGATATGACACCAAAACTTGACCGTAACGAATTTTACAGTGAAATGATTATAAAACCTATTTCGTAAGGAGTAGCATATGAATATTCTAATGACAGGCGCCGGCGGATTTATCGGGAAAAACTTTATCGAATACTTTAACCGGATTAACGGCGGCGATACTTTAACTTTGCTGACTTCTAAAAAAATAAATGGGTTTCGCTGCATAGATTACAAAACACATACATTTTCCCAAAATGAATTAAAAAGCGCATCTCCGTTTGATTGTATACTTCTTTTGGGTGCGTTTGTAGAACACCACGGAAGAAATGAGATTGAGCTGACAAGAAAGCATCTTTCCTCTGTCAATTCTATTGATTATCTGTTGCAAAACCTTCCAAATATTCCAAAAAAAATAGTTTTCTGTTCTTCTATTTCGGTTTATGGAATTGACTCTACACTTCCATATAAGTCAGCTAACGGAGTCCTAATTGATGAAAATACCAAGGTTGACCCCGTTAGAACATATGCCCTTTCAAAAGTGTTCGCAGAGCGACTTGTGCAGGAATGGTGTGATTATCATAGAGTTGAATGTCAGATTATACGGATAGGTACGGTATATGATTTAAGCGGTGAGCAAAACAACTTTCTCGGCTACCTTATAAAGTCTGTTAATGAAAATAGTACATTCAAGCTCTCTGCTCCTCCTCATCAACTGTGGAATTTTGTTTTTATAAATGATATTGTGCGGTGGATTTTAAATGCTGTAAAGTTGGAAGATGTGGCAGGGGTTTTAAATCTTGTATCTTCCGAAAACCATACAACAAACGAATTGATTTCAATTTTTGAGAAAAACTGCAACTCTTTCCAATATCAAATTATGGATAATGTTTCTCAAAGGGGCTGTGATAAGGGCTTTATAAGCACTAAACGAGAGAAATATCTTGGCGAAGAATTTAACCCTGTCAGCTTAACCATTCCAAAAATGCTGAAAGAACTTAAATAAAAGAGGAATTATCATATTGATAATTCCTCTTTTATTATACTTACTGCCCTTTCCGTCATATCGTTTTGCGGCAAAAGCCAATGTATTTTGCCGTTTCGGCGAAACCACGAAAGCTGTCTTTTAGCATATCTGCGTGTACCCTGCTTTATCTGTTCCACCGTTTCTTCCAGCGTCTTTTTGCCCTCAAAATAATCGAAAAATTCTTTATAGCCTATGCCTGAAAAAGCGGTAAAATCCTGCCTTCCGTATTTGTCGTAAAGCGCTTTTGCCTCCTTTTCAAGCCCCTTTTCCAGCATCTCGTCAACACGGGCATTTATGCGGCTATACAATACCTCCCTGTCCCAGTCAATGCAAAAATAAACGCTTTTATAAATCGGTGTTTTTAAAACAGCGTTATGCTCCGTAACCGTCATACCCGTAGTTTTATAAAACTCAATCGCCCTTATCACCCGCTTTAAGTTGTTCGGGTGGACAATTTTCGCATAATCGGGGTCAATTTCCAAAAGGAGTTCATAAAGTACCTCTTTCCCCGACACTTCCGCCATATTTAAAAGCTCGGCTTTAATATCGGATTTTGCGGTTTCCTTTGCAAATTCGATATTATCAATCAGTGAGTCAATATAAAGCCCTGTTCCGCCCGTTAATATCGGCAAGTTCCCCTGCCTGTCAATATCGGCTATTATGCCCCTTGCCATATCGCAGAAATCCGATACCGAAAAATTTTGGGAAGGCTCCAAAAAATCCAGCATATGATGCGGCACACCTTGCATTTCCTCCTGCGTAGGCTTTGCCGTACCTATGTCCATACCTTTATAAATCTGCATACTGTCGCAGGACACAATTTCGCCCGAAAGCCTTTTTGCAAGCTCCACCGAAAGCGCGGTTTTTCCTGACGCAGTTGCGCCTGCTACTACAACTACCGATATCATCACACTATCCTCTTAAATTCTTTTTCAAGCTCTTTTTTGGACATAGTAACTATTATCGGTCTGCCGTGCGGGCAGGTGTTTATGTTTTGAAGATTAAAAATCTCTTTAAGCAGCATTTCAAGCTGTTTGTTATCAAACTTGTGATTTGCCTTAACCGCCGCCTTGCAGGCAATTGTGTATAGTGCACGCTGCATTTTTTCGGATATTACCTCCTGCCTGTTTTCCGCGAACTGATTTATGAGCTCTCTTACAAGACCTTTAAGCCCTTCCTCTGAAAGCGGTTCAGGCGTTGCACGAAGAAGCAATGCACTGCCGCCGAATTCCTCCAATTCAAAGCCCATATCGGCGAAATTTTGGGCATTTTCCGAAAATACCGCCATTTCTGTTGCGCTCAAATCCACAACAACGGGCGCCAAAAGCATTTGCGCGGTCACTTCCCGCTTTTCCAGCTCCTTTTTAAGTTCCTCGTATTTTAAGCGCTCGTGTGCGGCGTGCTGGTCGGCAATTATCATAATCCCGTCCGCCTCGGCTATTATATAGGTGTCAAAAATCTGACCTATAACCTTGATGTTTTCGGTATCAAAACCCCAGCTTTGAGGATTTAATGCGCTTTCTGCGGAATTTGCCTCCTCCATATTGGTCAAAATATCAATTTTTATGCTGTCGGGCGTTTCCTCGGCAATCTTTTGCTCTTTTATTTCTTCAATCCCTCGGAACGCGTCTACAATTTCCTCTTGCTTTTTTACAAAATACTCATTACCTATGTTTACCGCATATTCCGATTTCGGCTTGCTCCCCTTTGGATTTTGCGTACTGCTCCAATCAACATCTGCCGCTCTTACAAACTCCTCTTTTTTCGGCACAGGCTTTATCTCGATTTGCTCCTTTGTCGTAACTTCGTCACGGGCAAATTCGCTTTTTGGGCTCTGCGTGCGCTCAATTTTCGGGACATTTGGGATAGCGTAAAGCGCATTCTGCACACAGTGGTATATGGCGCGCATAATCTCCTCTTCATTTGAAAACTTGACTTCCAGCTTTGTAGGGTGGACATTGACATCGGTATATCTCGGGTTTATCCCGATATTCAAAATCGCCATAGGGTGCTTGCCAATCATTATTTGATTTTTGTATGCAAGCTCCAAGGTGTTTGAAATTTTGATACTCTTTATGTACCTTTTATTCACAAAAAAGCTTTGATAGCTCCTGTTCGGTCTTGCCGCGTCGCCCTTTCCTATCGCGCCCGTTATTTTTATATGCTCTGTTTCATAATTTACGGGTATCATCGAATTTGCGTAAGCCTTTCCGTAAACGGCATATATCGCACCCGTAAGATTTCCGTCGCCTGCCGTGAAATACTTATCCTTTCCGTCTATTACATACCTAAACGAAATCTCCGGATAGGACAAAATAAACCGCTCCATAATATCGGTCACAAGAGCCGCCTCGCTTGCGTCACGCTTTAAAAATCTCATTCTTGCAGGCGTGTTGTAAAAAAGATTGTTCACGACAAAGGTTGTTCCGTTCGGCATACCTTCGCCCTTTGTTTCGCCGATAACGCCGCCGTTTACCGTCAAAAAAGTGCCTTCTGCGTCGCCGCTTCTTTTGGTATAAAGCTGTACCTGTGCAACGGCGCCGATACTTGAAAGCGCCTCGCCGCGAAAGCCGAGCGTGTATATCGCGTCTAAATCTTCTTCATTTTTTATCTTGCTCGTTGCGTGGCGCAAAAAGGCTATCTCCGCGTCCTCACGCGCCATACCGCGTCCGTTGTCGGTAACTCTTATATAGGTAATTCCGCCCTTTTTTATCTCGACGCTTATGACGCTCGACTGTGCGTCGATTGCATTTTCCACAAGCTCCTTCACAACCGAGGCAGGTCGCTCAACAACCTCCCCCGCCGCAATTTTATTCGAGATTTCGGTATCAAGAATATTTATAATTCCCATTTTTTACTCCTTAGCTCTCTTTGCTATTTCGTAAAGCTTATTAAGCGCCTCAATCGGCGTATATGTGGTGACATCTATCATCTTTAATTCCTCAAAAATATCAAGCGCCGTCTGCTCCTCTATGCCGATTTGCGCCGTAGTCACAGCCGTTTTCTTTGATTTGTGCGCCCTTTCCATCTCATCATTTTCGACGCTTTTTAGGATTTCCTTTGCGCGCTCGATTACGGATTTTTTCACTCCTGCAAGCGCCGCAACTTCAATACCGTAGCTGTCGTCCGCTCCGCCTCTTACTATTTTTCTTAAAAATGTTATGTCATCTCCGTGTTTTTTTACCGCAACTGAGTAGTTTTTGATTGAAGAAAAATCGTTTTCAAGACTTGTGAGCTCGTGATAATGCGTTGCAAAGAGCGTTTTTGCCCTGACCTTTTCCGCCATATGCTCCGCAACAGCCCACGCTATCGCAAGTCCGTCATAGGTGGAAGTGCCCCTGCCTATCTCGTCCAAAATTACAAGCGATTTTGCGGTTGCATTTTTCAAAATGTTTGAAACCTCAACCATTTCCAGCATAAATGTGCTCTGCCCCTGCGCAATATCATCAGAAGCGCCCACACGCGTGAAAATTTTATCAACAGCGCCTATTTTTGCATAGCTTGCTGGCACAAAGCTGCCTATCTGCGCCATAAGTGTAATCAGGGCAACCTGCCGCATATATGTGGATTTTCCTGCCATATTCGGTCCTGTTATGATTAACTCGCGGTTTTCCTTCCCGTCCATTTCGGTATCGTTGGGGACAAAAATGCTGTCCCTTAAAGTGCGCTCAACAACAGGGTGCCGTCCGTCCTTTATGGTTATGCCGTCCTTTTCGGTAACCTCAGGCATAACATAGCCAAGATTAAATGCCGTTTGCGCAAGAGATTGAATTGCATCAATTGTTGCGATAATATCGCAGACCTTTTTGAGCCTGTCGATTTCGCCGCCGATTTTTTGCCGTATTTCATCAAACAGGCGCACTTCAAGCTCGGAAATTCTCTGTGCCGCACCGAGCACCTTATCCTCCATCTCTTTGAGCTTAGGAGTTATGTACCGCTCTGCATTTACCAGCGTTTGCTTTCTTATGTAGTAGTCGGGCACCATATCAGCGTTGGATTTTGTCACCTCAATGTAGTACCCAAAAACCTTGTTATAGCTAATCCTAAGATTTTTTATGCCCGTTCTTTCGCGTTCCTCCGCCTCGGTCCCCAAAATCCACGCTCTGCCGTCTCTGCTTATGCTCCGCAGTTCGTCAAGCTCGCTGCTGTACCCTTCCTTTATCACATTTCCGTCCCTTATGGATACAGGCACTTCGTCATTTATGCTCTTTGATAAAAGCTCCGCTATGTCCGATAAAATATCAAAATCTCTGTTAAGCGCGGAGAGCATAGGTGACTTTGTTTTTGACAAAAGATAATTGAGCTCGGGAAGCGCCAAAAGCGAATTTTTGAGCGCCACCAAGTCCCTTGGCACCGCCGTATTCAAGGAAATTCTGTTCGTTATCCTACCTATATCGTAAATATTTGAAAGAAGCAGGGCAAAATCGTCCGCGAGCATTATGTTTTCTTTAAGCTCGCCGACGGCATAAAGCCTGTAATTTATCTTTGCGGGACTGACAAGCGGTTTTTCCAGCCATTGTTTCAGTTTTCTCGCACCCATTGAGGTTTTTGTTCTGTCCAAAACCCACAAAAGCGAGTTCTTTTTTGCTTTATCGCGCATAGTTTCGGTCAGTTCCAGACTTCTGCGCGTTGCAAAATCCATTTCCAAAAACTCGCCGACACCGTAAAGCGTCACCTCGTCAATGCAGTCAATATGCGCTTTCTGCGTATGCTCCAAATACCGCATCATAGCGCACAAGGCTGATTTTAAAGCGCCGCTTTTTTCTGCTATTTCCGAAGCATTTTTAAACTGCGCCTTTATATAGATGTCGTCCGCGGCGAAAAATGCGTTGTCATATGCCGTCACCGCGTCGGTTATGCGCGATACGATTTCGCGCTCAAAAGCAATTTTTGCGTCGGGATTTAATATCACTTCGCTCGGAAGATAGCGTGCAATCTCGTTTAGGACAGAGCCGTCCTCCTCAATTTCACACGCAAAAACCTCGCCCGTTGACACATCGCAAAAGGCAAGAGCGGTAATTTTATCCTTACAGACGGTCAGGAAATAGTTGTTTTTCTTCTCGTCAAGCATATTTTCATATGTGCGGGTTCCCGCCGTGATAACCCTTACAACACCGCGGTCCACAAGCCCCTTGGCATTTTTGGGGTCTTCAAGCTGTTCGCATATTGCAACTTTGTAGCCCTTTGCAACAAGCTTTTCGATATATACATTTGCGCTGTGAAAAGGCACGCCGCACATTGGCGCACGCTCGGAAAGACCGCAGTTTTTTCCCGTAAGGGTGAGTTCCAATTCTCTTGACGCCGTTTTTGCGTCGTCAAAAAACATCTCGTAAAAGTCGCCCAAGCGGTAAAAAAGTATGCAGTCCTTATATTCTTCCTTTGTCTTTAAGTACCTTTCCATCATAGGTGAAAGTTTTTCGCCTTGCATATTAAAAAACTCCCCGTTAATTTATAATCTTAGTGACAGCCTCCGCAGGTTGAACAGTTGTGCGTACAGCCGCCCTGATTTCCCGTAATGTAAATGTTTATCACATTATTTATGCTGTTTACCATACTGTCAAATTTTTCTTTTGCGTCAACATAATTTTTAATGGTCTCCGATTTTGCCACCATCTCGGCAAAGGCATCATTATTCTTCCTGATTGCCTCCTCCTCGGTAATCTTTCCGCCTTGAATTTCGCGCGCCAGGTTCATTCTTTTAATATTAAAATCCGAAACCAGCTGCTGCGCCTCGTCGTCCTCCGCCTGTGCCTGTTCTGCAAGCCTTAGCTCCTTCATTTCCTCGCTCGCCTCAATCATCTCGCCGAGTTCGTGTGCTTTTTCAATAATAGTCATTTTATATATCCTCCTTAATTAACTCACCGTTTAAGCTCCAAGTATGAGCCTTGGTTATTTTTACATCGACATATTTCCCCGTAAGAGCCTTGTCCCCCGCAAAGTTTACGATTTTTCCCGTATCGGTCCGCCCTGAAAGCATTTCCTCGTTATTTTTGCTCACGCCGTCAACCAAAACGGTATAGATTTTGCCGACATACGCCTCATTTTTACGCCTTGAAATCTCGTTCTGCACCTCCAAAAGCCTGTCAAAATTTCTGTGAATTTCCTCATCGGTCAGCACAAAATCAAGCTTTGCGGCAGGCGTACCCTCGCGCCTTGAATAGATAAAGGAAAAAATCGTGTCAAACTGCACCTTTTTCAAAACATCTAAGGTGTCCTCAAAATCCTCGTTTGTTTCGGTGGGAAAGCCTACTATTACATCGGTAGAAAGAGCAATATCGGGAATTGCCGCCTTTACTCTTTCGATTTTTTCAAGATACTGTTCTTTTGTATATCGGCGGTTCATCTCGGAAAGCACCCTGCTGTTTCCCGCCTGAAAAGGAAGGTGAAGCTGATGGCAGACCTTTTCACATTCCGCCATTGTTTTTATCAGCTTGTCCCCGAAATCTTTGGGGTGCGAAGTCATAAATCTTATGCGTTTTACTCCGTCAATGGCGTTTACCATACGCAAAAGGTCGGAAAAATCACAATTTTCGGCTAAATCCTTGCCGTAAGAATTTACATTCTGACCCAAAAGGCAAATCTCGGTAACACCATTTTTGATAAGCTCATTTATCTCCTCCAAGATTTTTTCGGGACTGCGGCTCCTTTCCCTGCCCCTGACATACGGGACTATGCAATAGGAGCAAAAATTATTGCACCCGTACATAATGCTCACCCAGGCTTTGCTCTCCGACTTCCGCAAAATCGGCAGATTTTCGCAAATATTGCCGTCGGAATTTTCAACATCTGTCACGGCTTTTTTGCTTTCAATGGTATTTACCAGAAGCTCGGGAAGTTTATATAGCGCGTGTGTGCCGAAAATCAAATCTGTATGATTATGCACCTTGCGTATCTTTTCCGCCATATTTTCCTGCTGTACCATACACCCGCAAAGACCGATGATAAGCTCAGGACGGCTTTCCTTTATATGCCTCAAAATCCCCAGCCTTCCGAAAACCTTGTCCTCCGCATTTTCGCGGACGGCGCAGGTATTATATATAACCAAATCGGCGTCTTCCGCGCGGTCGCAAAAGTCATATCCTGCCTCTTTTAAAATTCCGCGTATGCGTTCTGTGTCGTTCTCGTTCTGCTGACAGCCGTAGGTTTCGGTATTGCACAGCGGGCGTCTGCCGTTTATCTTATAAAATTCTTCATTTATATTTTTAAGGCGTGTGATAAACTCCTTTTGCCTTGCGAGTTCATTTTCGCTGATATAATTTGCCATAGCCTTCTCCGTACATCAAAATTCCTGTTTATTTTATCATAAATGAGCGAAAAATACAATAATATATTTGCCTTTTACGGAAAAAAGTGATAAAATCGTATGCGAGGTGTTTTATTGTGAGCAAGACAAATTTTTTAGGCATTTCGCCTGAAATTACCGAATACAATATTGCTTCCGAAAGACTGCCGAAGTCTTTTGATAATTTTCGGATAGCACAAATTTCCGACACACATTCCTACCCCTCGGGCAAAATATTTGAGCTTATTGAGCCGTCAAAGCCTGATATTATCTGCATTACAGGCGATATGTTCCACGACGACGGAAAGGACGCACCTGATTTTTGGGCGCTTTTGGAAAAGCTTTTAACTCTTGCGCCTGTTTATCTTGTTACGGGAAATCACGATTTGTGGCGCGGGGATTGCGCCGAGCTACTTCAAAAAATCAGGGATTTGGGCGGAATTATATTGAACTCGGAAATGTCGGTTTTGGAAAAAGACGGCGAAAAAATAGCAATTTTCGGCGTCGGCGACCCCTTTTCAAAAGTGCCGAAAATAATGGAAAAGAATATAATCGAAAGCTTTTCGCGCCTTCCGCATTTTGACGGATATAGGATTTTGCTTTATCATAGGGCAAACCTTTTTGATAAAATCAAGGACTTTGGTTTTGATTTGATTTTGTCAGGGCATATGCACGGCGGGCAAATACGCATTTTGGGGCTTGGCGGACTTTGTGCGCCGACATCTGCGCTGCTTTCGGGGCGAATGATTTTTCCTCAATATACGGCGGGCAAATTTGAATACAATAATTCGGTTATGATAGTAAACCGCGGCGCAAGCAACACCCTGCCTATCCCCCGCTTTTGCAATCCGCCCGAGGTATGCATAATTACTCTTTTGCATAAAAATAAGGCTTGAAAATTCAAGCCTTATTTTTGTTACTCATCAATTTCCAGACCGTCAACCGTGATATTGACATCTTTATAAGCTGCCATACCCGTTCCCGCAGGAATAAGTTTACCTATGATGACATTCTCTTTAAGTCCCAAAAGCGGGTCAATCTTACCCTTTATCGCCGCATCTGTCAAAACCTTTGTGGTTTCCTGGAAGGACGCAGCCGACATAAAGGAGTTTGTCGCAAGCGATGCCTTAGTTATACCCAAAAGCACGCTTGAATAGGACGCAAGGTTTTCATTTCCCTGCTCTTTCAGCTTTTCATTTGCTTCTTCGACCTCGAACTTGTCAACCATAGAGCCGATTAAAAGGTTTGTATCGCCTGCATCATCAATTCTTACCTTTCGGAGCATTTGCTTTGTGATAATCTCAACATGCTTATCGTTGATATCAACACCCTGCATACGATAGGTTCTCTGAACTTCTCTCGTGATATAAACCTGAACGGCTTTTGGTCCGTTAATTCTTAAAATGTCGCCGGGATATGCCGAGCCCAAGGTGAGTTCTTCACCCTTTTCAACCGTGTCGCCCGTTTCAACCCTGATGGTTGAGCCGTACGGAATAACATAGGTTTTAGCTTCACCCGTTTCATCATTTGAAACGGTCACTTCACGCCTGCGCTTAGCCTCTTCTACCGTAACCTTTCCTGCGATTTCGGTAAGAATTGCAATACCCTTAGGCTTTCTTGCCTCAAACAATTCCTCGACACGAGGCAAACCCTGCGTAACATCTGCGCCTCCTGCAACACCGCCCGCGTGGAAGTTTCTCATTGTGAGCTGTGTACCCGGCTCGCCGATTGATTGCGCGGCGATAATTCCGACAGCTTCGCCGACATTTACAAGCTTTCCTGTTGCAAGGTTTACGCCGTAACACTTGGAACATACACCGTTTTTGGTACGGCAGGGCAAAACGCTTCTTATTTCAACTTCTTCGATACCTGCGGCAATGATTGCGTCCGCCTGTTCTTCTGTTATTAAATGGTCCGCAAGCGCCAGAACCTCGCCCGTTTTTTCATCTACAACATCGTGAAGTGCGGTACGCCCAACGATACGGTCTTTTAACGGCTCGATTATCTCGTTTCCGTCCTTAATCGCGCGTACAACCTCGCCTTCGGTTGCGCAGCAATCCTTTTCACGAATTATAACATCTTGCGAAACATCAACCAGACGCCTTGTAAGATAACCCGAGTCAGCTGTTCTTAAAGCCGTATCGGTAAGACCTTTTCTTGCACCGTGAGAGGATACGAAGTATTCCAAAACATTAAGACCTTCACGGAAGTTGGCACGGATAGGAATTTCTACCGCGCGTCCCTTTGTATCCGCCATAAGTCCGCGCATACCCGCAAGCTGTCTTATCTGGTTTACGCTACCTCTGGCTCCCGAGTCTGCCATCATAAATATAGGATTGAACTTATCCATATTATCCATCATCGCGTCGGTAACCTTATCGGTTGTCGCACTCCAAACCTTTATAACTTCGTTATAACGCTCCTCGTTTGTCAGCATACCTCTTCTGTACTGCTTTGCGATGGAGTCAATCTGCTTTTCCGCAACTTCCAAAAGTTCCTGTTTCTTTTCAGGCACTTCAATATCGCTGACCGCAACGGTCAAAGCACCCAAGGTCGAGTATTTATAGCCGGTTGCCTTGATTAAATCAAGCACCTCCGCCGTTTTGGTTGTGTCGTGAACACGGATACATCTGTCTATGATATTACCCAGCTGTTTCTTTCCTACAATACCCGTAATTTCGAGGTCGAGCATTGTATCCGACCCTTCGGTTCTGTCAACATATCCCAAATCCTGCGGGATATTCATATTAAAGATTATTCTTCCGACAGTTGCGTCGACAATTCTCTGGTACTGTGTACCCTGAACAGTCTTTTCGCGTCTTACCTTAATCGGCGTATGAAGTCCTACTGCGCCGTTATAGTATGCCAAAAGCGCCTCGTCCTCCGAGGTATAGTAATGCGGACGCCATTCTTCCTTCTTATCTCTTTCCGCATAATCCTTTCCGCCGATTTCATCATCTTTTACTATCGTTAGATAGTAAGAGCCCAAAATCATATCCTGTGTCGGCACGGTAACGGGGTGTCCGTCCTGCGGCTTTAACAGGTTATTTGCGGACAGCATCAAAAATCTTGCCTCAGCCTGTGCTTCGGGTGACAGCGGCACATGTATCGCCATCTGGTCGCCGTCAAAGTCGGCGTTATATGCCGTACAAACAAGCGGGTGAAGCTTTAACGCGTGTCCGTCAACAAGCTTCGGCTCAAATGCCTGAATACCAAGTCTGTGAAGTGTTGGCGCACGGTTCAAAAGAACGGGGTGCTCCTTTATAACATCTTCCAAAACATCCCAGATTTCGGGCGCAACATGCTCAACCTTACGCTTTGCACTCTTGATGTTATGTGCAATGCCCCTTGCAACAAGCTCATTCATTACAAACGGCTTGAACAGCTCTATCGCCATTTCCTTAGGCACACCGCACTGATAAATCTTCATTTCAGGTCCGACTACGATAACCGAACGGCCTGAATAGTCAACACGCTTACCCAAGAGGTTCTGACGGAAGCGTCCCTGCTTACCTTTAAGCAAGTCGGAAAGCGATTTTAAAGGTCTGTTTGACGGACCCGTAACCGTTCTGCCGCGTCTTCCGTTATTTATAAGCGCGTCAACCGCCTCTTGAAGCATACGCTTTTCGTTTCTTATGATAATATCGGGTGCGCCAAGCTCCAAAAGTCTGTTTAAGCGGTTATTTCTGTTGATAACACGCCTGTAAAGGTCGTTTAAATCAGAAGTCGCAAATCTTCCGCCGTCAAGCTGTACCATAGGTCTTAAATCGGGCGGAATTACGGGGATTACGCTCAAAATCATCCATTCGGGA
>CAJOPD010000080.1 GCA_905236685.1 uncultured Clostridia bacterium
AAAAACAGGGGAAACGGAGAATTTGCGTGATAAAACGCCGCGCCAAATAAGGGAAATGGGTGTAAGGCTCGCATTTGTACCTGAGGACAGACTCGGTATGGGACTTGTTGGCAGTATGGATATTGTAGACAATATAATGCTCAGGAGCTATAGAAAAGGAAAATCCGTATTTGTGGAAAGAAATGCGCCCAAAAATCTTGCAGATGACATTGTAGAGCGCTTAGAGGTTGTAACGCCGGGTGTCGGCACGCCTGTTCGGCGCCTATCGGGCGGAAATGTGCAAAAGGTGCTTGTCGGCAGAGAAATTGCATCATCTCCTACCGTGCTTATGGCGGCATATCCTGTAAGGGGACTTGACATAAATTCTGCATATATAATTTATAATCTTTTAAATGAGCAAAAGAGAAAGGGCGCGGCGGTAATTTTTGTCGGCGAAGATTTAGATGTGCTTTTGGAGCTTTGCGACAGAATTATTGTAATAGGCGGCGGAAAAATTGCAGGCACGGTTGACGCAAGGACGGCAACTAAGGAAGAAATAGGATATATGATGACGAAATCGTCCTTTAAAGAACAGGAAAGCGAGGGAGAGGGCAATGAGTAAAGTACATAAAAAGGTCAGAGAGCCACTCTTTCATATCGCAAAACGGGGCACTCTTGTCTGGTGGAAGGCTTGGAGCATAAGGTTTGCGGCAATCCTTGCGGCGCTTGTCGTATGCGGACTTGTGACGCTGTCGCTTACGGGGCTTAATCCGCTCAAAGTTTATCAAACAATGTATATGGGCGCTTTGGGAACGAGCCGCCTGAGGTGGAGCCTTTGGCAAGAGGTGGCTATGCTCCTTTGCGTATCAATCGCGGTGACGCCTGCATTCAAAATGCGGTTCTGGAACATCGGCGCGGAAGGTCAGGTGCTTATGGGCGGCTTGGCTGCCGCTATGTGCATAATTCTGTGGGGCGGGAAAATCCCCGACGGTATTCTTTTGCCGATTATGATAGTGACAAGTATCGCGGCAGGCGCTATATGGGCGTATATTCCAGCATTTTTCAAGGCGGGCTGGAACACTAACGAAACGCTTTTCACTCTTATGATGAACTATATTGCAACCCAGCTTGTTGCATATTTCACGCTTGAATGGTCTATGCCCAAGGGCTCGGGAACACCGAGAGTTTTAACCCACGCACAGCTCCCTGTAATTGCAGGAAAGGCATATCTTTTGAATATTTTGGTGGTTGCGGTTATTACAGTGTTTATGTTCATATACTTAAAGTACAGTAAACACGGTTACGAAATCGCCGTAGTGGGCGGAAGCGAAAATACCGCAAGATATATAGGCATAAATGTTAAAAAAGTCATAAAGCGTACAATGGTGCTTTCGGGCGCACTGTGCGGCGTTGCGGGGCTTTTGCTCGTTGCGGGAACGGACCATTCCTTAAAGAGCGACACGGCAGGCGGCAGAGGATTTACCGCAATAATGGTTTCGTGGCTTGCCAAATTCAACCCGATATTTATGGTTTTGACATCGTTCCTGATTGTATTTTTGGAAAAGGGCGCGTCAAAAATTTCGGAGCGGTTTAGGCTTAACGACTCTTTTTCCGACATAATTACGGGCATTATAATTTTCTTTATAATTGGCAGCGAATTTTTCATAAACTATAAAATAAAGCTAAACAGCAAGACAGAGGAGGAATTGAGATGATACCGATAATTATTCAGCGTGCGGTTATGCAGGGAATTCCACTTCTTTACGGCTCAACAGGCGAAATTCTAACCGAAAAATCGGGGCATTTAAATCTCGGTATTCCGGGAATAATGTATGTGGGCGCAATCAGCGGCGTTGCGGGAGCGTTTTTATATGAACAGTCGGCAGGAGCGCAGTCGATAAATCCGTTTTTGGCGGTTTTGATATCATTTTTGTGCTGTATCATAGGCGCGGCGCTTATGGGACTTATATATTGCTTTTTAACGGTAACGCTCCGTGCAAACCAAAATGTTACGGGTCTTGCGCTTACCACCTTCGGTATAGGAATAGGCAACTTTTTCGGCGGCTCTTTGATTACAATCACAGGCAGCGATGTGCCGTCAATATCGCTGTCGGCAACAAGCAGAGCTTTTAAAACTATGCTTCCCTTTGCAGATAAGGCGGGCTGGTTCGGCAAGGTATTTCTGTCCTACGGGTTTTTGGCATATCTTGCAATAGTTATAGCGCTTGCCGCATCATACTTTTTAAACAAAACCCGCTCGGGACTGCATCTGCGAGCAGTCGGCGAAAGCCCGCAGACAGCAGACGCGGCAGGTATCAATGTAACGAAATACAAATATCTTGCGACCTGTATCGGCAGCGCAATAGCGGGGCTCGGCGGACTTTACTATGTAATGGATTATGCGAACGGAGTATGGTCAAATAACGCCTTCGGCGACAGAGGCTGGCTGTCTATCGCTTTGGTAATTTTCGCAACCTGGAAACCGGGAATAAGCATTTTGGGCTCTATTTTATTCGGCGGACTTTATGTAATCCCGACATATATTCCGAATATAACGGTCAGCGCAAAAAAACTTTTTGAAATGCTTCCGTATGTTGTAACAATGCTCGTCTTGATACTCACAAGCGTGCGTAATAAAAAGGAAAATCAGCCGCCGCAAAGTCTGGGGCTCCCGTATTTCAGAGAGGAGCGTTAGCAGGCGGAAAACAGGAGAAAACTATGAAAAGGGATATTTTGATTATAGGCGCAGGTCCTGCGGGGATTTTTACTGCGCTTGAAATGCTCAGACGCGGCACAAAAAAGAGCATTACTATCGTGGAAAAAGGGCAGAGCATCGAAAACCGCAGCTGCCCGAAAGAAAAAACCAATAAATGTATGAATTGTAAGCCCTATTGCCATATAACAACGGGCTTTTCGGGCGCAGGAGCATTTTCCGACGGAAAGCTTTCGCTTTCTTCCGATGTAGGCGGTGATTTGCCACTTTTAATCGGCGAAGATGTTGTCCGGGAAACGATAGAATATACCGACAATATATACCTGGAATTCGGCGCAGATACAAAGGTGGAGGGCATAAACAATTCCGACGCGGTAAAGGAAATACGGAAAAATGCCATAAAAGCAGGGCTTAAACTTGTTGACTGCCCAATCCGCCATTTAGGCACGGAAAAAGCGCAGAGCCTGTATCTTGCAATAGAAAAACACTTGCAGGAAAAGGGTGTACAAATCCTTTTCGGATACGAATGTACCAATCTTATCTTGGACGGCGATGTTTGCTGCGGCGCATATATAACAAACGGCAGGGAAAATATAAGTATAACTGCGGAGCATACCATAGTAGCAACGGGCAGACGCGGCGCAGAATGGCTTGAACATATTTGCAGTGAGCATAATATAGCGCACGAGCCGGGGACAGTTGATATAGGCGTTCGCGTTGAGGTGCGGAATGAGATTATGGAGCGCGTAAACGAGGTTTTGTACGAATCCAAGCTTATCGGCTGGCCCGAACCCTTTAAAAATAAGGTGCGTACTTTCTGCCAGAACCCCGGCGGATTTGTCAGTCAGGAAAATTACGACAATAATCTGGCGGTAGTGAACGGACACTCATATAAAGAGAAAAAGTCAAGCAATACAAATGTTGCGATTTTGTGTTCGCATAACTTTTCAACACCATTTAATCAGCCGATTGCATATGCGCAAAAAATCGGCGAGCTAACAAATATGCTTGCAAACGGACATATTCTGGTACAGCGTTTCGGCGATATTTTAAGCGGAAAACGCACCTGGCCGAAGGAGCTTGCGCAGAGTAATTTAAAGCCAACTCTTCCCGATGCGGTTGCGGGCGATATTACTGCCGCACTTCCGTACCGCTCAATGATGAATATTATAAACTTTATAAAGGCGGTGGATTTGGTTGTCCCCGGTTTTGCATCATATGAAACGCTTTTGTATTCGCCGGAGCTTAAATTCTACTCAAACAGGGTAAAGATGGACACCGACTTTAACACGAGTATAAAAGGGCTTCACTGTTTAGGCGATTCAAGCGGCT
Organism: uncultured Clostridia bacterium; assembly: GCA_905236685.1. Taxonomy (GTDB): domain Bacteria; phylum Bacillota; class Clostridia; order UBA1381; family UBA1381; genus UBA1738. Next base: position 4,025 of record CAJOPD010000080.1, read on the forward strand.
GGACAAGAGGGCTTATGATGGCATCGGTAATGGGCGTTTTGATGGGAAGGCGCCTTACCGAAATAAATGAGTAAAAGAGGAAAAACAAATGGTAAAAGCAGTAGTTGGAGCGAATTGGGGCGATGAAGGAAAGGGCAAAATCACCGATATGCTCGCAAAAGACGCGGATATTGTAATAAGATTTCAGGGCGGAGCAAATGCAGGGCATACGATAGTCAATGAATACGGCAAATTTGCGCTTCATCTTCTTCCGTCAGGCTCGTTTAACGAAAATGTTGTAAATATGATAGGGAACGGCGTGGCGCTTGACATTCCAAAGCTTTTTAATGAAATATCGGCAATCGAAAAGCAGGGCGTAAAAAGACCTAATATTGTGGTTTCGGAAAGAGCACAGGTTTTGATGCCGTATCATATTTTGCTTGATACCTATGAGGAGGAACGGCTTTCCGACCGCAAATTTGGCTCGACAAAGTCGGGAATAGCACCGTTTTTCTCGGACAAGTACGCAAAAACGGGCTTTCAGGTATGGGAGCTTTTGCAAGATGATGATGCGCTTTTTGAAAAGGTCAAAAACACCGTTGAATACAAAAACCTCATAATAGAGCACATCTACCACAAACCGCTTTTGTCGGCGGAGGAGCTTTTTGAAACCTTGAAGGAATACAGGGAAATGATAAAGCCGTATGTGATAAATTCGGTTGAATTTATACATAAGGCGATAAAAGAGGGAAAAAATATTCTTTTGGAGGGTCAGCTGGGAAGTTTAAAGGACCCCGATTTTGGCATATATCCCTTTACCACATCATCGCCCACGATAGCGGGCTACGGTGCGTGCGGAGCGGGAATACCGCCCTATGAAATAACCGATATTATAACGGTTGTAAAGGCATATTCTTCGGCAGTGGGCGCAGGCGCGTTTGTTTCGGAAATATTCGGCGAAGAAGCGGACGAGTTAAGACGGCGTGGAGGTGACGGCGGCGAATACGGCGCAACAACGGGCAGACCGAGACGAATGGGTTGGTTTGACTGTGTTGCAAGCAGGTACGGCTGTATGGTTCAGGGTACGACGCAGGTTGCGTTTACCGTTTTAGATGTTTTGGGATATTTAGACGAAATCCCCGTCTGCATAGGGTATGACATAAACGGCGAAATTACGCGAGATTTCCCGACAACCGATAAGCTCAATATTGCAAAGCCCGTCCTTAAAACCTTAAAGGGCTGGAAATGCGACATAAGAGGTATCAAAAAATATGAGGATTTACCTGAAAATTGCAGAAAATATATAGAGTTTGTGGAAAAAGAACTGGGCTACCCCATTAAAATGGTATCCAACGGTCCCGCAAGGAGCGATATGATTTTCAGATAGTTTAAATCGGCAGAGCATAATGTGTTTCTGCCGATTTTTCTTGACGAATTTGCGGCGCTGTGTTATGATAAATCTAAGTAGTGCGGTATACGGAGGCAAAATTATGAAAAAGATAATGGTGGTTTTCGGCACAAGACCCGAAGCAATCAAAATGTGCCCCTTGGTAAATGAGCTGAAAAGCCGTAAAAATATAGAAACGGTGGTTTTGGTAACAGGTCAGCACAGGCAGATGCTTGATGTCGTTTTAAAGGAGTTTTCGGTAACGCCGGAATATGACCTTTCGATAATGAAACAAAATCAGACGCTTTTTGATATTACAACGGGCATACTGGGAAGCATAAAGGAAATACTTGAAAAGGAAAAACCCGATACGGTGTTGGTTCACGGGGATACCACCACTTCCTTCGTGACGGCGCTCGCCTGCTTTTATCTGCAAATACCGGTAGGTCATGTGGAGGCGGGGCTCAGGACATATAATATCTATTCGCCATATCCCGAGGAATTTAACCGTCAGGCAGTGGGAATTATCGCAAAATATAATTTTGCTCCGACAGAGCTTTCAAAGGCAAATCTGGTTAAGGAGGGCAAAAATCCCGAGTCGGTTTTCGTCACTGGAAATACCGCGATAGACGCCTTAAAAACCACTATTAAAGATGATTACTGCCACGAACAGCTAACCTGGGCGGAGGGCTCGCGGCTTATTATGATTACGGCGCACCGCCGTGAAAATTTGGGCGAGCCGATGCACAATATGTTCCGCGCGATAAGGCGCATTGTTGAGGAATATCCTGATATTAAGGCGATTTATCCCATTCATTTAAACCCCGCGGTGCGTAAGGTTGCGGACGAAATTCTTTCGGACTGTGACAGAATACGCATAATTGAGCCTCTTGATGTTTTGGATTTTCATAACTTTTTGAACAGAAGTTATCTTATTTTAACAGACAGCGGCGGTATTCAGGAGGAGGCGCCTTCTCTTGGCAAGCCTGTGCTTGTTATGCGTGATACAACTGAGCGCCCCGAGGGTATAAAAGCAGGGACATTAAAGCTTGTCGGAACAAACGAGGACACTATATACCGCGAGTTTAAAAATCTGCTTGAAAACAAGGAAGAATATCTAAAAATGAGCAGAGCGTCAAATCCGTACGGCGACGGCTTTGCGAGCAAACGGATAGCGGATATTTTGGAGCAGTGATGTTATGATGAAATATACTTGGCACGGACAGATTTTGTCGGTAATAACGGCGCATATTGAGGCTGCTTTTGTGTTCTTTCTGATTTGGACCTTCTCAATTTCCGTAACGGGAACAAGGCTGGGCGGGTTTGTCTTTTCTTTGGTGTCGGCTGTGCTTTATACAGTTATGATGTACCTGCGCGGCTATACTACTGCAAGGAATGACAAAAAGAGCTACACAAAGCTGACGCCGATTGCATATAAAGGTGCAGTCATAGCGCTCGGACTGGTTGTTCTGAACATTTTTGCGGTGATTATATACAAACTTTCGTGGCTATTGGGAAGTGACGGAGAGAGCCTTTCGACATTGCGGGCGGTAGCAGGAAATGTATTCGGTATCTTCTGGTTTTCGCCGTATTTAAACCTTTTGGGTATGGATAAAGGCAGTATCGCGCCTTACGGCTATGCCGTAATAGTCCTGCTTCATACAACAGCGTGCTTTTTGGGCTATTTTGCGGGATATAAAAATTTTGATATATCGGTAAAGCTAAGAAATTTAGTTTATGAAAAAAAATAAAAAAACGGGCAGTTTTTAAAACTGCCCGTTTTTATGTTTTGTCGGTAAGAGAGCTTATGACCTTGCCGAGCCGTGCGATTTCCTTTTTTGCGTCGGTTATCTCCTGCTGCGTTTTGTTAAGCATATTTTTAACCCTTTCAAGCTCCGAGAGTTTATTGGCATTATAATTTGCGGAAATCTCAAAAACATCGGGATTTCCAAAAAGCACCGCTCCTGTTTGCGTTTCATATCCGTAATAGTATTTAAAATCTCTGCCTTTTTGGACTGTGTAGATATTCATCGCCTTTCCCGAACTCATAAACCGTTTCGGCTCGCTGAAATTCTCGCCGTCAAGGCTCATTATATATCGGATAAAACTGCCGCTTTTCCACATCACATATATTTTGCCGCCGATATCCGCCAAAATAGGCATTTCAAGATGCGTGTCGTGCGCAAGCTCCTTGCCGTCCAAAAATACCGAGGAATTGCGCGAAAACAAAATCCGTTCCCGTCCGCCAACATTATAGACCGTGCCAAAATGAGCATCTTCATATATGGGAGTAAAAACAGAGGGCTTTTCGTCCGAAAGATTTACGCTCCCAAAAACGCCGTTTGAATTTGTATAGAACGCCTTGCTGTCCTTTATAAAGAAATGCGGCGTTTCCAGTATGTCAATCGTGGCGGGCTTGGCGCGGTCTCCCAAAATGCAGTGGACGAGCAGATTTTCGCCGTTATAAAGGGCAGAATACATCAAATTCAGCCGTCCGCGAACGCTGTAAAGGCGCATATCCAAAACGGCAATATCGCTGCTCAATGTAGAAATGGCATATTTTTTCCACTCATCTCCCGCAAGAACAGCGTAAATCAAGTTGTTGCTGTAATCGGTGCATATGAGATGTACGGAAGACTGCGAGCAATATACCGAAAAGCCGTCTCTGCCCCCGGTGAATACGGGTACAGGCTCCTGCCATATGCCTGACGGCGACTGCTTTTTCATATATATCCCCGACCTGTAAAAGTAATGCTCAGGTGTGTTTTTTGGCATAACAAGATAGTTTGTCATAATAATTCCCCCTTATACTCATATTTATCTATATGTTTTTGAAAAAATATGTATAACAAAAAAATAATTGGAAAAAATATATATAACCTCACAAAATACATTACCCCCAAAAAAGAGACCGAAAAGTTTTTTCTTCAAGGTCTCTTTTTATGTGTAAAAAATCGCAGATTTGGCGATTTTTTTCCTGTTTTGCTTGATATTGTAAGGAAAAGATTGTATAATACAATAGAATAATTGTGTAACTGATACACGGAGGAAACAAGATGGATTACGAAAAACTGGCGGAACTGCTTTTTGGAGATATTGATAAAACGCCCGAGGATTATGAAAAGGAATACCCTTGCCGCAATTTGCCCGAAGGCGCCAAGGTTACCCGATTTGCGCCGAGCCCTACGGGATTTTTGCATATAGGCGGACTTTTTGCCGCTTTTGTGGGCGAGCGTACAGCAAGAAAAACGGGCGGCGTTTTCTATTTAAGGATAGAGGACACCGATAAAAAAAGAGAAGTTGAAAACGGCGTAAGCGGTATAGTAAAAGGTCTTTCCGATTTCGGAATAACGATAGACGAGGGTATGCTCACCGAAACCGATAGCACGGGAAGTTACGGACCCTATACACAGAGTAAAAGAAAAGCCATTTATCAGGCGTACTGCAAGGATTTGGTGAAAAAAGGTCTTGCGTACCCTTGCTTCTGCACGGCAGAGGAGCTTGACGAAATAAGAAAAGAACAGGAACAAAACAAGCAAAACCCGGGCTATTACGGAGAGTTTGCAAGGTGCAGAAACTTAACATATGAGGAAATAGAGGAAAAAATCAAAAGCGGAAAGCCGTATGTTTTAAGGCTTAAATCGCAGGGCGATGAAAATAAACGCATAAAATTCAACGATGCGATAAAAGGCGAAATTGAAATGCCCGAGAATGTGCAGGACATAGTTTTGCTGAAAACGGACGGCATACCGACATATCATTTTGCGCACGCGGTTGACGACCATCTTATGCGAACAACCGATGTTATAAGAGGTGACGAGTGGATTTCGTCTGCGCCCATACATTTTCAGCTGTTTGAAATGCTGGGCTTTGCTGCGCCGAATTATGCGCATATTTCACCGATTATGAAGGAGGACGCCGAAACGGGCGGAAAACGCAAGCTGTCAAAGCGCAAGGACCCTGAGGCAGCAGTTTCCTACTACCACGAGGTCGGTTATCCAAAAGAGGCGGTTTTGGAGTATCTTTTAACGATAGCCAACTCAAATTTTGAAGAATGGCGCGCCGAAAACCCCGAAAAATCGCGTGACGATTTTGATTTCAAGCTTTCAAATATGAGCAAGGCAGGAGCGCTTTTTGATTTGGTAAAGCTCAACGATATAAGCAAAAATTATATATGCACACTCACAAAGGAGGAAGTTTTTGACAGAACTTTGGAATGGGCGAGGGCGTATAACTCGGATTTTGCTAAGATTTTGGAGGAGAACAAGGATTATGCAACAGCGATTTTCGGCATAGAAAGAGGCAACGAAAAGCCGAGAAAGGATATTGCAAAATGGCAGGACACCGTGTATTATACAAAATACTTTTTTGAAAGTCCGACCGAATTTGAATGGCAGGAAAACCTGTCAAAGCAGGATATGGCAGAAATTCTGACGACCTATAAGGGCGTGTATAAAGACGGCGAGGCGGCTGAGGAGTGGTTCCCCAAAGTTCGCGATATGGCGGAAAGCCTTGGCTATGCCAAAGCGCCTAAGCTTTATAAGAAAAACCCCGAGGACTATAAGGGTCATGTCGGCGATGTTGCCTCGGTAATAAGGGTCGCCGTGACGGGAAGGCGCAATACGCCTGACCTTTATGAAATCATAAAGGTTTTGGGCTATGATGAGTTTTTAAAAAGAATTGACGGGGCGATATCCCTGCTTGCAAAATAACCTATCTTAAAGGGGACATAAACGATGGAAGAATTCAAAAATTTTATTGAAGAAGCGATAGAAAAAGACCTTTCGGACGGCGTTTACGACCGTGTTCAGACAAGATTTCCGCCCGAGCCGAACGGATACCTGCATATAGGTCACGCAAAAGCCATATGCATTGATTTTGGAAACGCGCAAAAGTACGGCGGTACCTGTAATCTTCGCTTAGACGATACAAATCCGTCAAAGGAAGATGTTGAGTATGTCGACGCAATCTGCGAGGACATAAAGTGGCTCGGCTTTAAATGGGATAAGCTTTTGTATGCGTCCGATTATTTTGACGATATTTACGAATGTGCGGTAAAGCTCATAAAAATGGGCAAGGCGTATGTCGACGATTTATCGGCGGACGAAATAAGGGAATACCGCGGAACGCTTACCGAGCCCGGAAAGGAAAGCCCCTACCGCACACGCAGTATTGAGGAAAATCTTGATTTGTTCAGGCGTATGACCGACGGCGAATTTGAAAACGGCGCAAGAGTTTTGCGTGCAAAAATAGATATGTCGTCACCAAACCTTAATATGCGCGACCCGATAATTTACCGCATTATGCACGAAAGCCATCACAGAACGGGCGATAAATGGTGCGTATATCCTATGTACGACTTTGCGCACCCCATTTCCGACACGATCGAGGGCGTTACGCACTCGCTTTGTTCCTTGGAATTTGAGGACCACCGCCCGCTTTACAACTGGTTTTTGAAAGAGCTTGGATTTCCTAAGCCGTCACGGCAGATAGAATTTGCAAGAATGAACTTAAATTACACGCTTACAAGCAAGAGAAAGTGCTTAAAGCTGGTAAATGATAAAATAGTATCGGGCTGGGACGACCCGAGAATGGGCACCCTTTGCGGTATGCGGAGGCGCGGTTATCCGAGCGCCGCAATACGCGATTTTTGTGAAAAAATCGGCGTTGCAAAGGCGAACAGCGTTATTGATTTTTCGCTGTTGGAATTTTGCGTAAGGGAAAACCTTAACCAAAACGCTCCTCGCGCAATGGCTGTTTTGCGCCCGGTAAAACTCGTAATTGACAACTATCCCGAGGATAAGACGGAGGAAATCGATATAGAAATAAATCCGCAAAAGCAGGAGCTTGGCACAAGAAAAGTGTCGTTTTCCAAAAACCTCTGGATTGAAAGTGACGATTTTATGGAGGAGGCACCGAAAAAGTATTTCCGCCTTTCTATCGGGAAAGAAGTGCGTTTAAAGGGCGCGTATTTTGTTACCGCAACCTCCTGTAAAAAGGACGAAAACGGGAATGTTACCGAAATTCACTGCACCTATGACCCCGAAACTCGCGGCGGCGAAGCGCCTGACGGAAGAAAGGTCAAAGGCACTATCCATTGGGTAAGCGAAAATCACTGCAAAAATGCAATGGTACGACTTTACGAGAGGCTGTTTAATGTAGAAAATCCGTCTGATGAAAGCAAGGTCGGCAGTTTTGAGGAAAACTTAAATCCAAATTCTGCGGAAATCCTTGAAAACTGCAAAATTGAAAGTGCGCTTGAAGGTGCCAAAACGGGCGATACCTTCCAGTTTTTGAGATTAGGATATTTCTGCGTTGATAAGGACTCAAAAGAGGATAATATAGTATTCAACAGGACCGTTGCCTTAAAGGACAGCTGGGCTAAGATAAAGGGATAATTGAGAGGAAAAGAAAATGAATTTTGAAAAATATATGACGCGCCGCGTAAAGCCTTTGAAAGCGTCAGGCATAAGAGAAATGTTTAAGCTTATGGCGGCCCCTGCCGTAATTTCGCTTGCGGGAGGCTCGCCCGACCCCGAGCTATTTCCGACCGAATTTCTTTCGGAAATAGCTGCGGAAATTCTGAAAAATGACGGCAAAAAAGCGCTTGCGTACGGAACGACAGACGGATATGCTCCGCTGAAAGAGGAGCTTAAAAAGAGAACGGAGGCAATTTCTTCATTTGACAAGGAGGATAAAATCATCATAACAACGGGTGCACAGCAGGCGATTGACTTGGTGGCGCGCACCGTTGTGGAGGACTGCGACGATGTTGTTGTTGAGGCACCGAGTTTTGTGGGAACGCTCAACTCGCTAAGGAGTGTAAGGGCGAATTTAATCGGCGTCAGTATGGAAAATGACGGAATGAATATGGAGGAGCTTGAAGGAGTGCTTAAAAATAACAAGGTCAAGCTCATATATACTATTCCCAATTTTCAAAACCCTGCGGGTATTACAATGTCGCTTGCAAAAAGGCAGAGGCTTTTGGAGCTTGCAAAAAAGTATGACTGCCTGATTTTAGAGGATAACCCTTACGGTGACCTGCGCTTTGCGGGAGAGGCTGTGCCTACCGTAAAATCGCTTGATAAAGAGGGAAGGGTAATATATGTCGGCTCGCTTTCAAAAATACTGTCACCTGGGCTGAGAATAGGCTATCTTGTATGCCGCAGCGAGCTTTGCGACAAAATCGAAATAGTGAAGCAGGTAAATGATGTGCACACACCTTGCCTTACTCAGATGATGGCGGCGGAGTTTTTAAAACGGTATGATGTTTCGGCGCATATTAAAAAAGCGTGTGAGGTATATGGGGAAAAGTGCCGATTTATGTTAGAGTGTATGGAAAAATATTTCCCCAAATCAGTCAGCTGGACAAAGACAGAGGGAGGACTTTTCATACTGGTATCCTGTCCCGACAGCATAGATGCGGCGGCGCTTTCGGTAGAGGCTATAAAAAAGTATAAGGTGGCGTTTGTTCCCTGCAATAATTTTGCGACCGATATGAGCGCAAAAACAAGCTCATTCCGTCTTAACTACTCCACTATGCCCAAGGAAAAAATAGAGGAGGGCATAAAGGCAATAGGAATGCTTTTAAAGGAGAAGCTTAACAAACAGTAAGAGGTAAAAGTATGGATAAAAAGACGATATTTTCAGGCGTGCAGCCGTCAGGCAACATAACTCTCGGGAACTATCTGGGCGCAATAAAAAACTGGGTAAGATTTCAGGAGGATTATAACTGTATATATGCAATGATGGATATGCACGCAATAACGGTGCGCCAAAATCCGCAGGAATTACGGAAAAGAACGCTCGATTTATTAAAAATCTACATATCCTGCGGCATTGACCCCGAAAAAAGCCTGCTTTTTGTGCAGTCGCAGGTGAGCGAGCACGCACAGCTTGCGTGGGTGCTTAACTGCTATACATATATGGGCGAGCTTTCGCGTATGACGCAGTTTAAGGATAAAAGCTCAAAACACGCCGACAACATAAACGCGGGACTTTTCACATACCCCGTTTTAATGGCGGCGGATATATTGCTGTATCAGGCGGACTTTGTGCCGGTCGGAAAGGACCAGATGCAGCACATTGAAATTACGAGAGATATTGCAGAGCGCTTTAACAGTATATACTGTAAAGAAGGAAATCCCGTATTCAAGGTGCCGGAGGGGCTTTTGGCAAAATCGGGAGCCAAGGTTATGAGCCTGACAGAGCCTACCAAAAAGATGTCAAAATCGGACGAGAACCCCAAGGCATATATTTCTGTTTTGGACGATTTCAGCGTAATAGCGAATAAAATCAAATCTGCTGTAACCGACTCGGAAGGGAAAATCGAATATCGCCCCGACGATGCGGAAAAGGCGGGCATAAATAACCTGATTACCATAATGGCGGCGGTTACGGGCAGTACCGAGGCGAAAATAGCGGAGGAATTTTGCGGAAAGGGCTACGGCGATTTCAAAAAAGCGGTTGCGGAAGCGGTAGTCGAGGAGATAAGACCTATAAGAGAACGCTATGACGAGCTTTCCAAGAGCAAAGATTACTTGGAGCAAATTTGCAGGAGCGGGCGCGAAGGGGCGGAAAAAATTTCCGCCAAAACGCTTGGCAAGGTTTACAAAAAGCTGGGATTTTTGGTTTAAAATCTCATTATGGAGAGTATTATGAGTACGAAAGAGACAATTTTTTTGATACTTACATTTGTTGTTGCATTTGCTTTCAGCTTTGCCTCAACGCCCATAGTTTACCGTTTTGCGTACAGAATAGGCGCGATTGATGTCCCAAAAGACAACAGGCGTATGCACAAAAAGCCTATCCCAAGATTGGGAGGATTGGCGATAATTTTCGGGTTTACCGTTTCAATCTGCTGTTTTGCAAACTTTTCCCGCGCGCTGATAGCAACGCTTTGCGGAGCGTTTGTGATTGCGGTTATGGGCGTTATAGACGACTGCAAAAACCTGAGCGCAAAACGGAAATTTGTAATTCAGATATTGGCGGCGCTTATCGTTATAATCGGCGGAAATATAAGAATAACGGTGCTCACAAACCCGAACATATTTTCCGATAATCCGTATATTGTGCTTCCGCTGTGGCTTTCCGTTATTGCTACGGTTTTGTGGATAGTTTTTATAACGAATGCGGTTAACTTTATCGACGGACTTGACGGGCTGGCTGCGGGCGTGTCCGCAATAATGTCGGTAAGCCTTGTATTTATCGCGCTCAGGATACACGAGTATTCTTCCGCGATAATAGGTCTTGCGCTTATGGGCGCGTGTTTCGGATTTTTGCCATTTAACTTTAATCCCGCAAAGATTTTTATGGGTGATACAGGCTCAACTTTTTTGGGATTTATTCTGGCGACGCTGTCTATACAGGGCGTTTTCAAGAGTTATGCCATTATTACCTTTGCGGTTCCGCTTTTGATTTTAGGACTTCCGCTTTTTGACGCGCTTTTTGCTATGATAAGGCGTGTTTTAAAGGGGCAAAGCCCGATGGTAGCAGACAGAGGTCACCTTCATCACAGGCTTATTGATATGGGATTTTCGCAAAAGCAGACGGTTTTCATATTATATGCTATAAGCGCGGTTTTGGGAATAACCGCCGTAGTGCTTGCGGAAAGCGGCACGCTGAGGGCGCTCATCTTGATTTTCTGCGTTCTGGTATTTATGCTTATTGAATCGATAACGGTAAAAAATATCAATCAGGAAGAGGATAAGAAGGAAGAATAAAGCTATGTTTAACAGAAAGGAACTAAAAGAGCGCGCTAAACTGGTGCTTATGCGCTCATATTCAAAGGTATTTTTAGCTTGCCTTGCGGTAAATCTCTTGTCAGGCGGCGGGGTGGGGTTTTCGACAAGAAAGCTGAAACCCGAGGACATATTAGAGATGCCGCCGCAAAAGCTGTTTGCAGTATTTGCGATAGTTTCGGCTATCACAATAATCGGTATAGCCCTGTCTGTTTTCGTAATAGCACCGCTTCGAGTGGGGCTGAAAAGGTTTATGACCGAAAATGCGGCAGGTGACGCACAGCTTGAACTATTGCTTACGCCGTTTAGCGAAAATTACAAAAATGTTGTTTTGGCACAGTTTATGAAAAATCTTTTCATAACGCTTTGGGCAATCCCGTCAATATTGCCGACGGTTGTTTTGAGCATTTTTGCTGATAAAATCATACCGATAATCGACGGCGTTTATGCAGGCTCGGCAACGGCTATTGCCGCCCTGCTCGGAATTGTAACTCTTTGGATAGTTTTCACTTTGATACTGGCTGTGCCGTCAATCATAAAAGAGCTTCAATATGTTATGGTACCGTACATATTGGCGGACAATTCCGCTACACCGTGGCAATCGGCGCTTTCCAAAAGCAAGGAAATGATGGTAGGGAATAAGTGGGAGTTTGTAAAGCTTATTCTGTCTTTTGCGCTTTGGTATTTGGCGGCGAACCTGCTTTGCTGTATCGGCGGATTTTTGGTAACGCCGTATCTTGAAACAACGGTGTGCGAGCTGTACTTGGAGCTTTCGGGAAGAACGACGGTAAATGCTGAATATGAATAAAAACAACGGCGTTTTTACGCCGTTGTTTTTATCTGAATTTTACATCTTTAATCTCAAAAATCCTGCCGCCCAAGTATTCCAAAAGCCCAGCTTTACTTTTAAAATCAAATTCTATCTTATACGCGCAAAGCGCCTGATTGGAGAAGTGGAATTTGCGGTTTATTTCCGCCTTTGTATATTTTCTGTCGCCCAAAAGCGAATGTCCAAAATAAGCGAGCACCGCGCGTATTTGGTGCGTTCTGCCGGTTTTAAGCTCAATTTCAAGGAGTGAGTATTCGGGGAATTCTTCTAATACGCGGTATGCCGTAACCGTTTCCTTTGCCCCCGCGGTCTCGTGCTCGGAAAATGCCGTCTTTTTGCTTTTCTCATCACGCAAAATATATCCGCGGATTTCCGCCTCTTTTTCGCGAAAATGCCCGTATGCAAGGCACAAATAGAACTTTTTTATTTCCCGCTTTTTTATTTTTTCGTTTAAAACCCTCAGGGTCTCCGCATTTTTTGCGGCGAGTACAATGCCGCCCGTGCCTCTGTCTATGCGGTTTGCAAGTGCGGGAGCGAAGGTATTTTCCTTATCGGGCAGGTATTCGCCCTTTTTGTATAAGTAGCTTTTGATGTGCGAGAGCAGATTGTCGGTGTTTTGTTTCTCGTCCTCGTGCACCAAAACGCCCTGCGGCTTATTTATTATGAGCAGATTTTCGTCCTCATAAATTATATCAAGATTGGGCGAAATTTTGATAAAATCATATGTGTAGGCGGGCTTTTCAAAAAAGCCGTCGGCAAAATAAAGGGACAGAATATCCCCTTCCAAAAGCTTTACCGAGCCGTCTTTTATATGCCTGCCGTTTATTTTAACGCAGTTTTTGCGCAGGGATTTATACAGCATATTTTTTGAAATACACGGCATCAGCTTTAATAAGAACTTGTCAAGCCTTTGATTTGCATCATTTTTGCCCACGGCAAATTCCCGCATTTTGCACATTCCTCTCTACTTTTTATGACAAAAATATTGTAACACAAAATTTTTTATGATACAATAACTGTAACTGTATTTTTTTAAAACGGAAGGGATTATTAAAAAATGGGACTTTTTTTTAATTTTGATAAAGCGGGTCCGGGCGTTGATAAGGACGCACCGAAAAAGAAGGGTATTTTTCTTTATACGGAGCTTTTTTTCAGAAAACTTTTGCCTTTGGTAAAGGTGAATATGCTTTATTTTTTGACAAGCCTGCCCGTTATGGCGGTTTATAATATCATAATAATAAATGTCCTTGCCTCTGTTCTGCCGCAGGAAGTAAAGGGGAACGCGTGGCAGCTTTCGCTTATTTTGACTGCGATTATAACAATTCTGTGGGGCACGGGACCCGTGACAAGCGGATATATCTATATCTTGCGCAATTTTGCAAGGGAGGAGCACGCGTGGATAGCTTCCGATTTTTTTGAAAAGTCACGGGAAACCTTTAAGCTCGGAATTACCGTACTGCTGTGCGATATATTGGTTTTAATTTTGGAGATATACGCAGTAAATGTGTATGTAGGCTTAATAAGACAAGGCTATACTTTTGCGCAGTTTGCGCTTTTGGCAAGCGTTATTCTCTTTGCGATTTATACATTTATGCATTACTATATCTATGAACTCTCGGTAACCTTTGAAAACGGAATACGGAAAACTTTTAAAAATGCCTTTGTTATGGGATTTGCTATGCTTCCCGCAAACTTGTTTTTAACAATTTTTGTGATAGTGGTGACATTTTTCGCGTTTGCAGTTTTGCCGCCGTCGTTAATAATTGCGCTAATGCTTTTCATCTGGATATGCGCTATGCGTTTCCCGATTGATTTTTATGTTGCGCGGCTGATAAAGAGAAGGTTTATCAATAACAGGGAGGATACAGAATAGATGCCTAACTATCTTGAAAGCTATGATATTGCCGTAATAGGCGCGGGACACGCAGGCATTGAAGCGGGGCTTGCGGCGGCGCGGCTTGGGCTTAAAACAGTGATTTTTTCCATAAGCCTTGATGCGATAGCAAATTTGCCGTGCAATCCAAGCATTGGCGGCACAGCGAAGGGACATCTTGTGCGCGAGATTGACGCTTTGGGCGGAGAAATGGGCAAAGCGGCGGACGCAACTTTTATCCAGTCCAAAATGTTAAATGTCGGCAAAGGTCCCGCAGTACATTCGTTAAGATGCCAGATTGACCGCAAAAGCTATCACCGCGAGATGAAAAAACGGCTGGAAAATCAAAAAAATCTTCAAGTTAAGCAAGCGGAAATAGTAGATGTTGAGTTTGACGAAAACAACAATGTAACGGCGGTTGTAACACATCTCGGCACAAAATACGCGGTAAAATCGGCGGTAATTGCAACAGGAACATATTTAAAGGGCAAGATTTTGATAGGCGAATATGAGCGCGAGTCCGGTCCTGACGGCATTTTTCCCGCAAATATTCTTTCTGCAAACCTTAAAAACAAGGGTATTACAGTACGGCGCTTTAAAACGGGAACGCCCGCCAGAATTCACGGGGACAGCCTTGACTTTTCCAAGATGGAAAAGGAGGAGGGCGATGAGAAAATCGTCCCGTTTTCCTTTGAAACGGAGACCGCCGGCGAAAACAAGGCGAATTGCTGGCTTACCTATACGAACGGGGAAACGCACAAGGTCATTCTGGAAAATCTGGAAAGAACTCCTACTTACAGCGGAAGAGTGGAGGGCGTCGGCGCAAGATACTGCCCCTCTATCGAGGACAAGGTGGTAAAATTCAAGGACAAGCCCCGCCACCAGCTTTTTATGGAGCCTATGGGACTTGATACAAAGGAGATGTATGCACAGGGCATATCCACAGGACTTCCCGAGGACATACAGCTCAAAATGCTCAGGACGATAAAGGGGCTTGAAAATGTAGAGATAATGCGCCCTGCCTATGCGATAGAATATGACTGCTGTGACCCGACGGAGCTTTTTGCAACTCTTGAATTTAAGGAATATCACGGTCTTTACGGCGCGGGTCAGTTTAACGGTACAAGCGGATATGAGGAGGCGGCGGCACAGGGACTTGTTGCAGGAATAAACGCCGCACTTAAATTAAAGGGCGAGGAGCCGCTTATTTTAAAACGCAGTGACGGATATATCGGAACTTTGATAGATGATTTGGTAACAAAAGGAACAAACGAGCCGTACCGAATGATGACTTCAAGGAGCGAGTACAGGCTTCTGCTCCGCCAGGATAATGCAGACGAGCGGCTGACGCCGTTTGGGTACAGGGTCGGGCTTATTTCAGAAAAAAGATATGAAAAGTTTTTGGAAAAGCAGGAAATTATAGATAAAGAGGTAAAACGACTTCAAGATGTGTCGGTATCGCCCGATAAAATAAACCCGATTTTTGACAGATGCGGCACCTCAAAAGTTTCGGCAGGAATAAAATTAAGCGACGCGTTAAAACGCCCGCAGGTCAAGTATTCCGACCTTGCAGAAATCGACGGGACACGCCCCGAGCTTTCCGACGCGGTGTGCGAGGAGGCGGAAATCCGCATAAAATATGAGGGATATATAAAACGGCAGAAACAGCAGGTTGAACAGTTTGCGAAAATGGAAAACAGGCTTTTGCCCGAGGACTTAAATTACTCTGAAATTCACGGACTTCGCATTGAGGCGCGGCAAAAGCTCAGTAAGATAAAGCCGAAATCCTTGGGACAGGCGTCGCGGATTTCGGGAGTTTCGCCGAGCGATATATCGGTGCTTGTAATATGGCTTGAAAGCCAAAAGAAATAATAAAAAAAGGAGGTGCGCAAGGGGTGCTTTTTAATTCCTTTAATTTTTTGATATTTTTCCCGATAGTGACACTTGCGTATTTCCTTATACCGCAAAGATTAAAATACCTATGGCTTCTTTTAGCAAGCTACTATTTCTATATGAGCTGGAACCCCAAATATGCGCTGCTCATTTTGGCGTCTACCGCAATAACCTTTTTAAGCGGTATTTTAATAGACAGGGCGAAATCGAAAAAATCTAAAAAATGGGCGGTTTTCGGGAGCTTTGCGCTCAATCTTTTCATACTTTTCTTTTTTAAATATTTCTATTTTACGGTGGATAATATAAATGCGGTGCGGTCAATTTTAAAACTTCCCGCATATGTGCCGAGATTTGATATTGTCCTGCCTGTCGGGATATCCTTTTACACCTTTCAGGCGCTTTCCTACACGGCTGATGTTTATCGCGGGGAGGTGAAGCCCGAAAAAAACTTTTTAAAGTACGCGCTTTTCGTGTCCTTTTTCCCGCAGCTTGTGGCGGGACCTATCGAGAGGTCGAAAAATCTGCTTTCGCAGGTGAACGCAGAGCATCATTTTGACTATCTGCGTGTAAGAAAAGGCTTGGTAACTATGCTTTGGGGATTTTTCTTAAAGCTTGTGATTGCCGACAGAGCCGCCATTTTGGTGAATACGGTTTATGATAATATATCGGCTTTTACGGGGGCGCAGATTGCGCTTGCAACAATATGCTTTGCCGTCCAGATTTACTGCGATTTTGCCTCATATTCGACCATAGCAATCGGCGCGGCGGAGGTTATGGACTTTAATCTTATGCAGAATTTCAAAAGACCGTACTTTGCGGCGTCAATAACGGACTTCTGGCGCAGATGGCATATTTCGCTGTCAAGCTGGTTCCGTGATTACCTGTATATTTCGCTTGGCGGCAATAAAAAGGGCGCGCTTAGAAAATATTTGAATATTATGATAGTTTTTCTGACGAGCGGACTGTGGCACGGAGCGAGCTGGCATTTTGTTATATGGGGCGCAATCCACGGCGTATATCAAATTATCGGCGGAGTGACAAAAAAAGCACGGCAAAATCTGCGCGAAAGACTCTTAATAAAAGACGGGAATTTGCTTTATGTATTTTTAAGCCGTGCGGTAACCTTTGTGCTGGTATGCTTTTCTTGGATATTTTTCAGGAGTGCCGATATGGGCGAGGCGGCAGAGGCAGTAAAAAGAATATTTACAAGCTTTAATCCGAGCGAGCTCAAAATAACCGATTTGGGCATTGATGTTGCAAATATAATTGTGCTTTTGTCAGCGGTTTTGGTACTGATTGCAGTCAGCATATTTCAAGAGCGTGACGAAAATATGTTAAAAAAAGCGGAAAATATGCATTTTATTGCGAGATGGGCGGTTTACCTGGTACTGATTTTTGCGGTGCTTATTTTCGGCGTTTACGGACCCGGTTTTGAGGCAAGCCAGTTCATATATTTCCAGTTTTAAGAGGTGAAACCAATGAAAACGGCAAGAAGAATAGTAGCGACAGCCTTATTTTTGACGATATTCTTATCGCTGTTTTCTTTGTGTGACCGTATTTTATCGAGGAAGGAGACAGAGGGCTGGTGGAATGTCACCGCGAAAATCGACGGCTTTTATAACAGCCCGAAAAATGAATATGACATCATTTTTTTCGGCTCGTCAAACACATATTGCAGCTTTAACCCGCTTGTTATTTGGGAAAAAACAGGGGTAAAAAGCTATGTTTTTGCAACGCAGCAGCAGCCTTTGTGGGCGACCTATTATTATATGAAGGACGCGTTTAAGCGCCAAAACCCCGATATAGCGGTTTTGGACATTTTAATGCTTTCAAAAAATGATGAGTATTATGATGACGGCGTAAACTACACCTTTTGCGACAATATGCCGCTTAGTGCAGACAAGGTGCGGCTGGCGCGCGTGTCAGCGCCAAAAGGCGAGCGTCTGGGGCTTGTTTTAAGATTTTTGAAGTATCATACAAGGTGGAGCGAGCTTAAAAAGGAGGATTTTGCGTATCGCAGGAAGAATATGCAGGACTACTCAAAGGGCTTTTATGTGCTTACCTCAAAATGCAATACGGCGGTGCATTATGACCTCAAAAATGTAACGGAAACCGAGCCTTTGAGCGAAAAAAACAGGGAATATCTTGAAAAGATAATAGACCTGTGCAACAAAAAAAATGTCCGTCTTATGCTGGTTAAAGCCCCGTCGAACAGTACGGAGGAGGAAAAGAGATATTATAATCAGGCAGAAAATATCGCAAAGGAAAAGGGTGTCGAATTTGTCGATTATAATATGTACTATGATGAAATTGGGCTTGATATGGCGGCGGACTTTTTTGACGAACGCCACCTTAATATTTACGGCGCAGAAAAGTTTACCGAGTATTTTATGGAAACGACCGACTATTTCAAAGATAAGACGCGGATAGACGAGGACTGGCGGTCGGATTATGAACGGTATGTAGGCGAGAGGGACAAAAAATAGTAAAAAAGTGTTGACAATGGTATGTTTTTTTGCTATAATTAGCCTTGTCGCAAGAAATGGAGAGCTGTCTGAGCGGTCGAAAGAGCCGGTCTTGAAAACCGGTGATGTGAAAGCATCCGTGGGTTCGAATCCCACGCTCTCCTCCAAAAAGTCAATAATTGAGTGAGTGAAATAAAAAAGTGTTGCCTCGGCAGCAACACTTTTTGTTCACGGAAAGTTTTGGAGAAGTACTCAAGAGGCCGAAGAGGCGCCCCTGCTAAGGGTGTAGGTCGGGCAACCGGCGCGAGGGTTCAAATCCCTCCTTCT
>CAJOPD010000081.1 GCA_905236685.1 uncultured Clostridia bacterium
GATGTGGTGGAATTGGCAGACGCGCGGGACTCAAAATCCCGTGGTAGCGATACCGTGTGGGTTCGACCCCCACCATCGGCACCAGTCGCGGCAAGTCTTTTGGGCTTGCCGCGATTTTTTTGTAAAAATCACGGCTACGCTTTACAGACTGCCGCTCCTCTTCCGCAAAAAGCAAGACTTTTTGCGATGTTTTTTGGTTTTTCGTGCTTAGCTTGCTCCGCCTTTGGTAGTGCATAAATGTATATAATGACACATAAAAAATGGTTATAGTAAAAAACATAAAGAGCTTGCATTTTTACAAGCCCTTTATGTTTTTATTTAGTTATAACAGCGATAGAGGAATGTTATAATCTGTGCCCTTAAACAATCATCGCTTGGGCTGAAAGTGGTTTCGGTTGTGCCGCTTGTAATACCGTTTTCATATGCCCAAAGCACAGAATCGTAATAGTAATCGCTATTTGAAATGTCAGTAAGCGGTGTTTCGCCTTCCGTCTTTTCCCCTTCAAGACGATATAGGAAAGTAACCGTTTGTGCTCGTGTTACGCTGTCTTTCGGGCTGAATGTACCAGTTGTAGTACCGCTTGTAATACCGTTTTCATATGCCCAAAGCACTGCTTTATAGTAATAATCGTCTTCGTTTATGTCAGTAAACGGATTTTTTGTCTTTTTCGGCTCAGGCTCGCCTGCCGCGCGCCACAGGAATGTTATAGTTTGTGCGCGTGTGCAGGTATCCTCGGGACTGAACATACTCTCTGATGTTCCGCTTGCAATATTATTTTTAACCGCCCATAAAACTGCATCATAGTAATACTCAGTATTTTTTACATCGGAGAACGGGTTTTCAATGTTTAAATCTTCTCCGTCTTCTCCGTCATTCCCGCTGTCTGTATCTGTATCATTACCCTTAATTTCTATGACAGGAGGTCTGTACGAATGAGTTGATTGTGTCTGGGTATCAGGAATTTCTGTCCAATGTGCGAAAAGCGTTACACTGTCGGAAAACTGTGTTTCAACTGTAACTTTATCGCCGCCGATTTTTGCAGTAAACCAGCCGTCAAAGGTGTGTCCGTCATAGATGGGTGACGGAAGGCTTGACAGATATCCGTTTTCATTTGTCAAAAGCGATGATATACTTAATGTTCCGCCGCTTGCGTCAAGAATTACAAGCTTATTATCGGCGATTTCATTACTTAAAGCCACTCCCGAATAGCTGACAATTCCGTCGGAAAATGTTTTGGTAACGCCTGAAAGGTCGACACTTGCATCATTCGGAGTGAATACCGCTGTACGCACAAACCAATCGGAATCAACTATATCCTGTCCGTAGCCTGTGCCTTTGTAGCCCACATTTGCAATTTTGTCAGGAAAGCTGACCGTTCCCGAAATTGCTGCATTATTCTTGTCGTAAAAATGTACCGCAAACGCTGATGAATTAAAGCTATTATCGGTATAATTTTCATCACCGAATATATTTATCAGAGATTCAAGCTGCATATACTTTGAGAACAGCACATAAATCTTTCCGTTTGCGGCGGTAACGGTTGCCTTTGGTGCTTCGTTAGATAAAAGTCCGATATTTACAGCTGTATGTATGGGCGGAACAGGCATAGGCTTGGATTCTGCGGTTTTGTAGCCTTCCTTTTCATAGAGAACTTTCCACCAGCCGTTTGGTACCATCCAGCTGTATCTGCCCTCATCGCCGGTATACTGCGGATTATACTGTTCGCCGGTGGGATCTTTCCAAACAGCATAGTTGCCGTCCTCGGCATCACTGTAATAAAGCGTCGCCCTTACATCTTCTATTCTGTTGTCCTCCGTGCCTTCAAACACATATCCCGACGGATCTATATATACCTCAAAAGTCGGAACTTTTTCGTGCCATACATATTTAACCGTTCCGTCCGGGAACCTGACAAGAACCCAATATTTAAGTTCCTCTTGCAGTGCGTGCTGACTCCATTTGCCTTTTCCGTAAAAATGATCCATACGGTCTTTTAGCCACTGCTGTGCCTCATCATATGATTTAGCCGCCTTTATTTCCGCTCTGCGTTTTTCTATTTTGAGTTGAAGCTGAATATCGTGCAGAGTGGAGTTATATACCTGATTGTTATTACTTTTTGCGTCATTTGTCAGATAGGAATTTACCAGACCGCCTATAAACAAGCCCACCTTTGCTACAATTCCTCCCGGTATAAATCCGGCTGCTGTGTTAAATGTACTGTAAGTGCCCTCCGATGCGTAAATAGATTTGCGAAGCTCCTCATAATCTCTTATCTGCCATTCCAGACTTTTTCGGGCTTTCTCGTCCTGAACCATAGACAAAAGCTGTCTTAGGGTTTTGGGGTCATTTCCCGAAGGACCTTTTGCCCAGGTGATTGCCGTATCGGCAATGCCAAGCACTTTAAAGGTCACATCTGCACCTTTTGCAAACTTACTTGTTTCATCCCAATTATAAATCTTATAAAGATCGGGAGTGGGCGACCAATCGTTAGGATTCATCGATATCTGATTACCAAACCATAGGAAGTCCTTTACTGCCCGATAGCCTATATCACCCACGCTGTAAATAAAGCTTGAATAGTCATATACCGTCTTTGTCCAATGATCGTCATTGGTGCCGCTTTGCCAATTCTGCGTCAAGTCATTAAGAGTTGGTGA
>CAJOPD010000082.1 GCA_905236685.1 uncultured Clostridia bacterium
GGAATGGTTTTAAGTCCTGCCTTTTTTGCCGCACGCCAACGGCGTTCGCCTGCCACAATTTTATAACCCTTTTCGGTTTTTGTGACAATAATGGGCTGTATTACCCCGTATTCCTTTATCGATTCGGACAGCGCAAGGAGCGCCTCCTCGTCAAACTGTTCTCTCGGCTGATTTTTGTTCGGCATTACATCGGTAATCTTTAATTCGGTTATTCCGCCGTCTTGTATCTCCTCGGCGAAAAGCGCATCAAGCCCCTTGCCCAAGCCTTTTTTTGCCATTTTATCACTCCTTGTTATTCTTTATAACTTCCCGTGCCAGCGCAAAATATGCGTCTGCGCCCTTTGAAGTAATGTCATATTTTATTATCGGCTGACCGTAGCTTGGCGCCTCGGAAAGCCGCACAGTTCTGGGGATTTGTACCGAAAAAACTTTATCCCCGAAATGATTTTTTACCTCCTCCAAAACCTGTTTTGACAGGTTTGTCCGCGAATCGAACATAGTTGCCAAAATTCCTTCAAGTTCCAGGTCCTTGTTAAAGGCTCTCCTGATATTTTTAATAGAAGTTACCATTTGCGAAAGACCTTCCAGGGAAAAATATTCGCATTGAATTGGGATTAAAACGCTGTCCGCCGCCGTCATAATGTTAATCGTCAGCATACCGAGCGCGGGAGGCGAATCGATAATGATAAAATCGTATAAATCCCGTATTAAAGCCAAGGCGTTCTTCAAAAACTGCTCGCGGTCTTCCTCTCCTGCAAGCTCAACCTCCGCTGCGGAAAGTGCGGGAAGGGACGGAATAACCGACAAACCGCCCGTTTTTGTTTTCAAAACGGCTTCTTTTACCTTGTTTTTATCAACAAGACAGTCATAAACAGAAAGAGAAATCCTGTTTTTTTCTATTCCTACGCCGGAGGTTGCGTTGCCCTGTGGGTCGCAGTCAACGAGCAGAACTTTTTTGCCCTTATATGCAAGGCAAGCGGCGAGATTTACTGCGGTGGTGGTTTTTCCCACACCGCCCTTCTGATTGGAAACGGCAATAATTTTTCCCATAAAAACTCCTCTTTTGAATGTATTACTACCTAATTATATCACAAAAAAAGAAAAAGTAAATGTTTCACATGAAACATTTTACAGTTTTTTGAATATTTTTGGTAAAATCGGGGAAAATAGTTAAAAAAGAAAAAGCAGGGGAAAAGTATGAAATTTTTAAAAACCGCGAAAAAAACCCTCTTTTATAGTCATAATGAAGAAAAAGCGCCGTTTGTTTTGGAAAAGGACGAAAACGGACCTGTCTATGATATACGCAAAGAAAAGCCGGAAAAAAGCAAAACAAGAATTAGCGAAAGTCTTGCAGAAAACAAGAGTTTTGCAGAAAAATTGTTCAGCGTACCCAAAAACAGCGATGTGATTTTAAGAGAACTGACCCTAAGAGGTGGGCGGAAGGCGTTTTTGGTTTTTTATGACGGTATGTGCAGCGCGGATTTGATAGACGGAAGCATTATAAAGCCGCTTTTGGAACTCCCGTATTTTGAGGAAAAGGGCAAAAAATATGATGAAAAAAGGCTTCAAGAAAAGCTTATAATGCATAGCCAGCTAAAAAAAGCGACAACTTTTGAAGAAGTTGCCGAGGAGGTAAACTTCGGCGGCTGCGGCGTTTTTGTGGACGGATTAAGCTGTGCGCTTTGCGCTGATGTCAAGAATTGGCCGCACAGGAGCGTTGAAAGGGCAAAAAATGAACAGACAATTTACGGACCGCAGGAGGCTTTTGCGGAAATGCTGCGCGGAAATGCCGCACAGGTGCGAAAGTTTTTAAAAACCGAAAAGCTTATATGTGAAAAAATTGAAATAGGAAATGTTTCAAAAACGCCCGGGGCGCTGATGTATCTTGAAGATGTGGCAAACAGCGCTTTGATAGAGGAAATAAGGCACAGGCTGAACGGGATATCGGTCGATTATGTGATTTCAATAGAAGAAGTTTCTATGCTGATAGAGGAAAATCCTCTAATGATAACGGGGCATATTCTTGCAACAGAGCGCCCCGACAGAGTTGCAAGAGCAATTTCGGAGGGGCGTGCCGCCGTCATTTTAAACGGAAGTCCGCGGGCGCTGATTTTGCCGACAAATGCTTATGAAATGACGCACAGCGCGTCAGACGCATATTTAAGAATAGATTTTGCGAATATGTCACGCGCGCTGAGGCTTATAGCAACGGCGATTTCGATACTTCTTCCGGGGATATTTCTTGCAATAACAATGTACCACTCGGAAATGCTGCCGACATATCTCTTATATGCCATAAGCTCGTCGCGGCAAAATGTGCCTTTTCCAAGCGTTATTGAACTGCTTTTAATGGATTTCTCCTTTGAAATGATACGAGAAGCAGGCATAAGAATGCCCAATCCGATAGGCTCGGTTTTGGGAATTGTCGGCGGTCTTATTCTGGGACAGGCGGCGGTCAGCGCAAAAATAGTAAGCCCGATAATGATAATCATAATTTCGCTGACAGGAATAGGCTCCTTTGCTACGGCAGATTATTCTTTAAGTTGGAGCTATCGTATATTAAAAATAGTGTTTGTTTTAATAGGCGCGTCCTTCGGCTTTTTCGGGATAGCTTTGGGAATTTTCGTATATGCAATGCTTATTGCGGGCAGTACCAGCTTTGGAATTCCCTTTTTGTCCCCTGCGCCAAGCGGCGAACTTATAAAAAATGCGGTTTTTGTGCCGCCAGCGTGGAAAACGGAAAAACGCCCCGAATATCTTAAAACAAAAAAGCCAAAAAAAAGCGATAAAATAAGTAAAAAGTGGCGAGGCTGAAAATGTTTCACATGAAACAATTGGAAAATAAGGGAGAAAAATTGTGAAAAATGAAGTTATACGCGAGAAGGAAATGACCTTGCTTGTCGCAAATTTGCTGAGCGTGAAGGCGATTTTTGCGTTTCCGCGGACATTGTTTCAAACAAGCGCAAATGCGGCGTGGATAGAGGTAATTTATATGTCCCTTTTGGCGTGGACAATGCTTGAAATATCCTTTTTGACATACAAGGGTTCGGGCAAAAAATCAATAATAGACATATCAGATAAAATCGGCGGAAAACCGCTTAAAATCACGGTTTCTCTGCTGATAGCAGCCGCCCTTTCGGTGAATTTTCTGATTGAAATAAGAATGTTTTCCGAGTCGGTAAAGCTTATTCTTCTTCCGCGGACGGAGATAGAATATATAATGATTTTGCTTGCGGCAACGATATGTATAGGGCAAAGACGCGGACTTTCGGCAATCGCAACCGTGAACGCAATATTTTTCCCGATATGCCTGGTATTTTTAGGCTTTATTGTAGCCTTTCTCGGCAAAATGTATAGTATAAACAATCTTTTCCCCATTTTTGGCAACGGTACAAGGAGCATTTTGACGGGAGGCTTTAAAAATATATCCTGTTTCGGCGACATTATCGCGGTGAACCTGCTGTTGCCGCATACAAAGGACATAAGTGTGCCGAAAAAAAGCGGAAGAAAAGCGCTTTTAATCGCCTCATTGACAATGTTTTTCATCTGTTTAAGTTATGCGCTCTGTTATCCCTATCCGCTTTCTAAGGAATATCTTCTTCCTGTATACCAGCTGTCGAAAATGATACGCGCGGGGGAATATTTTCAGCGGTTTGAGGCATTTTTTGAATTCGTATGGGAAATCTCACAGCTTTTATATTCATCTATTTATGTATTCTTAATCTGTGAAACGATTTCAAAGGCGTTTGGTTTAAAGGACCGAAACGCTGTTTCTTACGGTGTAATTGCAGTGATAACTTTTGTTGCGGCAGAGCCTGTTTCGGTTGAAAAAGTGCTTAAATTAAGCCATATTGCAGACATTTTGACGGCGCCGATAGTGTATCTTTTGCCGATTTTAATCCCGATTTTATATATTATAAAGACAAGAAAAATCCGAGAGGAAATGCGTAGATGAAATTTTTAAAACTTGCGGTTATCATAATTATCCTTGTAAGCTTTGCAAGCTGTAAAGATGCACAAGAACCCGAAACACACGGCTATGTTGTAGCAATAGGAATAGACGCGCCAAAGCCTGATGAGCAGGGATATAATATAACGATACAGTTCGCCAATCCCGACAAGATAAGCGGCGGTTCAAGCGAGACGGGCGGCAAGGGCGGCGAGGAAAGCATTGAGAATATAACCGTTTTAGCGCCCGGGATTTATCCTGCCATAAATATAGCAAACCACATAATAAGCAAAAAGTTTGTTCTTTCGCATACGAAACTCATTGTTTTTTCCGATGAAATAGCAAAATCGGGCGTAAATCGGTTTATGGAAACGGTAAACAGAAACGGAGATTTCCGTCCAAACATATATTTTGCGGTGAGCAAGGGCACGGCAAAGGAGTTTTTGGAGGCCGTAAATCCAAAAACAGAGGTAAACCCCGTAAGGTATTATACGATGATTTTTGAAAATGATTATTCGGGCTTTATTCCGCAGGATATGAGCCAGGATTTTTACCTATTTTTCGGAAGCGAGGAAAAGAGCACGGTTATGCCGATATGCTCGGTGGCAAAAGCGGAAACGGCAGGAAATTATGCGGAGTTTGGCTATCAGTATAAGGTGGAGGACTATGTTGCGGGCGAAATACCCACAACAAGCAGAGAGATACAGATTGCGGGAATGGCGGTGTTCAGCGGTGACAGAAAGGTTGCGGAAATCGCGGACATAGAAACGGAAATTTTTAACATTATGACGGGAGAATATCAAAGCAGTTATGTTTCCTACTATTTTGGCGATGAAATGCCCGTAACGGTTATGCAGTTGCAGAAAAAAAGACCCAAAATATCGGTAGATACAAAAGGC
This sequence comes from uncultured Clostridia bacterium, assembly GCA_905236685.1. Classification (GTDB taxonomy): domain Bacteria; phylum Bacillota; class Clostridia; order UBA1381; family UBA1381; genus UBA1738. Next base: position 4,849 of record CAJOPD010000082.1, read on the forward strand.
GAAACGCCTAAAATAAAGATAACGGTATATCTTGAAGCCGATATTTCCGCGGGAACGGGAAAAGATGTAATAGAAAGCGAGCTCAATGCGTTTTCACGCGCAGCGGCGGCAGAAATTGAAAAGCAGGCGCAGCAATTTTTTGGAGAAACAAAGGCGGTTGGTACAGATGTTGTGGGCTTTGGGAGCTATGCAAAGCGTAATTTTAAAAGCATAAAAGAGTTTCAGGAATATGGCTGGAAGGAGCGCTATAAAAACGCGGAAATGGAAATAAAAGTGCAGTTTTCGGTACGAAGAACCGGACTGATTGTAAGGGGCGGGATATAAATGGCGGCAGGATTGGTTTTTGTTATGGCGCTCGGTGCTGCGGTAAAAACGGCGTCTTACGGCGTTTGGGAGGCAAAAAGGGACAATTTTTGGGGCGGGAGCGTTGCGATAGCTCTTGCGGTTTTTTGCATAGCCTTGGCAGTCAGATATGTTGTAAAATATTGGGCTTGACACAAAAAGAAAAGCGGGATATAATCTATGCGAGTAAATCAGGCGGTTGCGGGCATATTTTATATGCGTGAGGAAAGTCCGGGCTTCACAGAGCAGGGTGCCGGCTAACGACCGGTGAAGGCGACTTCAAGGAAAGTGCAACAGAAAATAAACGCCGATTTTTCGGTAAGTGTGGAAATGTGAGGTAAGAGCTCACAGGGAAGATGGTAACTGA
>CAJOPD010000083.1 GCA_905236685.1 uncultured Clostridia bacterium
CTTCACCCGCAGGGTATGCAGCCGTTTCAGCTTGACGGAAGTTATGTTGTATGTAACGGCGAGATATACGGCTATGAAAAGACAAAAGCGGAACTAAAAGGCAAAGGCTATACCTTCAAAAGCGATTCCGACTGCGAAATCCTGCTGCCCTTGTATGAGGAATACGGGGTAGATATGTTCAAGGATTTAGACGCGGAATTTGCACTCATTATCTATGATGGCAAAACGGGCGAGTATATCGCCGCACGCGACCCTATCGGCATACGCCCGCTTTTTTACGGCTATGATGAAAAAGGAGTTATCCTTTTTGCGAGCGAGCCGAAAAATCTTATGGGAATTTGCGCTAAAATTATGCCGTTTCCGCCCGGACATTACTATAAAAACGGTGGATTTGTCAGTTACCGCGATGTTACCGATGTAAAAAAATATACAGATGACGATTTAAAGACTATATGCGAAAATATCCGCGAAAAGCTTGTTTCGGGCATCAAAAAAAGGCTTGTTGCCGATGCAAAGGTGGGATTTTTGTTAAGCGGCGGTCTTGACAGCTCGCTGGTCTGCGCAGTTGCGGCAAAAGAGAGCAAAGCGCCGATAAAAACCTTTGCAATAGGTATGAGCGAGGACGCAATCGACCTAAAATATGCAAAGCAGGTGGCGGACTATATCGGGAGCGAGCATAAGGAAATTATAATAAATAAGGACATAGTGCTTGCAAATCTTGAAAAAGTTATTGAAATACTTGCCACATACGATATTACCACAATAAGAGCAAGTATGGGAATGTATCTTATCTGCAAAGCAATTCACGAAGAGACCGATATAAGAGTGCTTTTAACAGGCGAGATTTCAGACGAGCTTTTCGGCTATAAGTATACCGATTTTGCACCAAATGCGGAGGAATTTCAAAAGGAAGCGGTAAAGCGGGTCAAGGAGCTTTATGCATATGATGTTCTGCGTGCGGACAGATGCATAAGCGTAAACTCATTAGAGGCAAGAGTGCCCTTTGGCGACCTCCAATTTGCCGAATATGTTATGAGCATAAATCCCGAAAAGAAAATGAACATTTACGGCAAGGGTAAATACCTTTTAAGAAAAGCGTTTGAGGGCGATTATCTGCCGTATGAGATTTTGTGGCGTGAAAAGGCGGCATTTTCCGACGCTGTGGGACATTCAATGGTTGATTATTTGAAGGAATATGCAAACGGATTATATACAGACAGCGAATTTACCGAAAAATCGGCAAAATATGGATTTGCAAAGCCGTTTACAAAGGAATCGCTTTTGTACCGTGAAATTTTTGAAAAGTATTATCCCAATCAGGCGGAAATGGTGCCTGATTTCTGGATGCCGAATAAAAACTGGGAGGGCTGTGATGTTGACGACCCGTCAGCACGAGTTTTAAAAAACTACGGAAAAAGCGGAGTTTAATCGGAGGAGATTATGAAAGGTTTATATGACGAAAGATTTGAACACGATGCCTGCGGTATCGGTGCCGTTATAAATATTAAGGGTAAAAAGGAGCATAAAGTAGTAAGCGATGCCTTAAAAATCGTGGAAAAATTAGAGCATAGAGCGGGAAAAGACGCTAGGGGCGAAGTGGGCGACGGAGTCGGCATAATGACACAAATTTCCCACGACTTTTTTGCAAAACACAGCGGTTTTGAGCTTGGAGATGAGCGTGATTACGGCGTGGGAATGTTCTTTTTCCCGCAGGATACGCTAAGGCGCAGACAGGCAATGAAAATGTTCGAGCTTATAGCTGAAAAAGAGGGAATTTCTGTTATCGGCTGGCGGATAGTTCCGACAAATCCCGAAATCTTAGGCAAAAAGGCAAAGGACAGTATGCCGTATATTATGCAGTGCTTTGTAAAAAGACCCCAAAATATCCAAAAAGGCATAGATTTTGACAGAAAACTCTATGTGATACGCAGAGTTTTTGAGCATTCAGGCGAGGGCACTTATGTTGTTTCTCTCTCATCAAGAACGATTGTATATAAGGGAATGTTTTTGGTGGGTCAGCTCAGAAGTTTTTATCCCGATTTGCAAAGCGAGGATTATAAATCGGCGATTGCAATGGTACATTCGCGCTTTTCCACAAATACAAATCCCAGCTGGGAGCGTGCGCACCCGAACAGATTTTTGCTGCATAACGGGGAGATAAACACAATACGCGGCAATGCCGACAGAATGATTGCCCGTGAGGAAACTATGCAGTCCACGCTATTGGCGGACGATATGGATAAAATTCTGCCCGCGATAGACGCCAAAGGCTCCGATTCTGCTATGCTTGACAATACCGTTGAGTTTATGGTGATGAACGGTATCGACCTGCCGCTTGCGATGATGATTACTATCCCTGAGCCGTGGGACAAGATAGAGAGTATGTCAAGGGAAAAGCGGGATATGTATAAGTACTATTCCACAATGATGGAGGCTTGGGACGGACCTGCGTCAATTCTGTTTTCCGACGGCGATATTGTCGGCGCCACCCTTGACAGAAACGGTTTAAGACCGTCAAGATACTATATCACAAAGGATAACTATCTTGTGCTTTCGTCAGAGGTCGGTGTTTTGGACTTTGCCCCCGAAAATATCGCAAAAAAATCGCGGTTACAGCCCGGTAAAATGCTTTTGGTGGATACGGTAAAGGGCGAAATCATAGATGACAGCCGCCTAAAAGACTACTATTGCCGCCGCCACCCGTACGGCGAATGGCTTGACAGATATTTAAAAAAGCTTTCTGAGCTTCCCATACCCAATGAAAAGATAGATGTCTATGAACAGCCCGTAAGGGACAGGCTGTATAAAGCGTTCGGCTATACCTATGAGGACATCACAGATGTAATTTTGCCTATGGCGAAAAACGGGATAGAACAAACGGCGTCAATGGGAATTGATGTGCCGCTTGCGGTGCTGTCCCCAAATCATCAGCCGCTTTTCAACTATTTTAAACAGCTTTTTGCGCAGGTTACAAACCCGCCGATTGACGCTATAAGGGAGGAAATCGTGACAAGTACGGCGGTTTATGCGGGAAGTGACGGAAATCTGCTTTTAGATAAAGCGGAAAACTGCCGTGTTTTGCAGATAAACAATCCTATCCTGTCAGGCGTTGATTTGCTTAAAATAAAAGCGCTGTCGGGCGACGGCTTTAAGGTGGAAACGGTATCGCTTTTGTATTACAAAAACACATCTTTGGAAACCGCTGTCGATAACCTTTTTGTAAAGATTGATAAAGCGCATAAAAACGGCGCAAATATTATTATCCTGTCCGACCGCGGTGTTGATGAAAATCATATTGCAATACCGTCGCTTTTGGCGGTTTCTGCGGTGGAGCAGTACCTCATCAGAACGAAAAAGCGCACAAGTATTTCGATAATTTTAGAAAGTGCCGAGCCTCGTGATGTGCACCATTTTGCTTTGCTTTTGGGCTATGGCGCAAGAGCGGTAAATCCGTATCTTGCAGACGAGGCAATCTATGAACTCATTGAAAGCGGCAAGCTTAATAAAGATTTGCATGTTGCAATAGACGACTATAACAAGGCGATTTTAAACGGAATAGTGAAAATTGCGTCAAAAATGGGTATTTCCACAATCCGTTCATACCAGTCCGCACAGATTTTTGAGGCAATCGGAATAAATAAAGCCACAATAGATAAGTATTTTACCAACACGGTAAGCCGAATAGAAGGTATAGGAATTAAAGAAATCGGCGAATGTGTTGAATGGTTTCATTCGCACGCATTTGACCCGCTGGGTCTTGGCGTTGATACAAGCTTAGAAAGCGCAGGCGAGCATAAGTTAAGGAGCGGTGCGGAAAAGTACGACCATATGTATAACCCGAAAACAATCGTTGCGCTTCAAAAAGCGACAAGACTTGGCGATTATAATTTGTTTAAGGAATATACCCGCTTGGTTGATGATGAAACAAAACCGCACACACTCCGCGGTCTTTTGGAATTCACATTTGACAAGGCAAATCCTGTGCCGATAGAGGAGGTAGAGCCCGCAGAAAGCATTGTAAAGCGGTTTAAGACGGGCGCGATGTCCTACGGCTCAATTTCGCAGGAGGCGCACGAGTGCTTAGCAAAGGCGATGAATAAAATCGGCGGAAAATCAAACTCGGGCGAGGGCGGAGAGCTTCCCGAGAGGCTTTGTTCCGACCTTTCGAGTGCTATTAAGCAGGTTGCGTCGGGAAGGTTCGGCGTAACGAGCGAATATTTAATGAGTGCAAAGGAAATCCAAATTAAAATGGCACAGGGTGCAAAGCCGGGCGAGGGCGGACATCTGCCCGGCAAAAAAGTTTATCCGTGGATTGCAAAGACAAGATATTCAACGCCCGGCGTATCCTTGATTTCGCCGCCGCCGCACCACGATATTTATTCTATCGAGGACTTGGCACAGCTTATCTATGACCTCAAAAATGCAAACAGAAACGCAAGAATTTCAGTAAAGCTTGTGTCGGAGGCAGGAGTGGGCACAGTTGCCGCAGGCGTTGCAAAGGCAGGCGCGCAGGTAATACTTGTGTCGGGCTATGACGGCGGAACGGGTGCGGCGCCGAAAAGCTCTATTCATAATGCGGGACTTCCGTGGGAGCTGGGACTTTCGGAAACGCACCAGACGCTTATCCAAAACGGACTTCGTTCAAAAGTGGTAATCGAAACGGACGGAAAACTTATGAGCGGCAGAGATGTTGCGATTGCGTGTCTTTTGGGTGCGGAGGAATTCGGTTTTGCGACAGCGCCGCTTGTAACAATGGGCTGTGTGATGATGCGTGTCTGCAATCTTGATACCTGCCCTATGGGTATTGCCACGCAAAATCCCGAGCTTAGAAAACGCTTCTGCGGTAAGCCTGAGTATATTGTTAATTTTATGTACTTTATCGCAGAAGAGCTGCGTGAAATTATGGCAAAATTAGGCATAAGAACGGTTGATGAAATGGTAGGGCATACCGAGCTTTTGAGGGTACGCGAAAACAGCACGGCGCCTATGGCAAAGCTTATTGATATGAGCAAAATTCTGTATAAGGCTGAAAACGAAAGCAAAACGCACTTTGATAAAGCAGATATTTTTGATTTTAAGCTTGAAAATACCGTTGACGAGAAAATTCTTTTGACGAAATTTGAAAAAGCTTTAAAAACGGGCGAAAAGTGCGAAACAGAAATAAAAGTTACAAGCACCGACAGGGCATTAGGCACGATTTTGGGCTCGGAAATAACAAAGAATTTCAAAAATACTTTGCCTGATGACACCTTCTGCGTAAACTGCAAAGGCGGCGGCGGTCAGTCTTTCGGCGCATTTATCCCGAAAGGGCTTACGATTAAACTTTGCGGCGATGCCAATGACTATTTCGGCAAGGGCTTGTCGGGCGGAAAACTTGTTATTTATCCGCCGAAGGAAAGCACATTTAAAGCCGATGAAACCATCATTATAGGTAATGTCGCACTATACGGCGCAACGAGCGGAAAAGCCTTTATAAACGGCGTGGCAGGCGAGCGCTTTTGTGTCAGAAATTCGGGTGCGGTTGCCGTTTGCGAGGGCGTAGGCGACCACGGACTTGAATATATGACGGGCGGTATGGCGCTGATTTTGGGCAAAACGGGCAAAAATTTTGCCGCAGGTATGAGCGGCGGCGTTGCCTATGTTTATGACCCCGAGCACAGCCTTTACAGGAGCATAAACAAAGCCTTGGTTGCAGTTGATGAAGTGCAGGAAGCCGAAGATAAAGAGCAAATAAGAGTCTTGCTTTTGGAACATTTTGAGGCAACATCTTCCGAAAAAGCAAAGAAAATTCTTGACAATTTTGAAAAAGAAATAAGCGGTTTTAAGGTGGTAATACCTCACGATTATAAGAAAATTTTGACTGAAATTTCTAAAAACAAATTAAAAGGTATGACCGACGAACAGGCAGAAATTGAAGCCTTTTACGCTGTAACAAAGGGGTGATATAGAATGGGAAAAATTACAGGCTTTATGGAATATGAACGGAGTGAAAAAAAGCGTATAGAGCCGCTTATCCGCATAAAAAATTTTGACGAGTTTTATATCCCCTTACAAGACGGCGAGAGAAAAGAGCAGGCGGCTCGGTGTATGAATTGCGGCGTTCCCTTCTGCCAGTCGGGTATGATTTTGAGCGGAATGATGACAGGCTGTCCCTTAAACAATCTTATCCCTGAGTGGAATGACGCGATTTATAACGATAATCTTCAAAATGCGCTTTTGCGGCTTTTGAAAACAAATAATTTCCCTGAATTTACGGGTCGTGTTTGCCCTGCGCTTTGCGAGGCGGCTTGTGTGAACGGCAGGCTTGGAAAGAGCGTAACCTGCCACGACAACGAGCTTTATATAATCGAAACTGCATATAAAAATGGGCTGATAAAGGCAAATCCGCCAACGGTGCGGAGCGGCAAAAAGGTTGCGGTAATCGGGTCGGGACCGTCAGGTCTTGCGACAGCTGACTGCCTTAATAAAAGAGGACATCTTGTGACGGTATTTGAGAAAAATGACAGAGTTGGCGGACTTTTGATGTACGGCATACCGAATATGAAGCTCAATAAATCGGTTATTGAACGAAAACTCGCCATAATGCGAGATGAAGGCATTGAATTTAAGACAAATGCCGATGTCGGAAACACGGTAGATGCAGAGGAAATTTTAAAAGATTTTGACGCCGTAATACTTTGCTGCGGTGCGAATGAGCCGCGGGATATTAAGGTTTCGGGGCGTGAGAGTGAGGGCATATATTTTGCGGTTGATTTTTTAACCGCAAACACAAAAAGCCTTTTAAATTCAGGCTTTGCCGATAAAAAATATGTTGATACAAAGGATAAAAATGTCGTCATAGTCGGCGGCGGCGATACGGGAAATGACTGTGTCGGAACAGCTATAAGACACGGCGCAAAATCGGTAATTCAGCTTGAAATGATGCCGAAACCGCCCGAAGAAAGAACGGAAAATAACGGGTGGCCTGAATTTCCGAGGATTTTAAAGACCGATTACGGTCAGGAGGAGGCAATCGCCGTTTTTGGCAGAGACCCGAGGGTTTACCAAACTACCGTAAAGGAAATTATATCTGAAAAAGGCAAATTAAAGGCAATCAAAACTGTGAAAGTGGAATTTACAGACGGGAAACTGACAGAAATTGAAAATTCCGAAAAGGTCATAGATGCCGACATTTTAATTATCGCGGCAGGCTTTTTGGGCACAAAAAAATATCTTCCCAAAGCTTTTGGCGTAGAATTAAATCAAAGAAATGCCGTAAAAACCGAAGAAGGCAAATTTGCAACAAATGTTCCCAAGGTATTTGCGGCAGGAGATATGCATATAGGTCAGTCGCTTGTTGTAAGAGCTATTGCAGAGGGCAGAAAATGCGCAAAGGAAGTTGACAGATTTTTAATGGGCTATACAAATATGATTTGATGAGGTGCGAGATATGAAAACAAAGTACATTTTTGTGACAGGCGGTGTTGTTTCGGGATTAGGTAAGGGAATTACAGCGGCTTCATTGGGTCGCTTGTTAAAGGCAAGAGGACTTAAGGTTGCAGCTCAGAAGCTGGACCCATATATTAATGTTGACCCGGGAACCATGAGTCCCTATCAGCATGGTGAGGTATATGTAACAGAGGACGGTGCTGAGACAGATCTGGATCTGGGACATTATGAGAGATTTATAGATGAGGATCTTAATAAGTATTCCAATCTCACATCAGGAAAGGTATATTGGAATGTTCTTAACAAGGAGCGTCGTGGCGAGTATCTCGGATCAACAGTGCAGGTTATACCACACATAACCAATGAGATTAAAGAGTTTGTATATAGAGTAGGCAATGAGACGGATGCGGATGTGGTTATCACGGAAATAGGCGGTACAATTGGTGATATTGAGTCTCAGCCATTTATTGAGGCAGTAAGACAGATATCCTTGGAGGTTGGAAAGGCTAACAGTCTATTTATTCATGTGACATTAGTACCATATCTCCATGGCTCGGATGAACATAAA
>CAJOPD010000084.1 GCA_905236685.1 uncultured Clostridia bacterium
ATCCGATAAACTCTATGGGTATTTCAAAGGCAATGATGGAGCATGTAATTTACGCAAATGCAAGAGTTTCGGCAGAAAGAGACGGAGCGGTAATTTGCTGCACACGCTACGGAAATGTTATGTGCTCACGCGGCTCGGTTATTCCGCTTTTCATCGACCAGATTAAAGCGGGAAGTCCCATAACCATAACAAACCCTGAAATGACAAGATTTTTGATGAATTTGGACGAGGCGGTTGAGCTTGTGCGTTTTGCATTCAATCACGCAAACCCAGGGGATTTGTTTATTCAAAAGGCTGATGCAAGCACAATCGGCGATTTGGCAAAGGGCGTGCAAAAACTTTTTGGCGATACGGGAACTAACATAATCGGTACGCGTCACGGCGAAAAGCTTTATGAAACGCTTATGACGCGTGAGGAGAGGCTTCGCGCCGAGGATATGGGAGACTACTTCCGTGTAGCTGCCGACAGCAGAGATTTGAATTATGACAAATACTTTGTAAAGGGTCAGGTTATGACTGAGGCAGATGAAAGCTACACCTCCCATAACACGAAACTTTTAGATGTTGACGGAGTAATCCAAAAGATTATGACCACAGATTATGTAAAAGAAGCACTCGGCACAAAGCAAAGAGGAGCAAAAAAATGAGTAAATGGAAAGAAAACGGTAAAATAAAACTGATGATAATTGTCGGCACGCGCCCGGAAATTATCCGTCTTGCAGCAGTAATAAAAAAATGCCGCAGGTATTTTGACACAATTCTTGTGCATACGGGACAAAATTACGATTACACCTTAAACGGCGTATTTTTCGAGGATTTAAAGCTTGACGCTCCCGATGTATATTTAAATGCCGTGGGCAGCGATTTGGGCGAAACGATGGGCAATATTATTGCAAAATCGTATCAGCTTATGGCGGAGATGAAGCCCGATGCTGTGCTGGTTTTGGGCGATACAAACAGCTGTTTGTCGGTGATAGGCGCAAAAAGACTGCATATCCCCATTTTCCATATGGAAGCAGGCAATCGCTGTAAGGACGAGTGCTTGCCCGAGGAAACAAACCGCCGTATTGTAGACATTATTTCCGATGTCAATCTTGCCTACTCGGAGCACGCAAGAAGGTATCTTGCCGACTGCGGACTTCCAAAGGAGCGCACCTATGTAACGGGCTCGCCTATGGCGGAGGTTTTGCACGAAAATCTTTCGGAAATCAAGGCGTCAAATATACTTTCAAAGCTTGGGCTTAAAGAAAAAGGATATATACTCTTGTCGGCGCACCGCGAGGAGAATATCGATACCGAAAAGAACTTTTTGTCGCTTTTTAATGCGATAAATAAAATGGCGGAAAAGTATGATTTGCCAATTCTTTACTCCTGCCACCCGAGAAGTAAAAAACGGCTGGAAGAGTCGGGCTTTAAGCTTGATGAGCGTGTTATAAAGCACGAACCGCTCGGATTTCACGACTATAACTGCCTGCAAATGAACGCATTTGCGGTGGTTTCCGACAGCGGAACGCTCCCCGAGGAAAGCTCATTCTTTACATCAATCGGCAAGGCTTTCCCCGCTGTATGCATAAGGACAAGCACCGAGCGCCCCGAGGCGCTTGACAAGGGCTTATTTATTCTTTCGGGCATTGATACAAAGGGGCTTTTGCAGGCTGTCGATACGGCTGTTCAAATGGTTGAAAACGGAGATAACGGCATAGCTGTACCCGATTATACAGACGAAAATGTAAGCGATAAGGTAGTAAAAATTGTGCAGAGCTATGTCGGCGTTGTAAACAAGATGGTTTGGAGAAAAGATAACTGAAAAGCAGAGGGATTTTATGAATATTTTGGTAACGGGAGCCAAGGGCTTTGTGGGACGGAACCTTGTTGAAAACTTAAAAAATATCCGTGACGGCAAAAACCGCACGCGCCCCCGAATTTCTATTGAAAATATATATGAATACGATATAGACTCCGCGCCCCAAGAGCTTGATCCATATTGCAAAAATGCGGATTTTGTATTTAATCTGGCGGGCGTAAACCGCCCTCAAAATCCTGAGGAGTTTAAAGCGGGGAATTTTGGTTTTGCCTCGGTTTTGCTTGACACATTAAAAAAACACGGCAATACCTGCCCCGTAATGCTTTCATCATCAATTCAGGCAACACTTCAAGGCAGATTTGGCACATCGGAATACGGTATTTCCAAAAAAGCGGGCGAGGACTTGTTTTTTGACTATGCAAAGGAAACAGGCGCAAAGGTATTTGTCTACCGTTTTCCTAACCTTGCGGGCAAGTGGGTGCGTCCTAACTATAACAGCGCTGTCGGGACATTTTGCAATAATATTGCAAACGATTTGCCGATTACGGTAAATGATGCATCTGTCGAGCTTGAACTGCTTTTTATAGACGATTTGATGGAGGAAATGTTCGACGCTCTCGAAGGTAAGGAGCATCGCTGTGAGTTTGAAGGCGTGGAAACGGTATTCACCGAAAACGGCAGATACTGCGCCGCACCGATTACGCATAAGGTGACGCTTGGATATATTGTTGAGTGCCTTAATAGATTTCACGACCAGCCGAAAACGCTTGTTATGCCAAAAATCCCTGACGGAAGCTTTGAAAAAAAGCTGTATTCTATGTATTTATCCTACCTTCCCAAAGAGAAGGTTGCGTTTGACTTAAAGATGAATACAGATGACAGAGGCAGCTTTACCGAGCTTTTGAAGACGGCAGATTGCGGACAGTTTTCGGTAAATATTTCAAAACCCGGTATCACAAAGGGCGAGCATTGGCATAACAGCAAATGGGAATTTTTCATTGTGGTGTCGGGGCACGGACTTATCAGAGAACGCAAAATCGGCACAGATGAAGTTATAGAGTTTGAAGTAAGCGGTGAGCATATTAAGGCTGTGCATATGCTCCCGGGATATACGCATAATATTATAAATTTATCAGATACGGAGGATTTGGTTACGGTTATGTGGGCAAATGAAATTTTTGACCCGAACCGCCCCGATACCTTCGGCGAAAAGGTATAACCAAATTTACTTAAAGAGGGATAAGTTATGGAAATTAAGCCGTTTGAGAAAAAAATCTATCTGTCTTCACCCACTATGCACGGTGAGGAGCTTGATTATATGGCAGAGGCATTTAACACGAACTGGATGTCAACTGTCGGTAAAAATATAAATGAGATTGAAAAGCAGGTTGCGGAAAAAGTAGGCACAAAATATGCCGTTGCCCTGTCCTGCGGTACGGCGGCGCTTCATCTTTGTATGAAGATGGCGGGCGTAAAGCGCGGAGATTATGTATTCGCAAGCGATGTAACCTTTGACGCAACGGTAAATCCTATCGTATATGAAGGCGGAATACCTGTTTTTATCGACAGCGAACGCGATACCTGGAATATGGACCCCGAAGCTCTAAAAAAGGCGTTTGAAGTCTATCCCGATACAAAAGTTGTGGTGGTTGCCAATCTTTACGGAACACCTGCAAAGATGGACGAAATAGTGGAAATTTGCAGGGAGCATAATGCGGTTTTGATAGAGGACGCGGCAGAGTCTTTGGGCGCTACATATAAAGGCAGGCAGACGGGAGTATTCGGAACATATAATGCAATAAGCTTTAACGGTAATAAAATAATAACGGGTTCGTCCGGCGGAATGTTATTAACCGACAGCCTTGCCGCAGCGAATAAGGCACGCAAATGGTCAACGCAGAGCCGTGAAGATGCACCGTGGTATCAGCACGAGGAGCTTGGCTATAACTACCGTATGAGCAATGTTATAGCAGGCGTTGTGCGCGGACAGCTTCCTCATCTTGAAGAGCATATAGCGGCAAAAAAGGCGATTTATATGCGGTATAAAGAGGGATTTAAGGATTTGCCAGTTACGATGAACCCTTATGACGAAAGCGTCTGTGAGCCGAATTTCTGGCTATCGTGTATGCTTATTGATAAAGCTGCGATGTGCAAGCAGGTGCGCTCGGATAATGAGGCCTGTTATGTAAAGGAAAGCGGAAAAACCTGTCCTACCGAAATTCTGGAAAAACTCCAAACGCTGAATGCAGAGGGGCGTCCCATATGGAAACCGATGCATATGCAGCCGATTTACAGGAACAATCCGTTTGTGACGGTAAACGGAAACGGCAGAGGGCAGACAGACGCATATATTAAGAGTGAAATAACCGATGTCGGTATGGACATTTTTGAAAGAGGTCTTTGCCTGCCGAGCGACAATAAAATGTCGCAGGAGGAGCAGGAGATAATTATTAAAACGATAAGGTCTTGTTTTGAATGAAGATATATAAGAATTATATAAAGCGGCTTTTGGATATTTTTTGCAGTTTGTCCGCAATTTTGGTTTTTTCGTGGCTTTACATAATCCTGATTATTGCAGGAGCTGCGGCTATGAAGGGAAATCCGTTTTTCACGCAGCTTCGCCCCGGAAAAGACGAAAAGATATTCAGGCTCATAAAATTCAGGACGATGAACAATAAAAAAGATGCGGACGGAAATTTACTGCCCGATAACGAAAGACTTAGCGGTTACGGCAGATTTTTAAGAAAAACATCGCTTGACGAATTGCCGGAGGCATTTAATATTTTTAAAGGCGATATGAGCGTGGTGGGTCCAAGACCGCTTTTGGTTAAATACTTGCCGCTTTACAATGACGAGCAGAGGCATCGTCACGATGTAAGACCGGGGCTTTCGGGTCTTGCACAGATAAGCGGAAGGAACGGGCTTTCGTGGGAAGAAAAATTCAGGCTTGATGTTGAATATACAAGAAAAGTAAGCTTTAAATTAGATTTTAAAATAGTTGCGTTAACTGTGTGGAAAGCCTTTGTGAAGAGTGAAGGTATAACCCAGGAAGGTGAAGCAACTATAAAGGAATTTGCAGGAAC
>CAJOPD010000085.1 GCA_905236685.1 uncultured Clostridia bacterium
TCCGCGCTTTCGCCTGAGGACCGTGGGCGTTTCATTGTTGTAAACTGGTGCGGCGAAAAGAGCAAGGCATATGTCGCGACGCTTAAAGTTGAGGCGGAGGATACCGCGGGCATTATGATGCGCATCACCGCCGTTATTGCGGATATGGGCATTGAATGTGTTTCGATAAATGCGCGGAGGATTAAAAACAGGAACTCGGTTATGACATTCGGTCTTGAAATTTCCGACACAGACGATTTAAAGCGCGCAATAACAAGAATTTCGCAGATTTCCGGCGTATTAAGTGTAACAAGAACTACAAATTAGAGTAAAAAGGAACAGTGAAAAACTATGCAGATTGAGATTTCCACCGAATACATCAAGCTTGACCAGCTTTTGAAGTTTTCAGGGATAGCCGAAAACGGCGGTATGGCAAAGGAAATGATTTTAAGCGGTGCTGTCGCAGTAAACGGTGAGGTTTGCCTTATGCGCGGAAAAAAGATAAGAAGCGGCGACGCCGTAACGGTAGATTTGGGCGGCGATACTGCCGATATTACGGTGATTTAAATGATAGTTAAAAAGCTTACCGCCTGCAATTTCAGGAATTACAAAAATGAAACCGTTTTCTTTGGCAAAAACACAAACATCATTTTCGGCAAAAATGCACAAGGGAAAACAAATCTTTTGGAGGCGATTTTTCTCTTTTCGCACGGGAGAAGCCACCGCACAAAATCGGATACCGAAATGATAATGTTCGGGGCGGATTTTATGCGGCTGTGCCTTGAATTTTCCGACAAAAACCGCGATTACAAAGCGATTTTGCAGCTTGCCAAAAACGGCAAAAAATCGATAACGGTGAACGGTGTGCCCATAACAAAGCTGTCAATGCTTATGCGGTACTTAAATGCCGTTATGTTTTCGCCCGAGGATTTGCAGATTATAAAGGGCGCCCCGCTTTTGCGGCGGCATTTTCTTGACGAGGCAATAAGCCAGCTCCACCCCATCTATTTAAAGCGGCTGATTTCATACCACAAAAATCTTGCGCAGAAGAATAACCTTTTAAAAAAGATGCGTTTTTCCGAAAAGCCGCAGAATGATATGCTTGATGTGTGGAATGAACAGCTTGCAGAGGACGGCAGCTTTATTATGAAGTACCGTGCCGATTTTATACAAAAATTAAACTCTTTTGCGGCAGAAATTCATAAAGAAGTTTGCGGAGAAAATTTGAATTTACTATATACACCGAGCGTAGATTGTGATATAATGGATAAGGAGAATTTTTACAAAAAACTTTCCTCGGTTTCGGCAAGGGAAATTGAAAACGGCGCAAGCCTTTACGGCATACAGCGTGACGAAATCCGATTTTTTATAGGCGATAAGGAAATTAAAAATTACGCCTCACAGGGTCAGCAGAGAACGGCTGTTTTAAGTCTTAAAATGGCGCAGATGGAGCTGATTGCGGACATACGCGGCGAATACCCCGTACTGCTTTTGGACGACATAATGAGCGAGCTTGATTTTAGCCGCCGCGCATACCTTGCAGGCAGGATTAAGGACAAGCAGGTGATACTTACCTGCACCGACTTGGAGGATACCGAAAGCGGCAGCGCCGCGGATATTTTTGAAGTAGTATCGGGACAGGTTACAAAGCGGGAGGAGTAAAAATTGTATCTTCACTTAGGCGGCGATGTTGCCGTTAAAACGGACGATATCATCGGCATTTTTGATATGGACAACACGACAGTTTCCGCAAAAACACGCTCGTTTTTAAGGAAAGCCCAAAAAAACGGCGAGATTTCCGATGTTACCGATGATTTGCCCAAATCCTTTATTGTGACGGAGGTTTCAGGCAAAAATCAGGTGTATATTTCATCTCTGGCGGCACGCACCCTCTTAAAGCGTGCTCGGTCTGAGAATATTATATAAATTTCAGGAGAAAAGAAAATGGAAAAAATTGAAACTAAGTACGACGAAAACCAAATACAAGTCCTGGAAGGACTTGAAGCCGTCAGAAAAAGACCGGGTATGTATATTGGCTCTACCTCTTCGGCAGGTCTTCATCATTTGGTTTACGAAATTGTGGATAATTCCATTGATGAGGCATTGGCGGGCTACTGTACCGAAATTAAGGTGGATATAAATCCCGACAATTCGGTAACGGTTGACGATAACGGCAGAGGCATACCCGTCGGCATACACCCGCAGGAGAAAATCCCGACCGTGCAGGTTGTTCTTACAATCCTCCACGCAGGCGGAAAGTTCGGCGGCGGCGGATACAAGGTGTCAGGCGGTCTGCACGGCGTAGGCTCGTCGGTTGTAAATGCGCTTTCCGAAAAGCTTGAAGTTGAGGTTTCGGACGGGCAGCATATTCACTACCAGAGCTATGAGCGCGGCAAGCCCACCTGCGACTTGAAGGTTATCGGCGATACCGACAGAACAGGCACAAAAATCACCTTTAAGCCCGACCCCGAAATTTTTGAAACGCTGGAATTTGATTATGATGTGCTTTTGAAAAGACTGCGCGAACAGGCATTTTTGAACAAGGGCATTAAAATACTCTTTACCGACAAGCGCATAGAAAATCCCGAAACGGTAACCTTGTACGCCGAGGGCGGTATCAAGGAGTTTGTTTCCTACATTAACAAGAACAAGGACCCGCTGCACGATGATATTATCTATTTTGAGGCAAGCCGCAAGGATATGATGGTTGAGGTTGCTATGCAATATACCGACGCATACAGCGAGGCAATTTTGAGTTTTGCGAACAATATCCACACGATTGACGGCGGTATGCACGAAACGGGCTTTAAAGCAGGGTTAACCCGTGTGATAAACGATTACGCGAGAAAATATAACCTTTTAAAAGAGAAAGAGGACAATTTATCGGGCGAGGACACCAGGGAAGGCTTGACCGCAGTCATAAGCGTAAAGGTTTCCGAGGCACAGTTTGAAGGTCAGACAAAAACAAAGCTCGGAAATTCCGAGGCAAGAACGCTTGTTGAAAACGCTTTAAACGACAAATTCTCGGCATTTTTGGAGGAAAACCCGAGAATTGCAAAGACGATAATCGAAAAAACACTTACCGCCTCCCGCGCAAGAGAAGCGGCAAGAAAGGCAAGGGAAGCAACGCGCAAAAATGCGCAGGCAAACAACTCCTCGCTTTTGGGCAAGCTTGCAAAATGCACAGACGAGGGCGCTGATTATGCGGAAATTTATATCGTCGAGGGAGATTCCGCCGGCGGCTCCGCAAAGCAGGGCAGAAACAGGCGCTTTCAGGCAATTCTTCCGCTTTGGGGCAAGATGCTTAATGTTGAAAAATCACGAATTGACAAGGTTTATTCAAACGAAAAGCTTCTCCCCGTTATTCAGGCTTTGGGCGCGGGAATTGGCGAAGAATTTGACATAACAAAATTGAAATACGGCAAAATCGTCATTATGGCAGATGCCGATGTTGACGGCTCGCATATCAGAACGCTTTTGTTAACCTTCTTTTTCAGATATATGCGTCCCTTAATCGAAAACGGGAATGTGTATCTTGCACAGCCGCCGCTTTACAAGGTGTTTAAGGGCAAAAACGCAAATCTTGTCGAAAAATCCAGAATTGACAAGGTTTATTCAAACGAAAAGCTTCTCCCTGTAATACAGGCGCTCGGCGCAGGAATAGGCGAAGAATTTGACATAACCAAGCTAAAATACGGCAAAATCGTAATTATGGCAGATGCCGACGTTGACGGCTCACATATCAGAACTCTGCTTTTGACATTCTTCTTTAGGTATATGCGTCCGTTAATTGAGAACGGAAATGTATATCTTGCACAGCCGCCTTTATATAAGGTATTCAAGGGCAAA
>CAJOPD010000086.1 GCA_905236685.1 uncultured Clostridia bacterium
ACGCCGCAGCCCGTGCCGATAAGCATCGGAATAAATGATTTGCCCGAAAGACCGAACTTTCTGAAAATCCTGTCAAGTACAAACGCAATTCTTGCAATATATCCGCACGCCTCCAAAAATGCCAGCAGGAAGAACAGTACGAGCATCTGCGGTACAAAGCCGAGCACGGCGCCAACGCCTGCTACGATACCGTCTAATATAAGCCCCGAAAGCCATTCCGACGCTCCTGCTTTTTCCAAGCCTTCGCCGATAAGTGCCGGTATTCCCTTAATCCAAATTCCGTATTCGGCAGGGTCGGGCTCATCAAATCCGTTTACCTCAAAGTACCTTACCGCATCCTTATATGAAACGGAAAGCACATCTTCACCTGCGTCTTGCGGGACTTCGTCATAGTAAACCAAAACATCTGATGTCGCCAAGGTTTCCTCATCTTCAACCCGGACAGTTGAAGTCGCATTTCCCGATACTTTCTTCATTTCGGAAAGTGCAGTATCGCTGTCAAAGTCCTCCGCCTCGGTATCAAGCTCATAAAAGGCGTTTACCGCATTCAAATTATCAGTATATTCTTCGCTTACTTCCTCATATTCTCCGCCGCCTATGCCGAACAAGTGCCAGCCATCGCCAAAAAGGCAGTCATTTGCCCAGTCGGTAGATGCTGCGCCTATACCTACCATAGAAATATAGTACACAAGATACATAACCGCCGCAAATATGGGAAGTCCCAACCATCTGTTCGTTACAATCTTGTCTATTTTATCAGAATGGGAAAGCTTACCTGCATCTTTCTTATTATAACAGGTTTTAAGAATTTCTGCAATATATACATATCTTTCATTTGTGATAATGCTTTCCGCGTCGTCGTCAAGCTCGCTTTCCGCCGCCTTTATATCCTCCTCAATATGCAAAAGCGTGTCGGGCTCTATTTTCAGCTTTTTTATAATCTTTTCGTCACGCTCAAAAACCTTTATTGCATACCATCTCTGCGCATCAAGCGACATATTATGAAGCACTGCCTCCTCAATATGCGCTATTGCGTGCTCGACAGGTCCTGAAAATGTATGCGGCGGCACCGATTTTCCGTTTTTGGCGGCTGATATCGCTTCCTCTGCCGCCTTCATAACTCCGTCACCCTTTAATGCCGATATTTCCACTATCTTACAGCCGAGCCTTTTTTCCAGCATTTTTGTATCCAGCTTGTCGCCGTTCTTCCTCACAATATCAATCATATTTACCGCGACAACAACGGGTATGCCAAGCTCGATAAGCTGTGTTGTTAAATACAGATTTCTTTCAATATTGGTTCCGTCAACAATATTAAGTATGGCGTCCGGCTTTTCGTCAATCAGATAATTCCTCGCAACAACTTCTTCCAGCGTATACGGCGAAAGAGAATATATGCCGGGAAGGTCTGTAATCGTGACATCGCTGTTCTTTTTCAGCTTTCCTTCCTTTTTTTCAACGGTAACGCCGGGCCAGTTCCCCACAAACTGATTTGAACCCGTAAGTGCGTTAAACAGCGTAGTCTTTCCGCTGTTTGGATTTCCCGCAAGTGCAATTTTTATACTCATAATTTCTACCCCCTAAGTTAGTTTATGCTAACAACCTCTTAAAAAAATTATTCCACGCAAATTATCTGCGCGTCCTGTTTCCGCACCGAAAGCTCATATCCGCGTACGGTAACTTCAATAGGGTCACCCAAAGGCGCAACTTTTCTCACATAAATTTTTGTGCCCTTGGTAACGCCCATATCCATAATACGCCGCTTTACCGCACCTTCACCTGTGAGCTTTACTACCTGTACCTCTTCTCCTACCTTAACATCTTTTAAAGTTTTCATATTTACCCCCCTCTTTTTATACTAAAATTTTATTCGCCATCGCGGCGTCAATCGCAACACGCGACTCCTTTACCTTAACAATAACATTACCGCCCAAAGTGCTTATAACAGTTGCGTTTCCGCCTACTGCAAATCCCAGATTTTCAAGATGCTTTTTTATCTCAGGATTGCCGCCAATTCTCTTTATTACACACTCTTGCCCGATTTCTGCAAAGCTTATGGGAATCATACTGTCACTTCCTTACCAAAGTCTTGGTTAGTCCTTGCTAACCTTTACTATATTATAGTTACCTTATGCTAACTTGTCAATGGTTTTGCGCAATTATCGCTTAATTTCGTCAGTATATATAATTGGTTAGCTCTTGCTAACTAATATTTTGTATATTTTATATGAATTTTTACCCTATTGCAATTTTTGAAAAAATATGGTAGTATGTAAATGAGGTGAGATATATGGCTGTCAATGAATCAAAGGAAATGTATCTTGAAACGATACTTCTTCTTTCTAAAAACGGCGGAACTGTGCGCTCGATAGACATCAGCGAGTATATGGGCTACTCAAAGCCCTCGGTGAGCCGTGCGATGAACATTTTAAAAGAGGAGGGTTATATTGAGGCGGATTACCGCGATGGCATTATTCTTACTGAAAAGGGCAGAAAAAAAGCTGCGGAGGTTTATGACCGCCATACAACTCTTACAAAAATGTTTGAGGCGCTTGGCGTTGACAAAGAAACAGCGGCAGACGACGCCTGCAAAATAGAACACTGTATAAGCGACAAAACATTTTCGGCAATAAAAAAGCATTTTGCAAAATATAACTAAAAAAAGATGATTTTTGATATGCACCCCAAAAGCTTGATACTTTTGGGGTGCACTTTATTGCAATCATCTTTTTTAAATTACATAATTATCGGCAATATTATCGCTCATAAGGTCCAAAACGGTTATGTTATCAAAGTAGTTTTTTAAAAGGTCATATGCGCCCTTCCACATTTTGACAGTTCGACATTTGCCTTCTCTTTCGCACGGCTTTGCGCCCTCTGCAAGACAGGCAACAGGCGCAATAGAGCCTTCTGCCGCTATTAAAATTTCCATTACGGTACAGCTTTCGGGCGATTTCGCGAGCCTGTATCCGCCGCCTTTTCCGTGCATACCCTCAATAAGTCCCGCTTTTGTTAAAAGCGGCAGAATTCTTTCGATATATTTGAGCGAAATGCCCTGTCTGTCTGCGACCGTTTTCATTGCCACATAGTCTTTTCCGCCGTTTTCTGCCAAATCAATCATCACTCTTACGGCATAACGCCCCTTTGTAGATATAAGCATAATACGCCTCTTACTTTTCAAAAAGCGGTGTCGACAGGTATCTGTCACCCGTATCGGGAAGCAATACAACGATATTTTTCCCCTTATTTTCTGGACGCTTTGACAACTCTATCGCAGCATATGCAGCCGCACCTGACGATATTCCGACCAGCACTCCCTCGCTCCTGCCTATTCTTCTGCCTGTTTCAAAAGCGTCTTCATTGGACACGGGTATAATTTCATCATAGATTTTTGTATTTAATACTTCGGGCACAAATCCTGCGCCTATACCCTGAATTTTATGCGCTCCCGCAACGCCTGTTGACAAAACTGCCGAGCTTTGCGGCTCTACCGCTACCACCTTTACATCGGGGTTTTTGGATTTTAAATACTCGCCGACACCCGTCACGGTACCGCCAGTGCCAACGCCTGCAACAAAAATGTCAACTTTTCCTTCCAAATCCTCATAAATTTCAGGACCTGTTGTATCAAAATGTGCTTTGGGATTTGCGGGATTGACAAACTGACCTGCTATAAAGCTGTTCGGAATTTCCGCTTTAAGTTCCTCCGCCTTTGCTATTGCGCCCTTCATTCCCTTTGCGCCGTCAGTCAAAACAAGCTCCGCTCCGTACGCCTTCATAAGCTGTCTGCGCTCTACCGACATAGTTTCAGGCATTACTATTATTATCCGATAGCCACGCGCCGCCGCTACCATAGAAAGACCGATACCCGTATTTCCGCTGGTTGGCTCTATTATTACAGAATTTTCATTAAGCAAGCCCTTTTTTTCTGCGTCGTCTATCATCGCCTTTGCAATTCTGTCCTTAACCGAACCTGCGGGATTAAAATATTCCAGCTTTGCAAAAATTTTTGCGCCGCTCTCTTCCTCTTTTTCAATGTGTGTAAGCTCCAAAATAGGAGTTTTTCCGATTAGTTCGTCTGATGATTTGTAAATTTTTCCCATATTTTTTGCCTCCTTTTACCTACCTAATTAGTAGGTTAGTAGTATTTTAACATCATTTTCCTGCTTTGTCAATACTTTTTTAAAAAAATTGCGATAAGTTTTAACTTACCGCATTTTTTAAGTTCCTACATTATAGATGTGTATCGGTCGTATTCCCCGATAAACATAGCTTGAAAGGGGGCGGCAATTGCTGTCCACGCTATGCGCCGCAACCAAGACCGTTTCAGGTGTGCCGTCGCCTGCGTCCACCACGACAGGTGAATGGTTAAAGTCAGGTCCTTCCTTAAATTTCAACTGGACAATATCCCCTGCCATAATTCTTTTAAGCTCAACAAGCTCGCCCTGCGGTCCGACACCTTTGTTATTTATTAAAAAGTTATACAAAAATTCCACGCCCGTCCAGGAGGCAGTGCGGTTTGACGCGTTTATATAATACCAGCCGAAAACAGGCGTATAATTCATAACTCCCGAGCCTGCATAAAGGCACTGTGACGCGAAATTTGTGCAGTCGCCCCCAAGCTCTGAAAAATCAAAAAATTCAGGGTTTCTGGCATATGCCCATCTGTTTGCATATTCGACCGCCCTTACTCTGTCATATCTCATAAAAATATCACCCTCTATTATTTTATGAGATGACCTACTGCCGTGACACAAAAAAAGGCGGGGGTTTTCCGCCTTTTATACCGTTGCCAATTCTTCCCTTTCGAGCTTTCGGTAATCCACCTTACCGACAAGCGTTTTCGGTAATTCCTCAATGAATTCTATATCATAGGGCATCGCATATTTTGCGATGTTTTTTTTGCAGTAATCCATAAGCTCGGCTTTTGTTTCGTCATTTGCGGGCACAGCTTTTTTTAGCTTTATAAAAGCCTTTACCTTATGCATTTTGTACGCGTCGGGAACGCCTATAACACAGCTTGTATCAACAAAATCGTGCGCGTTTAAGATGTTTTCTATCTGCAAGGGGTACACATTATATCCCGACGAAATTATCATTCGTTTCATTCTGCCGTGAAAGTACACAAAGCCCTCGTTATCCATAACCCCCAGGTCGCCCGTATATATCCAGGTAAGACCGTCCGCGTGAGTTCGCATAACCTGTTCCGTTTCCTCTGCGTTATTTAAATACCCCTGCATAACGGTAGGACCTGCTATTAAGATTTCGCCCTCCTCACCGTACGGAAGTTCTGTATCGGTGTCGGGCTTTACAATTTTTATATACATATCGGG
>CAJOPD010000087.1 GCA_905236685.1 uncultured Clostridia bacterium
ATTCCATTTCGAACCTTTTAATCCATTTTAGTATATCGTCATATTGCATTTTTCCGATTTCAACAGAACGACCAAGCTTTACTACATCATCATTACTAAAAGTCATTCTAATTCCGCCAACCTCTAAAGAGGTCAGCATAACGTACAAGCCCATACGTGTATTTACGCAAGCGAATGTGCGATTTGTAATAAGCAAAAGTCCCAAAGCTGCAGCTTTTTCCTCTTTTGTTTTATATAATTCTTCACCTTCGGATTCGGCATAAGTATTTTCCAAAATACTATCCAAAAGCTCTAAATCTGTTTCTCCAACTGCTTCACTTATTTCCTGTGATAGTATTTGATACAGCAAAAGCACCTTTTCTTTATCAAATTTAATCATTTTCCAAGCTCCGTAAACGCAGATTTATACCTGTTCAGGACTCTTTTTGCCGCTACTTCAATCTTTTCATCATCGGTAATCTCAAAATAATCATTTGAATCAATATCAATTACCAAAAATTTAGGCTTATTGTTTTTGAATATAACAGCCTGACCGTTATTTTCTGCAAGTTTTGCCACTTTTGAAAAATTTTGGTTTGCTTCCGTCATAGTTGTTATCTTATTTGTATCTATATGCATAGTATACCTCCCTTTCCTTAATCGTAAAATGGTTTTGTTACGTCATATATCCTTTTTATAATTATCTCTTCTTTTTATTACAAATACTCATTTGGGCAAAGCAGTAGTTGTCGTTCCAATCTTTTTCAGGATTGCTTGCCCAGATACATTTTTCCTTGAAGAAAGACCAAGGACCTACAAAATAACTTTCGCCTTCTTTTAAGTGATGCGGTCCTAACATATTCCGAAGGTTATTGATAAGTGTGATTTCTGTCTTAACCCTGCCGTTTACGCCAAAATCACTAAGAGGAAGTCTGTTATCGGTAAGCATAACCTTTTCGGTATCTCCGATTTTGATTTTAACTGCGTTTATTCCCTTTATATCAAGTTCCAATACGGGATTTTCGCCCTCTATATCAAGTTCTGTTTCAAGCACCATCTCTCCTGCGAAGAAGGGATAGCCCTGCTGTTCGATATTTAGAGGTTTTAATATAAGGTATTGTTCTCTGCCTCCATTTAGTATGACGATAATTCTCATACTTTCCTTGATGCTTCGGATATCGTCTATTAAATCAAATATAGAGGATAAGGTAACAGCACTTGCGGCAATTATAACAACATCAGTCTTTTGTGCATTTTGTTCTGCATAGCTTAAAAGCTGTACCGAAGTCACCGCATTTTCTGCTTCAAATATAAGGTCATTCTTTACAAATGCTTTCTGCAGAGCTTCCTGCAAGTGCGTTTCTCCAAATAAAGTTAAAACCCCCGTCATATCATATTTCCTCCAAGTTTTCCATAGGATTTAAGGCTTTTGCCTTTTGCTCGTTTAACAGCTTGACTGTAAATTCAAGTGCATTTTCTGTATCCTTTCTGTCCCGCTTTTGAAAAGCGTGAAGCAGAATAACATTATTATCCGCCATATAAAATATTATTCTTATCATTGTCCGTGCAGACCGTAATCTTATTTCATAAAGCTCCTTATATCGTTCCGTGCCGAAATGCTTTATATACGGCTCACACAAAATATTTTTCTCATCTTCGAGATATGCCTTCATAAACTCAAATTTCTTTTTCATTTTTGGCTGTGCTGTTTCTAAAAATACTTTTACGGAATTTTTCTTTTCATTGTCAGTAAGTATGTAAATTTTTCTCATAGCTTGTCCGTCCTTCGCTTTAATACTATTTTTTCTCCTGTTTCAAGAAAATGTTTATAATCAATAGGAGGATAGCGTTTGCTATCCTCCGAAAACCGTTCGTGCGTTTTATAGAACGAACAATTGCCTCTTTCACATAACTTCTCATTCAAAATACTGCAACATCGCCCTTGATTTGCAAAGCAGTCCTTAAAGCTCAATATATTCACCTCTAAATTCAAATTAAAAAGAAGCACAAAATATGCTTCTTTCCTCGCAACGCAAAAAATCACGATAACATTATATCACGGTCAAAATGTAATGAAAACCCCAAAACCGTGTTTTTTTAATATATTTTTTATGATTGGTTTTGTAAGTTCCTTTACTGTTATTGTAAAATCTATATACTTTATTCCAATATATTTATTACATCGACATTCCTTATTCTTGCGTAATTTATTGTATTTTGTGTCCCTTCTTTAATACAACTATAAAATATATCAGATGAATCTGCGGTCATTATTAGTATTGGTAAAATTAGCGGGAATGGATAGTAATTTCAAGCTGTACAATCACTCCTTTGATCGATTTGTTATTTCCTTTCCTTTGATTAGTGCTAACTTTTTATAATTTGGGTCAGTAAACCATTTTTCTTTCATCTGTACAAGTTCAAAGGTTTTATTATCAATATCACTCTTTTTAATTACATATATCGGTCTTTTCAACACAGAAAAATAATTTAGTTCATATTTGCACCAAACAGAATTTAGTGAATGTTCTGATTCTACAAAAATCAATGCGTTAGATTGTTCTAATCTTTTCTCTATAACCTTAAGTGTCGCTTCACATACCAGATGTCTTTTTAAGTAATCAACATCATTAATCCAATCACAAAAAACATCCCGGCCTTTACTGTTTTCAAACATAATTAAGTCTTGTACAGAATCTCGATCTTTACTACTGTGAGATATAAAATAATCGTATTTTTTTAGCTTTTGTTCTTTTGAATTTTCTATTCTATATTCTAATTCTTCTGGATTTTCGGGAATTCTATATATCTGTTTTGCATATACATTTTTTAGAAAATTCTTTCTCTTTTTATTTCTTGTATGCACTTGCATATATTTTTGCTTTCTCACCCGTATGGGATAGTTAAAACTCTGCAAGTGAAAAAAAGCTTCCCAACGCAATTGCTGATTTATTTCTGTATCATTTAACTTAAAGAAAAATCGGATTATCTTAGGGCTGTAGTACTTTTTAAGTTCAAGCAAAATATACACTTTATCTTGCTGTGTTGTATTTTTTCTCTCATATAAACCAATTAGTTGGTCAATGAACGCCGGTGTAACTTGTTGAGTCTTCTTTAACGCCTTTTCGATTTTTAGGTTAATTTTTTCAATTTTTGGTTTCCTCTTAGCCCATAACGCACTTTGAGCTGCAGTCTGTGCATCTTCTGAATAATTGTTTTCCCATATTGTTTTATAATCATCAGATAATATTTTCTTAAATATGAATACATTTTTAAGCAAAATCTCCGGCTTATCCATATTATAACGATTTTTCCCAAAGTTCCTTTTTATATATTTATCTTTTGTTTTATAATATGAATATTTATCCTCGACAGCTTTCCACTCATGCGGATAATACTTCTTTAATAGTTCTATTATGTCATTTTCAGTATATTCTTGTGGCAAAACAGGTTGTAAAGTTTCAATTTGTTTAGACCACATATTAATAATATCTCTAATTTCGTGTTCAAAAATATGTTTTGTTACTCCTGCCATGATTATCAAGCTTCCCTTTTATTTATCTTTATGAATTTTTTATATACCCTCTTGAATTAATGTATATATCTCATTGCAATATCTTTCTTTCATAGTATTCCTTTACTGCTGCTCTTTCAAGAGCTTGTATCTTGTCCCTTGCCCCGTTATGCTTTGTTATATATTTAGGATCGCCAATGGCAAGATATGCACTTATCTGCTCACGAGGGCTGTATCCTGCCTTCTTTAAGGCTGATACAATTTCTTTCATAATCTCATTTGTTTCATAGTTCATCAGGAAAATCTCCGTCTATTTGTAAAATATCAGAAAAGTAAATTTCCGTTTTATCTTTGAATATGATTTTCTTGTAAATATCATCAATTATGCGGATTATGCCTGTCTTTACAGCATATTCTCCGCCCTCTTTTCTACTGTCGGGAACAAAATACGTTACGCTGAATTCTTCTTTTAGCTTGTTTTCAGCAATATAGTTTAATTTTCGATTCAAATGGTTTATTTCTCCCTCGCTAAGCTCAAGCTTTGTGTCCGTCAGTCTGGCAGTTTCCTTAACATCATCGGAATATCCGGAAAGGGACATATACGGAGCAAACTGTGCCGCTCTGTCAATCATAGACATCTGTTTTCGCGTAGCTGACTTATGATGCGGAAGATTTATTATATCGTCATATTTACCCATTTCTACTCCTTATGACCTCCCACCATTTTATTCCTTTCAATAGTGGTTGCCCCCTCTTTAAGATTCATACCTTTAATAATGGCATTCTTGCCAAACTGTTCCTTTATCTCAATCATAGCCTTTTGTATCCGCTTTTCCTTTGACAGCTTTTCCGCTTCTTTTTCCCTATCTTTTAAAACCTGTTCATACTGCGTGAACAGGTCAAGCTGTTCATAAAGGATTTTTTCTTCAACCGCTGTTTCAGGCATGATGTGATTTGCCGTTATATTCACGCGTCTTATCAAAAGGTCTGGATTTACCTCTTTATCATATACCGAAAGTGTTGCGTTTGTTATAAGCTTTGACGATGCCGTGAATTTTCCGACATTACCTGTACCGTGAGCGTGCTTCGGAACGCTTCTTCCGTAAAAATCCTTTGTTACTTCAACTTTGTATTTGCTTTTTATATCTATATTCGTTAAGTTTTCTATATCATAGCCTATTGTGAGAACTATTTGGTCTGTAACAAGCTCTTTTCTTACCAAATCAAGTGCTAACAGATCCGCCATTTCCTGAACAATCAGTCTGCCTTTTTGGAAATCATACGGGCTTTGCAGGACTTGTCCGGAACTTATGCAATTATTTCTCGGTTTATACTTTCTGACATCTGCCATTGTGCAAGGTTCATAGCCCCATGCGTGGTCTATCAAAAGCTCTGCATTTATACCGAACACTCTGTATAGATTATCTTCTCCCGCCTTTGAAAGCGAACATCTTGCAATATCGCCCATTGTAAAAAGGCACATCTTTTCAAGCTTTGCGGCATATCCCTTTCCGACACGCCAGAAGTCTGTTATGGGCGTATGCTCCCAAAGGCGTTTTCTATAGCTCATTTCATCAAGTGTCGAAATCCGAACACCGTTTTCGTCAGGCTCTATATGCTTGGCATCAATATCCATAGCGACCTTTGCAAGATACATATTTGTACCTATTCCCGCTGTTGCAGTTATACCTGTTGTTTTCAAAACATCCAAAATGACAGTCATAGCGAATTCCTTCGGTGTCATTTTATAGCCTTTTAAGTAATCGGTTATGTCCATGAAGACTTCGTCAACCGAATATACCAAAATATCTTCAGGTGCAATATATTTTAAGTAAATCTCATAAATCCTTGTACTGTATTTCATATACAGCGACATTCTCGGCGTTGCAACAATATATGATACTTCAAGCTTAGGATTTGCTTTCAGTTCATCGTCACTATATGATTCGCCCTCAAATTTACCGACCTTTCTTATTCTGTCGGCATTTACTTCTTTAATTCTTTGCACCACTTCAAAAAGCCTTGATCTGCCCTTTATCCCGTATGATTTTATCGCCGGACTGGCAGCAAGGCATATTGTTTTTTCCGTTCTTGAATTATCGGCTACAACAAGATTTGTTTTAAGCGGATCAAGTCCCCGTTCAACACATTCAACCGACGAGTAAAATGATTTAAGGTCGATACAAAGATATATCCTGTTCTTCAAAATCATTCCTCCTCGTCTTTTTTACAGTTATTTTTCCGCATTTTCGCAAAATTTATAATTCTTTTATGTACCTTACATCACAGGCAAAATGCTCTGTTTTTACTAATGGCTCATACACTCTTTTAAATCCGTATTTTTCATAAAACTTTTGTGCCGCCGTCATATTTTCTAATGTTTCCAAATAACATTTGTTATAATAATTCTTTGCATAATCTAAAGCTATTTCCATTAGTTTATGCGATAGTCCTGTTCCTCGTGCCTCGGATAGACAATACATTTTCTGAAGTTCGCATACGCCGTCAAGTTCTTCTAATTTTCCTATTCCGACACCTCCGATTAGTCGGTCAAACTCATCTGTTGCTACCCAATATTTATTGCCTTCGGAATTATAGATTTCGAAAAATCTTCCCAAATCAGGATCAGCCCATGCAGTTCCCTCATGATTCGCTCCAAATTCAATTAAACAGACTCTTATTAGCTCTTCTACTCCTTTATTATCCTTTTCTGCAATTTCTCTGATTTTATATTCCATCACATAACCTCCAACACATCAAAGGAATTGTTTTAATCTGTCGCCGATGCAAGAATTACGCAAAAGCGGTTAAGTGTTTTGTCGTAGACAGTATAGCAGAGCGTTCCCCACCATTCGTGCCCGTCATCGAAATAATCCGACCATTCGGTAGTCCACTCATAAACCGTCAATTCATCTGTACCGTTTGGGAATAGCTTTTCATTTACTGCATTAAAATCCTTTTCAGTATAATCGCACCCATACGGCGGGTCAAGAAATGCTTTTTTATAGTTAAGCTTGTCACTTTTTTCGATTGGTGCAAAAAGCTCACAGGTATCAACCTTTTTTGCCTTTGCCTTCCCTATGCTGTATTGCCATACAGGTTCACCGTCATCTGTAAACAATTCTCCGCAAGCAATGGCAAGCGCCAGCCAATGTGAATTATAATCATCAGATAAATGCTCATTTTTGACAATATAATAGTCGACTACACAGCCTGTATCACAGTCAATCGGCGGACAAAAAGTATAATTATCCTCTGTATTATTTTCCTTTTGCAATAATTTTTCAGGATTTTTCTTTTTGGGGCGGTCTTTAAACACCTCTTCCGCTATTTCTATCCCAATATCCCCCATTCCTGCGGCATACTCTACCATTTCGCAAAAATCATTTTTATCATATTCCATACCGCTTATTGAAGTGATTGTCTTTCCTTCTCTGAAGCATTCGGCAGGATCAAAGGCATTATGTACCGCCGTTTTGATTCCGGTTTCGTCTGTGATAAAAAGGCACGGCTCATAAGGGTGGCATGTGAGAATATACCTTTTCCCGTCGGCAATTACACAAATATACCCGTTTTCTTCACCAAACATATATCGTTCATTTATCTTTTCCATATTTTCCCCTTGATACTGCCTCTTTTTATTTTCTAATAAGGTATAGCAGCGTATCGCCATTATCCTTTAACCATTTATGGCATTCCCTATACTCAGGAAATACCTTTAATACCTCATCATAGAATTTCTTGGAGTGATTTTTAACCTTTATGTGACACAGTTCATGGACAACCACGCTGTCAAGCACATCTTTTGGAGCAAGGGCTAAAAGGCCGTTAAAACTTAAATTGCCGTTGTAGCTACAGCTTCCCCACCGCTTTTTCTGCATTCTCACCGTCACTCTTTCATATTCTACGCCGATTATTTCGGCGTAATATGCCGCTCGCTCCAAAACAAGCTTTTCGGCTTTTGACTTTAATTCTAAAATCTCATCATCTGTTAAAGGCTTTATTTTTGAGATTGCCTCTTTGTGCTTTTCTATGCGTTGATTCTGTTTTTCAATCCATCTCTTATGCTGATTTAAAAATTCTTCTATTTCAGTATCTGTTGCCCTTTTTGGAGCAGGAACAATAAAGCCGTCCAACATGCTTTCAATACAAATGGTTTTGCGGTTACTCCTGATTATTTTGATATCCATTTTTATTCAAGTTCACTTATTCTTGAATCAAGCTCTGCAAGAAGCTCCTCTATTTGTGAAATCTTATCTTCCCATTCATCATAAGTATCATCATAATCATCCGGTTCATTGTTATAGAGTTCATCATACTTATTCTCTGCCGCCTCTTTGTACTCTTCTAAATCTTCAAGAGTCATATCTTCAATATCCATTTCAGCAAATTCTTCAAAATCCCTCATAAGTCTGCCTCCAATTTCTTGTTTTGTCCGATTTTTTTCATTCTATCATAATTCTTTTATGATTTCAACGGTATATTTCAAGAAAAAAAGACACCAAAGTGTCCTTTATATCTTCATCTGCTCTTTAAGTGTAGCAAGGCTTTTATCATATTGTTATTTTGATATTGCATTACGCTCTAAAAAGCTGTCAAGTGTCTGCTTTTGTCTTTCAAATAGCATTTGTGCTGTTTGCTTCCCATTCGAGCCTTCAAGCTGTTCTTTATCGAAAATCATAAGATATCCTGCTTTCATTTTCTTTATCGAGTGTATTATAATAAAATTTGACAAGAAATTCAATATACAAAACAGAATTTCATAGTTTTACATCTACAAAATCTTTAATTAACAGGCAGTCAGGTTCTACAAAGCAGTTTAGACATTTTATTTTAACTCCCTCTTTTGATGCCTTAACAAGAGCGTCTGCAAATGCCGAATGTGTTTCCCGGTTTGGTGTAAAGTACAAACAATCTTCCAATTGTACTATAAAGAATATGCATGCTTCATATCCATTTTTTACAGCATCGCAAAGCTCGTTTATATGTTTTACTCCTCTTTCGGTCGGTGCATCGGGAAATTTTACAATCCCGTTTTCTTCGAGGGTAACTCCCTTTATTTCTGCAAAAATCTTTCTGTCTTTTGTTTCAATATAAAAATCAATTCTCGAATTATTATATTTGCATTCAGGCTTTATGAGTGTTATATCCTCAAAATAACCGCCGTTTTTAAGCCATTCGCCAAAGACACTATTCGGTGCTTGACTGTCCATATTTATGAGCTTGTCACCTTTTTCTACGGCTACAAGATCATATTTGGTCTTTCTCTCAATGTTATTGCTCTTGTCAAGATATACAGTACAGCCGGGAATTAACAGCTCTTTGCATCTGCCGGTATTTTTTACATGGCAAATTTCTTTTTTCCCTTCAATGTTGACTTCTGCAATAAAGCGATTTGGTCTTGAAATAAATGTCCCCTTTTTTATGTTACAATACTTCATTTTCTATATGCTCCTATAGGCCTGTACACCCTTTTACAACATCATTCCATGTAGCACCGAAATTACCCGTAAACCACGGGTCTGATATGTCACGCTCAAGTCCTGCGTAGCTTAACAAGAGAGAAATCTTGCTGTCTTTATCGCTTCCGACAATTTTTTCAACATTCCGTATGTTCCATCTATCCATTCCGATTATATAGTCATAGTAGTCATAATCGCCTTTGGTCATGCGTCGTGCAGTTTTGCCCTCACAGGAAATACCATGCTTTAACAGTTCCTCTCTGGCGGGTGGATAAACCGGATTTCCTATCTCCTCTGTACTTGTTGCGGCAGAGTTTATTTCAAACTGCTTTGAAAGACCTTTTTTGCTAACCATATCCTTCATCGCAAATTCAGCCATCGGACTCCTGCATATGTTTCCGTGGCAGACAAACAGTATCTTTACCATAAGTATTCCCTTTTAATTCCCAATATAATGAATTCTACTTTCGTCAAATCTATCCTGCTGAGTTTTTTCCTCTGCGGGGTAACCGAGAGCTACAAGTGCGAATGCGTGAATATCCTTACCTATTCCCAATTCTTTGTCAATCTTATCAATCCTGTCTTTGTCAGGAGCTACTCCAAGCCATACGCCGCCAAGTCCCAGACTTGTTATTTCAAGCAATATATTCTCCGTTGCTATTGAAAGGTCTATTGTATCGTATTCAGGAAATCTCAGTCCGCTCGTTCTGTAACATGGTACAATTACAATAGGAGCCTTTGCACTGCATCCCGCATACGGACTGCATGCTGACAATTTTTGTATCTTTTCTTTATCAGTTACGACAAAGAATTCCCAAGGCTGCTGATTGCCCGCTGACGGAGCCGCCATTGCAGCTTTCAATATTTTTTCTATCTTTTCTTTTTCAACAGGTTTTTCGTTAAATTTTCTTATGCTTACTCTCTTAAAAATCTCATTCATATCAAGTACCTCCATTCTTTATATTTTATCATTTATTATATTCGAAATCAATACGTAAACAGCAAATATACGAAAAAGTATTAAAGCTTACTTTTCTATTCGAGTAGTGAGCCTTAATACTTCGTTATTCCGCAAAATCTTTTAATATTGGTAGGCATTCTTTTGAAGTAAAGCCCCATAAAATTGTACTTAAAACTTCAATGGCTTTGCTCCGCTTATTATAATAAGTTTTCCATGATATAGGCTCTGTTTTTGCATTGATGCTGTCTATTATATCCTCTACCCGCCTTGGCGGCTTTTCCGAGAGATATGTATAATACAATATCCAATAATAGAGTTCACCGTCAGCTTTCTTTTTTCTTAAAAGATCAACAGCAGCCTCAATAAGCTTGAGCATTTTTCTGTTTCGTTCCATTACCCTCATCTGCTCTTGTATGTCAGTTCCTGATAAATCAGCTCCCGCCTCGTAAGACATTTCCAAAAACTCCTCTATCTTACAATCCATTTTCAGTTCAAAACTAATTTGCGTTTGAATTGCTGATACCTCTACACTCCATACTACATCTCTATATCTTTTTAATAAAAGCTCCGTATTGTGATAAAGATATTCTTCCCTTTCTGTCCGTTTTTGTTCTTGCTTTTTCATAATGTTCCTCCTCCTAAATCATAACTTGCTTCCGCTCTGTAATAGTGCCCGATTGTTGAAACCGAATTATACAGCATTGTCAAAAGATAGCTTTTAATATTCTTGACCTTTGTTGTATTGCTTTTCAATGAGTCCATAACATATTCGATATGTTTAGCACGCACTCTTAACATTCGTTCAGTAACAAGAACCGTCGGCGTTTTCTCACTTGAAATAACCATATACGGCTTGTTACTGCAAACAATATCAAGCATTATGTTCACAAGACCGTCTATGTCCTCTTTCTTATGAGTTTTAATCAAACTGTCATAATCAATATTCTTTTTGATTGTTGCCTCGTAGAGACTTCTATCCATCATATCCTGCATAGGATCAGATAAGATAAACTCTGTATCGTTAAAATCAGTATTATTTATCTCAGTATTATTAGAGTCGGAATTTCCGACCTCCTGAAGTCTGTTTTCCGAACCACCAGAGGTCGGAATTTCCGACCTCTTGAAGTCGGTACTGTCCAGACCACCAGAAGTCTGTTTTTCCGACTTCTTGAAGTCTTCCCTTTCTGCCTTGCTTTCAGCGGCTTCACATATAACAGAATTGAAGTTCATAACATATATGTAAGAAGGTTTTCCCAGCCCTTGTCTTTTTCTGAAAATCAATCCACACCCTTTTTCTGAATCCAATTCCGCAAAAAGCCTTACTGCCTTTTCTTTACAAATATTCATACATTCCATAGCCTCAGATACCTTAAAATATATATAGACACGGTTTTCACCATCTATCCAGCCATTTCTTATTGACAGGGACATTCTATCTAAAAGAAGCCCATATAGAATCTTTGCCTCTGCTGACACTTCATAAAAGCTTTTATCGGTAAAAATCTGCTTGGGTATTCTGTAAAAAGAAAACTGCTCTGCTTCGTTACCATAAAAGAAATCAATCGTTAAATTATTTTTCATCTACTCTACCTCTTTTCATTTATTGTAAGAAAAAAAGACCAT
Organism: uncultured Clostridia bacterium; assembly: GCA_905236685.1. Classification (GTDB taxonomy): domain Bacteria; phylum Bacillota; class Clostridia; order UBA1381; family UBA1381; genus UBA1738. The sequence continues at coordinate 11,540 of CAJOPD010000087.1, forward strand.
ATTTTCATATGATCTTTTGAATGGGATTTTATAACATTGCATAGCCTTTTTTGTATTTTTATTAGTTTTTGTGCAATTTGACGGTCTTGCTCATTTGACCACTTATTGACCACTTATGAGATAAGTTTATATAAATTTCAATAATTTTTTATAATTTTTTCCCTTTTTGAAATAAATAAAAAATCAAATCTCTTTATGTAACCTCAAATAATTGCACCCAAAAAGCTGATAATTACGCTATTTTTCGACACCACATTTTCCGGTTTGACCACTTATAATGTCGAAAAAACACCCGTTAAATCAAATAAATGCCAAAATTCACGAATTACTCTTTACACAACTTGAAACCGTATTTTTAATCGCTTATCACATACCACAACATTTCATTATCAGTTTAAACAGTTCAAGCTCATAATCATATGTATAAGGATTTTCTTTATCTCCTCGTGTGTACGCTGCAAAATCCAACATCATAGGTTTGTATCTGTCATAGGTGTCACTCACGAGTTCAAACGAATTATCTCTCCATATGTCTGTTACATCGGATTTATATGTTACATGTGCTTTTGAAATAAATTCTGAATCATTCTTAGTCATTTTTCTTTCAATGGGTTTTATTTCAAAAGTTCCCTCTGTTCCGAGAACCACAAGCTGTCTACGCTCAAATCCATTTGTTTCGCAGGCACATACCTTTACAAACGAATACCCATATCCATAATCCAAAATTACAAATCCAAAGTCCTCTGCACCGTTCAAAAGGGTATCTTCGGTACAAGTATTAAGTGGAATTATTCGTTTGGGCGTTCCCTGAATTTTCATTATAAGATCAATTAGGTGACAACCTAAAAAATACATCATTCCGCCCTTATAATTGCCAAGCCATCTTCTTTTTTCTTCCGGATGGCATACGCTCATTTGTGCCTCAATGCTGAATACTTTTCCCAGTCTGCCTTGTCTAATATCTTCCATACATCTTTCAATCATCGGATTATATCTATACATATATCCCATTTGAAAAGGTATTTTTTTACTTTTTGCAATATTAATTAATTCGGCAAAACTTTCGTAGTTTTGCGTACCTGGCTTATCCAAATGAATTGCAACACCACGCTTTGCAAACATCTGTGCGTAGTATGTTGCTTTTTCTTCTTCACATTCTATTGCTACCGCTTCTAAGTCATCCATAGCAAGCAGTTCTTCAACGGTAATTAAATTAGACTCATACTTAAACGAGAGGCATATTTCCCCGCTTGGTTCAGCCAAGCCAACGAAATCATACACCTCGTTTAAAGATTTTATGCATTGATATGTAAAGAATGCATGATCATGCCATGTTCCAATTTGTGCAATTTTTACGGGTTTCATTATATGTCCTCCCAATCAGACTAATCATAAGCAAATATGACTATATTATATCATATTTTTATAAAAATACAAGTTTTATCTAAAAACCGTTTTGCCGCCTTCAATGCAAAATACACCGTTATTATCCGAAGCCCACACATCTATCGCTGACGGATTATATATCATTTTAAAATCAGCGCTTACTTGAATACTTTTATATGCCATAACATAATTATAAATTTCAATATTTGTAGCATACCAGATATCATCTCTTCCGCCTATAAACTTTGCAAAATTTTCAATAATATCCCAATTATCATTATTGTCAAATTCATAACTATGTCCCCAAAGGTAAAACATTTTGCTTCTGTTCCAGCGGTCATCTGTGACAAATTTTTCTGCAAGTTCCATAAGTTTTGGATTGCTGTGATGACAGGTCGGATTAAGGATTAACCAATCCTCAGGAAATTCAAAATTTTCGGTGGATTTTCCTGCTCTCGAATATACAATACCGCATTTTCTCAGTATTTCAATAATTCTATCATTATATTCACCATATGGATATGCCATACCGTTTGCAATACAGTTATACTGTTCTGATATGCTTTTTCTATCGCGGATTATCTCATTTATTATTTCTGTGTCACTAAGCTGCTTTAAAAACGAATGAGAGTATGTGTGAACTGCGACTTCATTACCCGAATTTGTGTAAAGCTTTTTTGCTTCTGATAATTTTAGTCTTCCATAAAACCGTTCTCTTTCTGCGGTCTCTGGGAGATACTTTCCTGCGTTTATGTTAAATGTCACTTTAAGCCCGTACTTTTTTGCAATTTCTGAAAGTCTGATATCTTGAACAACGGCGTCATCATAGCTAAGTGTGACAACTTTTAGTTTTCCGTCTTTTAATGCCATTTGCATTATCAATCACTCCCCATTCAGTCTTGCACCTACTGCACCGCCGGGGTGAATGAGTGCAAATTGTTCTTCTGAATAATCTGTTTCCTCAATTAAAGCTGCTTGAAGTGAGTGGAAAATCACAATGAGCGAGGTCGTTGAAGTGGTCCCCTGCATATTATGCTTATCGGTTTCACGGTTTATATACTGTTTTAAAACAACATCTGCATTTTTTGCAAGAGGTGAGTCCAAATTTTCGGTAACGGTAATCACTTTTACACCCTTTTTCTTGCAAATATCAAGTATCGGCATAAGTTCAGCGGTCTTCCCTCCCCGAGACGCAAAAAGTATAACATCATTTTTTTTAAGATAACCGCTGCCGCCGTGTACGGCTTCTGCGGGCGAAATAAACCGCGCAGGGCGTTCTATACAGCACATAAGGTGTGCAAAATGCCGGCAGGCAATGCCCGAATGCCCACAGCCTGATGTAGCTATCCTTTCGGCATTTTTTAAAAGCTCCACAGCCTTTGAAAATGCGTTTTTATCAAAATTATTTTTTGCCTCTTTTATGCACTCAGTCTCGATATCATAGGCATTTTGTGCCATATGAAGAGCTATGTCTGAAATCATATCCCTTTACCCCCATAAAGTTTTATCAAGTTTTTGATATCTTTCGTAACAATCTGTATAATCCTTTCCGCTTGGCTTATACACTTTATTTGGCTTTACTGCGATTTCTACCGCCTGTTCTACGCTTTCAAATACACCTGTTGCTGTACCTGCAAGTATTGCGGAGCCAAGACAGGCTGTTTCATCGTTTTTCAGCGTAACAAAGGTTTTTTCGGTCATATCAGCCTTAATCTGACACCATAAAGAGCTCATAGCACCTCCGCCCATAGTGCGAATTTCCTGATAATCTGCTTTAATATAATCAAGGCTTGCTTTTAGCATACAAGCAACGGCTTCTAAAATACTTCTTACAAAATGCCCCCTTGTATGTTCCATTGTTATACCGAAAAAAACTCCCTTTGCATCTGGATTATATTTAGGCATAGTAGCACCGCAAAGGTACGGCAAAAATGTCAGTCCTGCCGAGCCTTCGGGGACTTTTTCAGCTAAGCCGTCAAGTTCGGAAAATTTGAAATTTTCGCAGAAATTATTTTTAAACCATTTTAAAGCAATTCCTGCTGTGGCAGTCCAAGCTAACAGGCAATATTTTCCATCATAGTTTATATGGCAAGGCGTTTTGCTTTCGGGGTTGTAAGCAGGGATTTGCTCTGTTGGTACAAAAACCACCATTGTTGTACCCGTCATCTCGCTTATTACTCCTTTTTTTACAACACCCGCGCCGATTGCACCTGCAATCTGGTCAATAGCACCGGTTACAATCTTAATTCCTGAGTATTCGCCTATTTGCGTGCCGCAGGGAATTATTTCGGGAAATATGCTTTTATCTGTTCCGATGAATTCAAGCATTTCATTCCACCAGTTTTTGTTATGTATATCAAAATATATGGTTGAAGATTGAAGTGTCGGCTCGGTAACAAATTTGCCTGTAAGCTTATATAGAAGATAGTCCTCCAAAAGCAATACTTTTTTTATCTTGACAAATATTTCCGGCTCGTTATTTTTAATCCACAAAAGCTTTGAAGCGGGCCAAGTTGCCGTAATTTCAGGCTGTCCCGTAACATCATAAACATACTTTTCGCCAAAATGCGCTTTTATGGCATCTGCCTCGGCCGTTGCCCTGTTATCAAGCCAAACAATTGCTTTTCTAAGCGGTATTCCGGTCTCATCAGTTACAATCATTGTTTCGCATTGTGTATCTATTGCGAGTGCATATATAGGAAATTCGGCAGAGATTTCGTCTATTGCCTCTTTTGCCAAATTCCAATAGCTTTCTGCATCAAACTCCACAAAATCTCCCGAAACATCGAGAGTATAGTCTTTTATAACATACTTTACACATACCGCATTTTCGTCAAAAAGTGCCGCCTTTAATGATGTTGTTCCTACATCTATACCGAGTAAATATTTCATAAAATCCACCTATATTTTTTAGGGTAGGATAACCTACCCTAAAATCAAATTATCTTTTTAACTGCAAGTCATAGTGAAGATCATAAGCTTTTTCTTCGTCTGTAAACTTATGCTTTGTGTCGATAACTTCACCATTATTCCATTTTCTGTCGCCTACATCTTCGGCTGTTCCCATAACAGTAATATTAACCTGTCTATGACGAGCAAGAACATGATCCCAGTCAATAAAGTAGATGTGCGCAAATCTTCCGCCGTCAACTTCCCCATCTTTTACTGTCAGAGTTTCGCTTCTGCCAAAGAAAACGCTGCGGAGATGTCCGTCTGTATTCATACTTGAAAAATCACCGGGTTCGTCAACATATCTACCGTATTGTGCGTGAATAGGTCCCGGATGACGATATTGATGCTCCTCCATAAAATCGGGAATAAACTTTCTCATAATGTCTAACAGGTCGTGCTGCAAGAACTCCAAATCAAACGAATCGATGTCGTGCGAGCATTCTTGTACCATAACAGAACAAGTTGTATGATGGGATACAACGCTTACTGTACCATTCTTAATCCCAGATGCCGCAACAATTTCATTTACTTCCTTTGAAATGTCGTGAAATGTCGGTATCCAACCTCTTGACTGTAACTCCAATTCCTTTTGAAAAACTTTAAATTCCATTTTTTTCTACCTCTCTTTATATATTTTTTTATTTTGAACTAATTATGTAATTCGTCCCAGGCTTTGCGCAAGTTGTATAACATTTCTTCTACCATTTCATATGGTCTGTCGGACTTCATTATACCGCTTGTTGTTCCTGTTGCCTGAGCACCTAATTTTATGGTGTTATACACATCTTGTCCGTTTGAAATGCCTGCGCCTTGAAGCACCATAATATCGGGGTTTATCTCATTTACTCTTTTAATAGTTTCAGTAACATAGTTTGCATCGCTTGTAACGCCTGTTCCAATGAGCTCTGTTGGCTCTGCCACCAAAAGATTTGGTGACATTTTCGCGATTTCGCAAAGCTCTTCCACAGTATCGGCACAAACAATTGTAGCAAGCCCTACTTCATCTGCGCGATTTATTGTCTTTTCAACCACATCAAGCGTAAGCTTTTTCTCTGCGTGATTTAGCATAACACCCTTAGCGCCTGCCGCTTTTACCGCTTCTGGAAGTACCGAACCAAGTCCTCTTCCCTGCGTCAAATAGTCCATATGCTGTGCAAATACCAAAATTCTTTCAGTATTGTCAGCAAGTAGCTTTATATCGGTGTATTGCGGTGTTACAATAACATCAAGGTCATATTTTATCGCCGTTTTGTCAATTACCTTCGCAAGTGCAAGCATTTCTTCACCATAGAGAAAAGCCTTAGGTCCAATCTCAAAAAACGGCGGTTTTATCTTAAAATCCTTATACATATGTTGCTCTCCTTAGAAATCCAAAATTTTCTTATCCCCGTAAATGCTCTTCCAATCCTTAGTAAAACCGTCAATTGCAGCGTCTGTCATCGGGTGTGAAATTGCAATTTCAAATAAATCCGGCGAAATTGTAGCAGTATGGCACCCGCAAAGCGCGCAGTTATGTATCTGCTCGGCATTTTTAAAGCTTGCAGCTAAGACTTGGCAGTCAAGACCGTAGTTATCAAATACCGTAACGATATCCTCAACAACTCGAACTCCGTCGCCTATGATATTATCAAGCCTATTAACATACGGTGCAACGAATGATGCGCCTGCACGGGCTGCAATTAACGCCTGCTGAGGTGTGAAGATTGCAGTCATAGTAACGCCAATTCCCAACTTTTTAAGCATCATTGTAGCTTTTAAGCCTTCCTCGCCTATCGGAATTTTTACAAAAAATTTTCCGCCAACAGTTTCCTTAATAAGCTTTGCCTCTTCTACGATTTTTTCAGCAGTTTCCTGAACTGTCTGCACATGGAGCGCCTTGTCCTCGCCTATTATCCCTCTAATGCTCTTGATAAGTGTCCAAAAATCCGATTTTTCCTTTGAAACAAGCGTCGGATTTGTTGTTACACCCTCAATAGGATAGAACTCGTTAATATGCTTTATTGCATCTAAGTTCCCTGTGTCAATTAAGTACTTCATATGATTTCAACCCCCAATATTTCACATAGATTTTTTATTTTCTCGGTATTATCGCCATAAGAAATAATATAGTGCTGGCACATTACCTTGTCGGCAAAATCTTCTACATCGTCAAGCAGAATTTCAAGTCCGGGTAATTGCGGTGCGGGCTGTGTCCAGCCTGCTTCCTCCCACTTTCTCGGAGTAATTCCTTCTCCTACTACCATATGCATATAGTATTCGCCGTCAATTGAGGTCAGGCGGCACATTGTAACCTTACCTGTTTTAACCTTACTCACATTTAAAATACCTTCTGAAAGCTCTCCGAATGCGGCAGGGATAACTTCTGTTTTTTCTGTAACCTCATTGGGTACATAATCGGGAACGCCTGCCAAAACTCTATCTTTGAAAAATTCATAAAATTCCAGATAGAATGCACACTGCCCTGTTAAATACTTTACCATAAGCTGTGTAATGCAGCCCAAGGAGTCGTTTTCGGGAACTGTGCAAAGCCCTGCCTCATCAGCAAGGAGCATAAATATCGGTGCAGGCGGGAAACCTAAAAGTTTCTTCATACCGTCAACATCTTTTAACGATACCGCATCATATCCACGCTCGTCGCAAATTTGTTTAACAGCAAGATAATATCCCGCCGCTATTTTCATACTTTCAGGATTTGCAGGCTTTTTAAAGTCCCACTTGCTCATAACATTATCAATTACAGCCTGTTTTTCGCTATCGGTAATCTTGTTATATCTCTGCTCAATTTCAAGCATTTCAAAGGTTTCAATTTCCGCTCCTATTTCACGCTTTAATGAGCCTCCGTCATATAGCGTTCCGTATAAATTCATATCACGGTAGCCTGCCATACCCGCTTTTGCAATTCTTTCGGTTAAAAATGCAAGAGCTTCGCTGCTATTCATAAAGTCATCGCCCTTTTTTGAAACCTTTACCTGATATTGCTTCTCGGGAGGCAAAAAACTGTCTAATATATCCTTCGTAGTAGCAGCGGAAAGCTTTGCAGACTCTCCGCGGTCATACACATGCGATGTGTGAGTATGTATTGCGCTTAATATAATTTTGTCAGTATCTATATCGCTATTTTGGGATTTTACCTGTTCCCTTACATTTTCCAGCAGATTTTCGCCTATACTTACTAAGTCACAGGAGCATATTATCATCTGCTCGCCGTTTGATTCAACGGCAAGTGCAGTTGCGGTTATCGGCGTTTCTACATATTCGGATATTCGTTCTGCAAATTGTCCTGCTAAGGCTATTTTTTTATCGGGTGTTATACTTACTTCCGACCAGCCTATTTTTAACTCTGTCATATCACTATTATCCTTTCTGTAACTAAAATGGTATGTATTTTAAACTCTGCGATATCGTTTTTGGCATAAATGCCTTAATTTGCTATGGTTTATTTTATAATCTTTCAACGGCTTTGTCAATACATTTTGGAATAAAAAAACATATCTTACAGTCGAATTATGGAGCCTGCATCGCAGATAGGCTCATCTGATAAAGATACAGTGTTTACTCCGTATTTTGAACAAAACTTTTTTATTGCGTCACAATCTTTGTGTAAATTTATATTTCCGTTCACCGCAAGCAAATCTTTTTCTAAAAGTCCTGTTGCTCCTCCCAAAAATCCTTCATTATATCCTTTTAAAATAATTCCTTTACTTTCTATCAATAATACATCTATATTATTTTTAATTGCCGTATCAAAAATATTTTTATCTGCTGTTATTATTGCATTATCTGATACGATACAAATTGAACATTTAGCATATCCTTGCTTGATATTCAGAATTTTAATATCATTATCCTTGCAATAGTCTAAAATTGTCTTATCAGTATATTTTTCATTGCAAAAAAGCTTATTTCCCACCAAAGCACAATTATATGCAATGTCAAAGGGATACTTAGATTGCAGATGACTTTTTCCTTCTATAAGGTTTAAATGTCGACATTTTTCACTTAAAAAACCACAAAATGTGGCATCTACCAAAAAATCGTGATTTTTAAGTTTGCATAAAACTATGTCCGGGTGACCGCAAATCGCCTCCGCCACATAAGGATTTTTAGGTGTTTTTATAATGCGGTAACCCAAATTTTTTAGTGTATTTATACTTTTATTTGAAATTCTGAAATCAACTACTACCGTTTTCATAAAATCATACTTTTGAACTCATCTTCCGAAATGACGGAAACGCCCAGCGAAATTGCCTTATCAAGCTTGCTGCCGGCATCTTTTCCCGCCAAAACATAGCTTGTTTTTTTTGATACAGAGCTTGCTGTTTTTCCGCCAAAATTCTCAATTATTTCTGACGCCTCATCTCTTGTATAGGAGCTTAATGTGCCTGTTAAAACGAAAGTTAAGCCATTAAAACGGTTGTCCGTCACTTCCCCGTCATTTTCTTCAAAATTTACTCCGCAGTTTCTTAGTTTTTCTACGAAATCCACATTATGTGGTTCTTTGAAATACGAAATAATGCTGTCCGCCATAGTTTCGCCGACATCTTCAATTTCTGTAAGTCTTTCTCTGCTTGCGCTCATAAGACTGTCTAAGCTTTTCAAAGATTTTGCTATTACTTTTGATGCCTTGCTGCCGACAAACCGTATACCTAATGCGGTTATAAGCCTTGAAAGCGGATTATTTTTTGAATTATTTATTGCATTTATCAGATTTTCGGCAGATTTTTTGCCCATTTTTTCAAGCGGCTCTATTTGTTCTGCCTTTAAATAGTATAAATCCGCGGCGCTTTTTATCAAATTATTGTCTAAAAGCTGCGAAATAACGGCAGGTCCCAACCCGTCTATGTCCATAGCGTCCCGTGAAACAAAATGAATAATATTTCTCTTGATTTGCGCAGGACAGACAGAACTCGTGCAGCGGTATGCCGACTCGCCGTCCTCGCGGACAACATTTCCGTTGCAAACCGGGCATTTGTCGGGAATTTTGAAGGACTTTTCCCTTCCTATCCGCTTTTCCTTTTTTACCTCTAAAATTTCAGGGATAATATCCCCTGCCTTTTGAATTATGACGGTATCCCCTATTTTTATGTCTTTTTCGTCAATATAATCTTGATTATGGAGTGTTGCCCGTGAAACAAGCGTGCCTGCAACCCTCACCGGTTCAAGCACGGCAAGGGGCGTTAAAACGCCTGTTCTTCCCACCTGCACCAATATATCAAGGATTTTTGTTTCCTTTTGCTCGGGCGGATATTTGTAGGCAATTGCCCAGCGCGGAAACTTGGAAGTTGAGCCAAGCTCCTGCCTTTTGGAAAGCTCATTTACCTTGATTACCGCACCGTCTATATCAAAGGGCAGATTTCCTCGGTCCTCTCCGATTTCTTTAACACGGGTAAAGGCTGAGTTTATCTCGGAGAATACATCGTCATTTAAAATAGTTGTAAAGCCTAATTTCCGCAAATACCTGAGCCCTTCAATATGAGTGGTTATTTCCTTTCCTTCGATTTGCTGAATATTAAATACAAAGATTTGCATACCCCTTTTTGCAGCAATTTTCGGGTCAAGCTGCCTTAGTGAGCCTGCCGCTGCATTTCTCGGATTTGCAAAAGTCGGCTCTTCAAGTTCTTCTCTTTGCTCATTTATTTTTTTAAATGTTTCTCTTGGAATATAGACCTCGCCCCGCACCTCCAAAAAGGGAATATTTTCGGTCAGGTAAAGTGGTATCGACTTGACAGTTTTCAGGTTTTGCGTTACATCTTCGCCGATAACTCCGTCACCGCGCGTTGAGCCGCGCACAAAATCGCCGTTTACATATTCCAAGGAAACGGAAAGACCGTCTATTTTGTGTTCAACAACATAGGTATAATCCGATATTTTTTCACGCACTTTCCTGTCAAAGTCATAAATTTCCGCCTCGGAAAACGCATCTTGCAGGCTTTCCATTACTACGGTATGCGTTACGCTTTCAAACTTGTCCAACGCCTTTCCGCCTACCCTTTGAGTAGGAGAAAGCGGAGAAATATATTGAGGATACTCATTTTCAAGATTTTCAAGCTCACGAAGCATTTTATCATACTCAAAATCTGAAATCTCAGGCGCATCGTCCACATAATATTTTTTTGAATGATAATCAAGAAGCTCGGTAAGCTCTTTTATTCTTTTTTCAACATTATCCATTTTTATCTCCTTACATCTTCATACAAAAAACCGTATTGTGTAGGAACTGTACCTACTATAAGGGTTTGGGAAATCGGGATTTTTGAAGTAACAGTGGTTTCGGAAATCATAAGTGCCGATATTATATCAAAGCTTGCAACCGCTTCAACATAAGTTTCGTAATATACCTGATTTATGCCTGCATCTTTTAAGTTTTCTGCAAAATCAATGCTGAAAGCGGTATCAAAAACGATTTTTACAGGAATTTTATACCCCACACCTTGCAGCATAGGATATTTTGTAAGACTGCCGACGGGGATGTATACTATTGAATTATTGGATTGACTTAAATACTTATTAAGGTTATCATAAATCCTTGTTTTTACAAAATTAAGCTCAATCGTGTTTGTATTGATAGAAGAAATAGAGTTGTTTTCTCCCCGCATAATATTTACAAAATCTTCGGTATTTATTCCCGCAAGCGCGTCGGTTACAGCGTTGTTTATGATTAAATTTGCTTTATTTTTTGCGGCAAACTCCGCTTTTTCCTGAAAAACAGGCTTAAAACGGAAAATAAGAAAATACAAAATAAATAAACAGCCTAAAAATGCAGCGAAAAGCAAAAAAAGCCCAAACAAAACTCTTTTTCTGTTATGTACCCGTTTAAATCTAATTTTCATACCATATCACCGCTACATAATATGAAAATAACGGTAAAACGGTCACTTTGGGGACATAATAAGTCCCCAAAGCTCTGTTTTGATTATTTTATTGTCTTTGAATTTATTTCGTCTAAAAGATTTTTAATAAATTCGTCAATAGAAGTGCTGCCCAAATCGCCTTCACTTCTTGAACGCACCGAAACTGCGTTATTTTCAATATCTTTATCGCCCAAAACAAGCATATAGGGTATCTTTTCAAGCTGTGCCTCACGGATTTTGTAACCGATTTTTTCCGCTCTGTCGTCAATCTCAACCCGTATAATTCCTGCATCTGCAAGCTTTTCCCTGATTTTTCGGGCGTAATCGTGATGTCTGTCCGCAATAGGCAAAATTTTAACCTGAACAGGTGCAAGCCACGCCGGAAATGCGCCTGCATATTTTTCTATCAAAAGCGCAAGCGTACGCTCATAACAGCCGATAGAGGTCCTGTGGATAATATACGGATTTTTGCGTGTGCCGTCCTTATCAACATACTCCATACCGAACTTTTCGGCAAGCATCTGGTCAATCTGAATTGTGATTAAAGTATCTTCTTTTCCGTAAACATTCTTTATTTGAATATCAAGCTTTGGACCGTAAAAGGCAGCCTCCCCTACTCCGATTTTATACGGAATTTCGAGGTGATTAAGGATTTTCTCCATAACGCCCTGTGCCTCGTCCCACTGTTCCTTTGTGCCGATATACTTTTCGCGGTCATCAGGGTCCCATTGTGAAAAACGGTAGGAAACATCTTCATAAAGACCGAGCGTTTTAAGCATATAAATTGCAAGCTCCAAACAGCCCTTAAATTCACCCTCTAACTGCTCGGGGGTACACATCAAGTGCCCTTCGGATATGGTAAATTGGCGCACACGGATAAGCCCGTGCATTTCGCCGGAGGCTTCATTTCTGAAAAGTGTTGAGGTTTCGTTAAGGCGCATAGGCAAGTCCCTGTATGACCTTCCGCGGTTTAAAAATGCCTGATACTGAAACGGACAGGTCATAGGACGAAGTGCAAATACTTCTTTATCATTTTCCGGGTCGCCTAAAACAAACATACCGTCACGGTAATGATCCCAATGCCCTGAAAGCTTATATAAATCGCTTTTTGCCATAAACGGCGTTTTGGTAAGCTGCCAGCCGCGCTTTTGTTCTTCGTCCTCGACAAAGCGCTGCAAAAGCTGAATAACCCTTGCACCTTTCGGCAAAAGAATGGGAAGTCCCTGACCGATAATATCTGAGGTTGTAAAGAGTTCAAGCTCTCTGCCCAACTTGTTATGGTCGCGTTTTTTTGCTTCTTCGCGCTTTTCAAGGTATTCGTTCAGTTCGTCTTTTGTGAAAAATGCCGTACCGTAAATCCTTTGGAGCATTTTGTTATGCTCATCTCCGCGCCAATATGCGCCTGTCGCACTCAAAAGCTTAAATGCCTTGACCTTGCTGGTATAGTTAATATGCGGACCTGCGCAAAGGTCGGTAAATTCGCCCTGCTTATAGAACGAAATTACCGCATCTTCGGGAAGTTCATTTATAAGCTCGATTTTATACGGTTCGTCCTTCATAAGCTCCAACGCTTCTTTCCGAGGAAGCTCAAAGCGTTCGATTTTAAGGTTTTCCTTTGCGATTTTTTTCATTTCCGCTTCAATTTTTTCCAAATCCTCCGCTAAAAATGTATGCGGAGAATCAAAATCGTAGTAAAAGCCTGTATCGATAGCAGGTCCGATAGTGAGTTTTGTATCGGGATACAGCCTTTTTACAGCTTGCGCCATTACGTGCGAAGCTGAATGTCTTAGTGTTTGCAGTTCGTTTAATTCCATTATTGCATCTTCCTTTCTTTAAATAAAAAATCCCCAAGGAAAAAATTCCTTAGGGATGCTGAAATAGCACGGTTCCACCCTAATTATGATTTTATAAAAAAACCATCACTCAATTACTTTTAACGCAAAGTGAGGCGGCGATACTTACTGAAAGTTCGGTATGCAACTCCAAAGCGGTGTTCATTTTAAGCCACCCAAGAAACACTTACAGCCGCGATGTTTCCTCTCTTTTGGGATTTACTTAAAACTACTGTCTTCTTCATCGTCTTTAAGATTATTATGACACTTTTTGTTTAAAATGTCAAGTATTTTGCCTAAATTTCCTGCTTTAAAATAAAATCGGCAGCGTCAAGCAAATTATCAAAAATATAGTCCGCACCCGCTGTTTCAAGTTCGTTTTTCTCGGCATATCCGCGCCTTAGTCCGATAGATGAAATGCCGCATTTTTTTGCTCCTAAGACATCATTTTCCCTATCCCCTATGATAACGGTTTCCGATAAGGAAAATGCGCTTGCGCTGTCAAGAACTTTACTAATCACCTCGTCCTTATATCCCTTACTTCCGTCAGGTTCGGCACCTGATGCATAATCAAAATAATCAAAAATCTTAAAGTTTTTTAAAATTCTCTCTGCATAGACATAGGGCTTTGAAGTTGCAAGCGCAAGCGTTTTACCGTGACTTTTCAAAAGTTCAAGTGCTTCTGCCGTATCACTGTAAACGGTATTTTCATAAATGCCTGTATTCGTAAATCTCTCACGGTACTTTTCAACCGCGCAAACGGCGTCATCGTGCGAAAACCCGTATATTCCGCGAAAAGAATCGTAAAGCGGCGGTCCGATAAACTTAAAAAGCTTTTTCTCATCATTTTCCTTTATTCCAAAGCTTTCAAGCGCATATTTGACGCAATTTATTATGCCTTCCTTTGAATCGGTCAAGGTGCCGTCTAAATCAAATAAAATCAGTTTAAACATCTATTTCTCCAAGTATCTTTTTAAATATTGTCCTGTGTAGGATTTTTCTTCCTTGATTATTTCTTCGGGCGTTCCCGTTGCAATTAGCTGACCGCCCTTATCGCCGCCTTCCTGCCCTAAATCGATAATGTAGTCGCAGGTTTTTATCATATCAAGGTTATGCTCAATAACAACAACGCTGTTACCTGTATCTACAAGCTTTTGCAGTACATCGGTCAGTTTATGAACATCTGCTGCGTGCAGTCCCGTTGTAGGCTCGTCTAACACATAAATTGTTCTGCCTGTACTTTTTTTCGAAAGCTCGGTTGCAAGCTTAACACGCTGTGCCTCGCCGCCCGAAAGGGTTGTTGAACTCTGTCCTAATTTTATATAGCCAAGCCCTACCTCCTTTAAAGTTTCAAGCTTGCGCTTTATCGGAGGAAGATTTTTAAAAAATTCGTATGCCTCGTCAACTGTCATTTCAAGAACATCATAGATGTTTTTGCCCTTATATTTTACTTCAAGGGTTTCGCGGTTATACCGCTGCCCTTTGCAGACGCTGCAAGGTACATAAATATCTGCAAGAAAGTTCATTTCTATTTTGACAATACCGTCGCCCGCGCACGCCTCACAGCGTCCGCCCTTCACATTAAAGCTGAAACGCCCAGGGGCATATCCGCGCATTTTCGCGTCGTTTGTTGACGCAAAAACATTCCGTATATCATTAAACAGATTTGTATATGTTGCAGGGTTTGAACGGGGCGTTCTGCCTATGGGCGATTGGTCGATATTTATTATCTTATCAAGCTGTTCTGTACCCTCAATTTTGGTATGCTTGCCGGGGTGCGTCATAGCGCGGTTTAGGTCCTTGGCAAGCTCTTTATATAAAATCTCGTTTATCAGGGAGCTTTTTCCCGAGCCGGAAACGCCTGTAACGCAGGTAAATACGCCGAGCGGAATTTCTACATCAATATTTTTTAAATTATTTTCCTGCGCACCGCAAATTTTTATAAAACCGCTTGGTTTTCTGCGGGTTTTCGGAACAGGAATAGACTTTTTGCCGCTTAAATACTGACCCGTAATAGATTTTTTTGATTTTTTAATCTGTTCTGCCGTACCTGTCGCAACTACATTCCCGCCGTTTATTCCGGCCCCCGGACCTATATCTACTATATAGTCGGCGGCATACATAGTATCTTCGTCGTGCTCTACAACAATTACGGTATTTCCTATATCGCGCAGATGTTTAAGCGTTGCGATAAGCTTGTTATTATCCCGCTGATGAAGTCCTATGCTTGGCTCATCAAGAATATACAAAACTCCCATAAGCCCCGAGCCGATTTGCGTAGCAAGCCGTATTCTCTGCGATTCGCCGCCCGAAAGCGTGCTTGAAGCCCGCGCGAGCGTTAAATAATCAAGACCTACATCAACCAAAAATTGCAGTCTTGCCGTTATTTCCTTAATAATTTGATTGGCAATCAGACTTTCTCTTTCGGATAGTTTGAGATTTTTTATAAAGTCCAGTTCATTTTGCACCGACATACAGGTAAATTCATAGATATTTTTCCCGCCGACAGTAACGGCAAGAACTTCCTCATTAAGCCTTTTGCCGTGGCAATCGTGGCACTCGGTCTCGTTTATGAATTTTTCTATTTCATTTTTTGAGTATTCCGATGTAGTTTCATTGTAACGGCGTTCCAAATTGTTTACAATGCCCTCATATACGGCATTATATGTTCCCGAGCCGTAACTTCTCGTATATTTGAACTCAAATTTTTCGCCGCCCGTGCCGTAAAGCACGGTATTTTTGACTTTTTCCGGCAAATCCTTCCATTTGGTATCAAGCGGTATTTTATAATGCTCCAAAATACCCTTAAAATACATATGCGCCATTGTGTCAGCTATTCCGGGAGCTGCCCAGCCCATACAGTTTATTGCGCCTTCAAAGAGCGTTCTGTTTTCATCAACAATCAACAAATTCGGGTCGATTTTTGTAAGAAATCCAAGTCCTTTGCAAGTCGGGCAGGCGCCGAGCGGGTTATTAAAGGAAAAACTTCTGGGCGCAAGCTCGGAAAGACTTATTCCGCAGTCATCACAGGCAAGATTTTGATTAAATTTTAGTATTTCCCCGCCTAAAATCTCGACCATAACGACATCACCGCTAAGGTTTAAAGCAGTTTCGACCGAATCGGTAAGACGGCTTTCCATACCCTCGCGTATAATAAGTCTGTCAACAATTATTTCAATATTGTGTTTGATATTCTTTTCAAGAACAATCGGCTCGGTCAATTCATATTGAATACCGTCCGCCTTTACACGCACAAATCCTGCGCGTTTTGCATCTTCAAAAACCTTTTTATGTTCACCTTTTTTGCCCTTTATTACAGGTGCTAAAATATGGATTTTTGTACCCGTCGGAAGTGACAGGATTTTATCTGTTATCTGGTCAACCGTCTGCCGTGAAACAACTTTGTGGCATTTTGGACAGTGCGGAATACCTATTCGGGCATATAAAAGCCTCAAATAATCATATATTTCGGTAACTGTTCCGACTGTTGAACGCGGATTTTTTGAGGTAGTCTTTTGGTCAATGCTGATAGCGGGCGATAGTCCTGTTATGCTTTCCACATCAGGCTTGTCCATCTGTCCCAAAAACTGACGCGCATACGAGGAAAGCGATTCCACATATCTCCTCTGCCCCTCAGCATAGATTGTATCAAAGGCAAGCGAACTCTTTCCCGAGCCGGAAAGCCCCGTTAAAACCACCAGTTTTTCCCGAGGTATTTTAAGAGAAATATTTTTAAGATTATGCACTTTTGCGTCTTTTATCGTTATATACTTGTCCATCATTCTTCCCCGTTTTCTAAGCGCTTAATTTTATCTCTTAGCTCCGCCGCGCGTTCAAATTCAAGATTTTCGGCGCAAAGAAGCATTTCATCACGCAAATTTTCGATAAGCTTTTGCATATTTTGCGGCTTTTGGGCAGATTTTAATTCTACCGATTTAACAGCCTCAATAATATCCCTGATATCCTTTTTGACGGTTTTCGGGATAATGTTGTTCTTTTTGTTATATTCCTCCTGATAGGCGCGCCTGCGGGCTGTTTCATCAATAGCGCGTTTCATCGAGCCCGTCATCGTATCTGCATACATAATAACCGTTCCGTGCTCATTACGCGCGGCTCTGCCTATCGTCTGAATTAAAGATGTTTCGCTCCTTAAAAAACCTTCCTTATCGGCGTCTAAAATGGCAACAAGCGACACTTCGGGCAAATCAAGCCCTTCGCGGAGCAAATTTATACCTACCAAAACATCAAATTCGCCCATTCGCAAATCGCGTATGATTTCCGTTCGCTCGATTGTCTTTATCTCGGAGTGCATATATTTAACCTTAATGCCCGCCTCACGCAAATAATCGGTCAAATCCTCCGCCATTCGCTTTGTCAGCGTTGTTACAAGAACGCGTTCGTCCTTTTCTGCCCGGACATTTATTTCCGCAATCAAGTCGTCAATCTGATTTTTTATGGGTCTTACGCTGATTTCGGGGTCCAAAAGTCCCGTAGGTCTTATCAGCTGTTCCACAAATTCCTTTGAGTGTTCTTTTTCATACTCGGCAGGCGTTGCGGAGGTAAAAATCACCTGATTGAGCCGTTTTTCAAATTCCGTAAATTTTAAAGGTCTGTTATCAAAAGCAGAAGGAAGCCGAAAACCGTATGCAACAAGCGACTCTTTGCGCGCGCGGTCGCCGTTATACATCGCACGCACCTGCGATACAGTCACATGCGATTCGTCTATAAACATCAAAAAATCCTTCGGGAAATAGTCTAAAAGCGTATATGGTGCAGAGCCTGGCGCGCGTCCGCTAATTAAGCGTGAATAGTTTTCGATACCCTGACAGAAGCCTATTTCTTGGAGCATTTCAACATCATACAGTGTCCGCTGTTCAATCCTCTGCGCCTCTATGAGCATATTGTTTTCTTTGAAATAGCGTATTCTTTCGCCCAGTTCTTCCAAAATACCAGCTATTGCTATTTTCATTTTATCGCCTGTTGTAACATAGTGCGAGGCGGGAGAAATCACAATATGGTTTCTTGTTCCCGTTATTTCGCCCGTTACAACATCGATTTGCGAAATCTTGTCTATTTCGTCGCCAAAAAATTCAACTCTTACCGCATACTCTTTGCTGCTTGCGGGAAATATTTCCAAGACATCGCCTCTTACACGAAACTTATTTCTTGTAAAGTTTATGTCATTCCGCTCATATTGCATTTCTATGAGCTTTTTAAGAATTTCATCTCTGTCCTTTACCATTCCTACTCGGAGCGAAAGCATAAGATTTTCATAGTCTTCGGGGTCGCCAAGTCCGTAAATGCAGGAAACACTTGAAATTATTATTACATCGCGCCGCTCAAAAAGCGCAAAGGTTGCGCTGTGTCTAAGCTCGTCTATTTCATCATTTACCGAGGAATCCTTTTCGATATAGGTATCAGACGCCGCAATATATGCCTCAGGCTGATAATAATCGTAATAGCTGACAAAAAATTCTACCGCATTATTCGGAAAAAAATCCTTAAACTCGCTGTAAAGCTGTGCCGCAAGCGTTTTATTATGCGCTAAAACAAGGGTAGGCTTATTTACTTCGGCAATAATGTTAGCCATAGTAAAAGTCTTACCCGAGCCTGTAACACCCATCAAGGTTTGAAATTTTTCGCCGTTTTTTATGCCGTCAGCAAGCTTTTTGACTGCTTGCGGCTGGTCGCCCGACATTTTATAATCCGATACCAGTTCAAATTTGTCCATTTCTTCCTCTTAAATGCTATTTATGTCGCCAATCTCGTACATAATCATAGAAAGCACAGCCTCGCCTGCTGTTTCTGTACGCAAAATCCTCTTTCCGAGTGAAACCGACGGTATTCCGTTCTCTATTAAAAAATCTATCTCCGATTTATCAAAACCGCCCTCTGCGCCTACCAAAAAAGCAACAGATTTCGGCTCGCTTTTTGAATTTAAAACCGTTTTAATTACCGTTTTTTCCTCACATTCATAGGCGACAAAAGAAATATCGGCACTTTTTAAAACCTTTACCGCCTCACTTATATTTATTTTGGGGCGGATAGTCGGAACAATTCCCCTTCCCGACTGCTGTGCCGCTTCTTTGGCAATTTTTTGCCATCTTTCAATCTTTTTTTCGCCGTCAAGCTTTGCAACACATCGATTTAATTCACAGGGAAATATTTCGGATATTCCCAGCTCAGTAGTTTTTTGTATAATATAGTCCATTTTTGACGCTTTCGGTATTCCCTGAATAAGCGTTACCTTGATATTTGGCTCGGTATCCGACTTTGTTTTCCTTAAAATATCGCATAATACCGTCGCTTTTGAAACTTCCGCAATCTTTGCCTCATAGTCAAAGCCCTGACCATCACAGCAAGTCAAGGTATCGCCCTTTTTGAGCCTTAAAACCTTAGTTATATGTACCGTATCTTCACCTGTTACGGTAATTTGGTTTTCCGAAATATGTTCTCTCGGAATAAAAAATCTGGACATAATTTTATTGCAGACGGCACATAAATTCCGCCCAGTCTGCACTCCTTTTTTCTGAAATTATATCAAATCCGCAAGAAATAATTTTTTCGCGCACTTCCGAAATTCTGTCCTCAATTATTCCCGAGGCAATAAAAATGCCGTTTTGCGATATGACCTCCCTGATAAAAGGCAGTAACGCAATAACAACATCTGCAACAATATTCGCAAGAACAAGGTCATATTTGCTTTTTGATACTTCTGCTCTCAGCGCGTCATTTTCCAGAACATTTCCTATTAAAATATCGCATTTGTCCCTGCTGATTTTATTTCTTTCAAGATTTTCCGAAATGGTTTTAAGCGAATTCTCATCAATATCTATTGCGGTAGCCTTGCTAGCTCCAAAAAGAAGGGAAACTATTGACAAAATCCCGCTCCCCGCGCCCAAATCGAGCACAGTGTCATTATCTTTTACGATATTTACAATATCTTCGAGGCACATTTTTGTGGTATGGTGTGTGCCCGTTCCGAAACTCAGCCCGGGATTTATCTCAAAAACCTTTTTATCGGAAATCTCCGTTTCCTCCCAGTACGGTTTTATGACAAGCTTGTCCGCGATTGTAAATGTATGAAAATGCTTTTTCCAGCTATTTAGCCAGTCATCATTTTTAAGGCTTTCTGTAAAAAGCTCCAATCTTCCGTAAATGCCGTTATTATCACTTGATTTTAGCTTAAAAAGCTCTGATTTTATGCCGTCTAAGACATCAATTTCGTCGGATTTTACATAAAAATCGATATGCGTTTCCTGCGCCATTTCTTTCCGCAGGTTTTCATCGACATAGTCCCAGGCTTTTTTGTTATCTTCTAAAAAATCAGAGAATTCGCCTTCATCAGAAATCTGCGTGCTGTCAATGCCAAAATCCAGCAAAATGCCTAAAACCGCGTCAATTCCCGCACTTTTTGTGAATATACTAACCTTTATCCAGTCCATTTTCTATTCCCTAATCAAGATAATCTTTGAGCTTTTTACTGCGTGACGGGTGGCGAAGTTTACGAAGCGCTTTTGCCTCAATCTGCCTTATTCGCTCACGGGTTACATCAAATTCCTTGCCGACTTCCTCCAAGGTCCTCGGTCTGCCGTCTTCCAGCCCAAATCTAAGGCGTAAAACCTTTGCTTCACGCGCAGTAAGCGTTTTTAGCACATCTTCAAGCTGTTCTTTAAGCATAACAAAGCTCGCCACCTCAGAAGGAGCGGGAGCGTCATCATCGGGAATAAAGTCGCCTAAATGGCTGTCCTCCTCCTCGCCTATCGGTGTTTCAAGAGACACGGGCTCCTGTGAAATTTTTGAGATTTCACGCACCTTTTCTACCGACATATTAAGCTCTTTCGCCAGTTCCTCCGTGGTTGGCTCTCTGCCAAGTTCCTGAACAAGCTGTCTTGAAATTCTTACAAGCTTATTTATTGTTTCCACCATATGAACAGGTATTCTTATCGTTCGCGCCTGGTCTGCTATCGCTCTTGTAATCGCCTGTCTTATCCACCAGGTCGCATATGTGCTGAATTTATAGCCTTTGGAATAATCAAATTTATCAACGGCTTTTATGAGTCCCAGATTTCCTTCCTGAATTAAGTCAAGAAAAAGCATACCCCTTCCTACATATCTTTTTGCAATACTGACAACCAGCCTTAAATTTGCCTCGGCAAGCCTCTTTTTTGCTTCCTCATCGCCTTCGGACATTCTTTTGGCAAGCGCCACTTCTTCATCTGCGTCCAAAAGGTCAACCTTGCCGATTTCCTTTAAATACATTTTGACATGGTCATCAATATTTATGCCGTCAGGGACAGATAAATCTTCAAGTTCCTCTTTTGAAACCTCAATATCCTCCAATTCCTTTTCCAAATCGTCAACAATTTCAATGCCTTCTTTTTCAAGCGCATCGTAAATAGTTTCGATTTCTTCCGAGGTTATTTCGGTGTCAAAAAACGAATTTGCAATATCGTTATTTGTGAGCACGCCCTTCTTTTTACCCTTTTCAATAAGGTCTTTTACCATTTGTTTTTTTTGTTCTAAATCTGACATTTTTTATTCCCTTCCAATTTCAGTCTTAAATCCAGCAGTTCTTTTAGTTTTAAGACATCTTTTTCTTTTTCCGCCTGTTTGATTTTTTCATCAATATTTTGAAGCTTTATTGTATTTACAAGCTGTATCACCGTGTTTTTTTCATTACTGTAAGTTTCCAGATTGCAGAAAATATTACTTACAAAATCAGCTTCTTCATTGCTGAATTTGGCTGTAATTACGGGCGGTTCGATTGCTTCGCCGTTTTCATAACAGGAATATATTATTTCTGCAAGCCTTTGCAGTACGCTGTACGAATAGTCCTGCGGCGAAAAATCATCTTTAACGGCATTGTAGGAGGCCTTGCTCCCTATAACAAGGCTCAACAGCTTCTTTTCAGCGTCTAAGGTTGTACTGCTTTTGTTTTTTGCTAAATTCAGGCCTGTCCGCACCGTTTTTTTAACGCCTTCTGAAATTTTACCTGACGATTTATGCTTTTTGATTTCTGTATAAATTGCGTCCTTTGAAATTTCCGTTTCGTCCGAAATTTTCTTTACATACGCATCAACTTCTATGGCGTTTTGTATTTTAGAAAGAATACCCGACGCATCTTCGACAAAAAGGATTTTTCCGTTCTCTGTGTCAAGATTGTACTTTTTATGAACTTGATTTAAAAGGTATTCTGTTGACGGTATGGCGGATAACATAACCTCTTTAAACCGCGCCACGCCGTTTTTGTTTATGTATTCATCAGGGTCCTTCGCGCCCTTTAACTGCATTATACGGCATCTTCCGTTAACGCCCGTTATTACCTCAATGGCGCGCTTTGTAGCAGCCTGTCCCGCATCATCGCTGTCATAGCACAAAAGGATTTCATCTGTATATTTAAGAAGAAGCTTTGCCTGCTCTTCGGTAAGCGCGGTACCTAATGTTGCAACAATACTTGTAATACCTGCCTTGTAAACCGAAATCACATCCATATACCCTTCGCAAAGTATACATTTTTCCGCACAATCCTTTTTCGCAAGGTTTAATGAAAAAAGGTTTTTGCCCTTATTGAATACGGGGGTATCGGGTGAATTCAAATACTTAGGCGGTTTATAGCCGTCCTTTTCGGCTGCATCTACAATTCTTCCGCCGAAAGCTATAACATTTCCTCTTAAATCAATTATGGGAAAAATAACTCTTGCACGGAACTTGTCCAAAGTCTTGCCGTTTCTTGAAACCAAAAGCCCTGCGTCTAAAAGCTCGCCGTCGGTATAACCCAGCTTATTCATATGCTTTTTCAGAAAATCAAAAGCATCGGGCGCATATCCAAGACCGTATTTGGTTATAGTTTTTGCGTCTATTGCGCGTTTTTTGAGATATTCAAGCCCCTTTTTGCCTGCGTCATCTTTTGTAAGCGTTTCATAATAAAAGCGTGCAGCCGTTTTATTGATTTCCAGTATCCGCTTTTTCTTTTGGTAAAGCTTATCATCTACCTGCATATCGTCCTCGGGCAAAATTATTCCTGCGCGGTCCGCCATAAGCTTTACTGCTTCTACAAAATCAAGCCCCTCCGAGCGCATAACAAACTGTACGAGATTACCCCCTGCCCCGCAGCCGAAGCAGTGAAACAGCTGTTTTTCCTGATTTATGTGAAAAGAGGGTGATTTTTCCTTATGAAACGGGCAAAGCCCCGTATAATCTCTGCCGTTCTTTTTGAGTTTCACATACTGCGAAACATAGTCAACTATGTCATTCTGCGAAAAAATCTCATTTAGAAGCTCGTCCGAATATTTTGGCATAAAATCCCCCTTTCCTCATATTTTAGTAATATTACCGAAAAATTTCCTTTTATACAGATTCAATAACCGCAAAGTTGCCGTCTTTACGCTTATATACAACATTCAGTTCATCTGTTTCCTGATTTTTGAACACGAAAAAGCTGTGCCCCAAAAGGTTCATTTGAAGGATAGCTTCCTGCACGCTCATAGGCTTTACCGGGAAACGCTTTGTCTTTATAACGGTAAATTCGCTTTCTTCCTCATCGGAAAATGTTTCGCCGCTAATAAGCTTATTGTCGGAAACCGCATCGCGTTTAATTCTTTTTTCAAGCTTTGTTTTGTTTTTTCTTATCTGGCGCTCAATAATATCTACCGCTTTATCAATTGCCGAAAAAATGTCGTCCTGCTCCGCCTCTGCGCGTATCATAAGCCCTTCGGAATAGATAGTTGCCTCAATATATTCTTTATCCCTCCGCGAGCCGATTACAATTCTTGCCTCAGGCTCAGTCTTAAAAAATTTGTCAAGCTTACCGATTTTTTTTGTGATGTAATCCGTCTTTTTTTCATTAACCGTCATTTTTCTTCCAATAATGTTAAACTTCATACCAACATCTCCTTTTTAAGCTTATGAGGATTTCCTCAAATATTATATACCCTTTTTATAAAAGAATAAACACATATTATTGAAAAAAAAGAAAAATAATGTTATAATTAAGCATATATGTCAACATTTTGGAATTGAAGGAGAAAAATATGAGAAAAATACCATCGTCGCTCATAACCGAAACGGTAAAAAATATGTGCATATATGCCAACTGCAATCTGGACAGTTCAATAATTTCAGCGCTTTGCAGCGCAAAAAACAAAAATCAGTCCCCCGCCGCAAAAGCGGCGCTTTCGGACACAGTAAAAAATGCCGAAATTGCAGCAAAAAAAGAAGTCCCGATATGTCAGGATACCGGTATGGCTGTATTTTTTGTAAAGATAGGAAAATCGGTTTTTTTAGAGGGCGACAATTTTGACGAGGCGATAAAAAAAGGTGTATCGGAAGGATATACAAAAGGTTTTTTGAGAAAATCCATTGTTTCTGACCCGTTTATGCGTACAAATACGGGCGACAATACTCCGCCGATAATCCATTACAGCTTTAATGACACCGACAAAATCGAAATAACCTTTTTGCCCAAGGGCTTTGGAAGTGAAAATAAATCTGCGCTTAAAATGCTCAATCCATCAGATGAAAAGAAAGGCGTTATTGATTTCGTGCTGGAAACTGTTGAAAAAGCCGGCGCAAGCCCCTGTCCCCCAATAATTTTAGGGATAGGCATAGGCGGAAATTTTGAAAAATGTGCAGAGCTTGCAAAGCTTGCGCTTGCACGCAGCATTGATATTCCCAATCCTAACCCCTTTTATGCCGATTTGGAAAAAGAAATATTGGAACGGGTAAATGCCCTCGGCATAGGTCCGCAGGGGTACGGAGGCGAAACGACAGCGCTCGGCGTAAATATCGAGGCTTTCCCGACGCACATAGCAGGGCTTCCCGTTGCCGTTAATATAAGCTGTCACGCAACACGGCATCAAACCGTGATAATTTAATATTGAATTTTAATATTTTTTGTGCTAAAATACTGCATTATACCGTAAAGGAGAACACTATGAGCAAAATTACAATGAAAACTCCGCTCGTTGAAATGGACGGAGATGAGATGACAAGAGTTATATGGAAGGACATCAAGGATATACTCCTTATTCCATACATTGATTTAAGGACAGAATACTATGATTTGGGGCTTGAAAACAGAAATGCCACCGACGATAAGGTAACATCTGACTCTGCCTTTGCAACAAAAAAATACGGTGTTGCCGTAAAATGTGCTACAATAACCCCAAACGCCGACAGAGTGAAGGAATATAATTTAAAGGAAATGTGGAAATCGCCCAACGGCACAATACGCGCCATTTTAGACGGCACCGTTTTCCGCACGCCCATTCTTGTAAACGGCATAACTCCCTTTATCCCTACCTGGACAAAGCCTATAACCGTTGCAAGACACGCTTACGGCGATGTTTATAAAAATACAGAAATGCAGGTCAAAAACGGCAGTAAATGCGAGCTTTTGGTGACCGACAAAAACGGTACACAAACAAAAAAGACAATTTTTGAATTTGACGGCACAGACGGTATTATTCAAGGTCTGCACAATAAGGATAATTCTATAAAAAGCTTTGCAAAATCCTGTTTTAACTATGCTCTTGAAACAAAGCAGGACCTTTGGTTTGCGACAAAGGATACGATTTCAAAGCAGTATGACCATCATTTTAAGGATATTTTTGCGGAAGTTTTTGAAACGGAATACAAGGAGCAGTTTGAAAAGGCGGGAATTGAATATTTTTATACTCTTATTGATGATGCGGTTGCAAGAGTTGTCCGTTCAAACGGCGGTTTCATCTGGGCGCTTAAAAACTATGACGGCGATGTTATGAGCGATATGATTGCGACAGCATACGGAAGTCTTGCTATGATGACATCTGTTTTGGTTTCTCCTGACGGTACATATGAATTTGAAGCCGCGCACGGAACAGTGCAAAGGCATTATTACAAGCATCTGAAAGGCGAGGAAACTTCCACAAACAGCGTTGCGACAATATTTGCTTGGAGCGGAGCGCTTAAAAAGCGCGGTGAACTCGATAATATCCCCGAGCTTTCCGATTTTGCGGAAAAGCTTGAAAAAGCAACAATTAAAACCATAGAAAACGGAACTATGACAGGCGATTTATATCTGCTATCTACCCTTCCAAACAAGAAAAAGGTAAACACACGGGAATTCTTGATTGCTGTTAATGATACACTTAAAGAAATGATGTAATATGGACAGATTTGAAAGAACTGAGCTTTTAATAGGAAAAGACAGCTTAGAGCTGCTTAAACAAAAAAGCGTCATTATTTTTGGCGTCGGCGGTGTCGGCTCGTTTGTTGCAGAAGCGCTTGCAAGGTGCGGTGTCGGGAAAATTGCGCTTGTTGACAAAGATGTTGTCAGCAAAAGCAATATAAATCGCCAGATTATAGCCTTAACTTCAACAATAGGAAAGCCCAAAGTTTCGGTTATGGCAGAAAGAATAAAGGATATTTATCCAAATTGTGCAGTTACCGAATTTCCCTGTTTTTATACGAAAGAGAAGGAAGTTGATATATCGGGCTATGACTATGTTGTTGACGCAATTGACACCGTTACATCAAAGCTTGTGCTGATAGAAGAAGC
>CAJOPD010000088.1 GCA_905236685.1 uncultured Clostridia bacterium
GAGCTCTAAGTCCTGCAGGCTTTCAGCATCACATATGCGTATAATCTCGTGCGTTTTGATGTCCCGCGCCTCTATGTACTCTCTGTCATCAAAATAGAGAACAGCGTCAATAACATCTTCCCGAGTTAGATTATATGCGTCAAGGCTTGTAAGCAAATCCCTGTATTTGAACCAGCCTCTTCTGAACAGGGTGATGATGTTTCGCATTACAATGCCGTTGTTTTTGCAAAAATCCAGTCCCTCATCTCTTTGTAAATCATTTTTAAGTCCCATTCTTATTTGCTCCTTTCTAAAAGCAGTTCATATATTTTGTCCATTTTTTTGGTCATTTCGCCAAAATTGCGTGTTGCCTCTTCTTTTGTTATATATTCCTCTGCCATCTTAATTTCTAAATTCTTTATTGCGTTTATGATTTCTTTGTCGCTCGGAATATCACTTTTTTTGACATAGTTTTCCGATAAATCTCTCGCTATATCCATTTGATTTTTTTCAAGATTATCGACTCTTGAAATTTCCTTTTTGAACATAAACCCCAGGATGCCCAAAAAACCTGAAATTACAAGCTGTATTATTGCAAGCAGCCAATTTCCTATATTCTCTTTCATTTTTCCGCGGCCTCCTGTGATTTATTACAAGAAAAACCTATCCCGTTTGCCGTGTTGCCGGAGGTTTCCTGTCTATCCCCGGCCCCTTTTACAGTCATAATCATACTTTTCATCTGCTTTGATATGTCTTTATTGATTGCATCAAGCTCATCTGATGTAAGGCTTGGAAACCGTTTTTTCAGTATTCGGTTCATTTCCTGCCTCTTTCTTTCGCCCATGCCTGAGACATTCCATTGGTCTTCCAGTACCTCATATATACCCCGGGCAAAAGAAATGGCATTATCATACACCACCTTGCTTGTTTTTGCTTTAAACCATTCCAGCAGTGCGGAAAGCCCGACTTTTGCAAATCCGACTAACACGCCGAACCCTATGGTGATTATGCCTATTATTGCCTCCTTGAAAATTTCCTTCATATACTATCCTCCAAAAAAAATTACAGTAAGCCGTTTGCTTACTGCAATTCTACAATATTATCAGTAACTGTTTTACTAAAATATTTTAAGAAAACATTTAATCGAAAAAACTCACTTGATTTTTGTTGGGCTGTGACTGTTTAATGACTATATCCGGCGCGACAATCTGCCTGATTGCCTGTTCAGTCATTCCATACTTCTTTCCAAGATATTTAAAGTTATATCCGTTAAACTCCGCTCTTATTTTTCTGTTTCGCATAGGTCGTTCAATGGTTTCATATTTGAGAAAGTAAACCGTATCGCCCGAAAACATTTTTGCAAGTTCAAGCGTAATATCAATCCCAAATTTTTCTGCCAAGGCATCATATGGCTCTGGCAAATCTTCGCACCTGATTTCACCTGACATTTTTTCACACCCTTTCGCTCATTTTTTTAAGCCCCTCTATAACCTTTCCTGCCTGATAGCTTGTGAGCCAGTCTATACTGTCCGTTTTTGCGTATTTTTTCAAAAATCCTGAAAGCCTTTTCGGATTATCACCCCAGCCGAGCTTTTCTGCCAAGTCCTTTATGTATTTCTTTTGGCTGTTTGTTGCCATACCGCGGGGGGCGGGGCGAGAAACATTTTTCCCCTGTATTCTGTCAATAAGGTACTTTGCCTGCTCCTCGGAAAGCTTTGAAATATGTTCTTCTGAAAGCTCAAGTATTGACAATTCGTGCATATCCTCTTTGGAAAGTCCGTATTCCCGTCCAACAGCCCACAGGCGTTTCATAGTCTTAGCTTTAATTTTCATTGACCCGAACAGTAAGGCTTATGCTATACTCCTTGTCTTCCTTCATTATGCCCTTTATAAGCCGTATAAGCGTTTTTATGCTTTTCCCGGTAAAAATTTCTTTTTCGAGAGAGAGTATCGGAACGGCCACCGTCGGCAGTTCTTTTCTAACCGGGACTTCCGTATTTTTCTTCATTTCACAAGGTGTTTTCATTATTCTAATTCCTCCAAATCTATATCATAAAAGTATTTTTCGCCTTCTTTGCGGTGTGCGCCTACCGTTTCAATTGCCGAATCGGCATATTTTTCAAGCGCTTCCTTGTCAAGTTTTTCGGAAACCTTTATACAGTCAAGCATTCCGTGCTGCTTGCAGGCTTCAATTATCGCCTTTACATTACGCGTAACAATCTCTGAAACCTTACGGAAACCAACCTTTCCATAGGTCATTTCCTTTGTTTTACGGTCTGTGAACTCGCTGATATGTGCTTTTGTAAAAAACTCAATTTCTTTTTCAAGCTCCGCATTTTCTGCAAAAAGCGGCACAGTCTTTTCAGAAAAAGCACTCTTAATAGCAGTAATCTGATTGTTCATTGCAGCCTCTGCTCTTCGGATTGTAATAGTGTTTTCTCGGATTTTTCCTAATGCTTCATTTACCTCATTCCACGAAGTGAATTTTGATACCTTTGCCATTTTAATAACCCCCATTCATAATTTGCCTTATGTACCATCTCGGATAAAACTGTTGAAAATTTTTCTGTATATTCTTTATAACCTTATACCGCCTTTGACTTCTTTTCCTGTGTTTTGCTTTCGTAGCCAATATTATTAAACCTCCTTTTGTCTATAACAGCATCATGCTTGACGCTTCTCTTACAGTGTCAATGGTGATTTCACCGTTTGCAATACGCATAATGTTTTTGAATGTCCTGTCTAAAAGTCTGAAACAGCCGTTCTTTTCGTTACAGGCGCGCCTAATCATTTCATCTGTGGCAGCTCCGTCAAAATCGTATCCGTCTATGTAAGAAATAACATCTGATTTGGTAAGACCCATTAATTTCCAGTAAAGGTCAATTCTGTTAGCCATACGCGGAATATACTGCTTTATCATATTTTCAAGCGCAGGCTCTCCCGAAAGTACCATTCCTACATCAGAGTCGTCAAAGATTGTTCGCAGTATCTCTGCTTTCTTCTGCGCATATTTGGTAATGAGCTTGTCCGCCTCATCTATAATCAGAAGGTATCCGCCGTTAGCGTTAAAAAATGCCTTAATGCTGTCAAGCCTGTCATTTATCGTTCCCACTAAATGCGGAAGTCCTAACTGGCGTTCGATAGCCTTAACTAAATCCCTTGCGTTCATAGCCTCGTTACACTCTATGTAACATACCCTCGGACCTTTTGCATAATATTTAAGCGTGAATGTTTTCCCGAAACCCGATTTGCCCACTACAATCCCGAACCCCATATCCTCCTGACAGCTCTGGCATACGGCAATTATTCCAACGGTATCCTCTGTCTGATGTATTGCGCCCTTCCTTGCAGGAATAAACTCCGTATCTTCGGAAATCATACTTCTTATAGCGTTTTCAATATTATCAACCGTACCCTGTGACAAAACCTCCGTATTGTTATTAAAATACTGGCTCACAGATGTCCTGTGTATTTTTATTTCTGTTGAAAACTCCGCCTTTGAAAGATGGTTTTTCTGCATATATCTTTCAGCCTTTTCTCTTAACTGTTCGTCAATTTTAATCATAGTTTTTACTCCTTTTTATAGATTTTCAATTCTGCGGAAAGCTTTATCCGCCTGCCGTCGCATAAACTCGTTTGTTTTTTGCTCTTGTTTTTCACGCTCTTTTTTCTTTCGTTCGCTCCATTGCCTGTCCTGCGGAATTGCAATAATCTTCTGTGGTTCTTCTGAAAGCTCGGGCACCTGCATTTCTCGCTCTGAATAAGGCATACGCAATAGGGAAATATCTGCCTTAACTCTTTTTTCATGCCTTTTTTGAGCTTTTAAATGCTCTGTGAGCGTTTCATCGCCAAGCTCGGCAAGCGGATTTATACGCTCAGCTGTGTATGCGTTGCATATATGCTCGCCCGAAATTGTAAAGCAGCACACAAACCCTAAATTCTTCTTATAATGCCGTACAAGTATCTTTTCCCCGATGAAGCGCGCGAGCTCTTCCGAAGAATATGTTATATTTTCGATTGTAACACCGTAGTTATATACAGTTCTGGTATCGCATTTGCCGAGTAGTGTTATAGCATATTCAATTGGCGGGGCGGCTTTCATATACCGCTCTTCGTTTTCAAAAACCCATTCAGGAGTGGGCACTTTTGCCCCGTCCTCTTTTAGCCCTGAATGTTTTCGGATGTGATAATCTTCTGCAAGGTATCTTTGGAAAGCTTCTGAAAACTCGGTAATATTCATAAGCTGTCCCCGTTCCAACATTTTAGGAATATCCTTAAATACCTTGCCCGCGGTTTTTGAGCCTGTAAGCGTGCCGGTATAGCTGTCAATTCTTTTTGTAAAGCGTGATATTATAGTTCCGAATGCACGCTCAATCTGACCTTTAACCCAGGCGTGATATGGAAGCGCACGCATGTCTGTCTCAATACCGATTGACTTGTAAAAGCCTTTTATTTCGCCGTCAATGTCAAAGCGCACTTTTCGCTTTCGCCCTGTAAGCGTTTCCGCCGTAAAGTCCTTGCCGTTATCAATGTAAACCACTCTTGGAACTCCGTAAAACTGACTGTCCTTTTTTGCATATATCATATGGATTATGACTTGCTTGATTGCCTCCGCATCGGGCTGTAAGCAAATACCCCAGCCAACAAGAGCGCGGGAGCGGACATCTATAAACCCGACAAGATATGGCCGTGCTGCCGTTTTTGTGCCGTTTTCTGTTGTAACCTCAATCCAGCAGTCAAAGGTGTGAGCATCACCCATTACACATTCCATAACTTTAAGGCTTTTAATATCTCTGCGGCATTTAAGCATCTTTTCACCCCTAAACGCCCTTTCACCCTTTTGTAAGAGCGTTTGGCAATCGGAATATGAATACATAAGCTGTATGCAATATCGTCTTATAGTGTTATATGACGGCTTATATTCTCCGCCTCGTTTGTCTATCCTGTCCCAGAGGTCTTCGCATAGGAGCTGTATAGATTGCAGGTTCCGGTGATACTTTTCCGACGCCCATAAATTTTCAATATCAGCCATAAGCTCAGGAGTCAGCTTTGTATGCTTTCCCTTTTTAGGCGGCGGACATAGTGCCATTATTCTGAAATAGTCATAACTGTCGCCGTTTTCGTTTTCCTTTACGCCTGCCCAGGAGATAGCCTCCTTGTATTTTTTAAGGTATCTTCTGAACTGCTTTGAGGATATGGAAAGATTGTTTTTTACAAACTCCTCGCAGAACTCCGTTTTGGTTTTGTGATGTTCCGCAGATTCTCTGAGATACTTTTCAATAACCGCCGCAAGCCCTTGCGCCTTTTGGTATGTGGCTTTGTAGTTTTCGTAGTATAGCGAAAAATCATATGTAACATACCAGGGCGGCTCGCCGCTTTCAATAAGCCGCTTTAAACGCTGCTTGTCTATTTCCGCTTGCTCTCGCCGCTTGTATTTTGCCTGTGCAGGGAGTGAAAGGGAACTTACATCTATATAGATATTGTCTTGTCCACCGAGCGGATTAGATTTATTGTCAGTAATATATAAGCCTCTTTGCATACGCTTTTTAACCGTATCATAAAGCAATCCTTCCAGCTCCGCCGCCTCTTTAAGACTTACCCATTCAGTCATACTCATAATCTCCCAATTCAACCTCTTTTCCGCATTCAGGGCAGTTAACCTGCGCACCGTCACCCCAGTAATCTGTGTTAAAATTTACATCTTCAAACGGTACATCTACATCTTCTTTACAAAAAGGACACTCAAAGGATATATGGTCAGGCTCGCTTATAATTGTATAATCAGTTTTATTCATTGCTTTATTCTCCTATAATTTCAGGATTTTCAAAGATGTTGCCGATTACCTTAAGACTATATTCTTCAACACCGTCCATGCAAGCGACACATAATCCACAACCAGCATCCTTACAGCCAAATACACCGTGGTCAAAAGTAACTTCGTGTACCTCAAAATTATCCTTGGGGTATATTGCATATTTTACAATATCTCCCTCAAAAATCTCTCTTCTATTCACATCGTCTAAACCTGTGTACTGTCCCACCGTTTCGGGTATAACTAAATGCTCATTGATGTACGGTCCGTCTGTATGCAAATCTCCATAGAACCAAAATCCCCGTATTTCTTTACCGTTTAGCTTTATAACGGTTTGTCCGTTTTCATCTGCGTGAAAACCACGAAATTTTATTACTCGCATTCTTAACTACCACCCTTCCGTCTTGTTCTTGCATCTTTTATTTTCCTTTGCTCATAGTATGTCGGACTGTCTGGCATATGGAATATACTTAGTCCATTCGCAAGTGCATCTAAAAGCTCTCCTAACGCCTGTCTTGCCTCTTTAATATCTGAATAACGCCCCATAGTTGTAGGCGGTGTTCCGTCACTATGCCCTGCACGCACTATAACGCAGTCCTCGTTTTCTGCTATCGTAAATTTCTCTACAAAATCGGCATTGATTATTACTGTATAGCTGTTATTAACTATATACATCTATAACCCCAGCCTTTCACACGCTAACCGTATTTTTGCACATAAGTAGTACAATGTTAATTTGTCAAGCTCTACGGTATGTGCTGATTTCCCGCAGGAAATAAACTTTATTTTGACACCGTCTTTTAAATCAATGATTTCTATGTCGGTGTATCCTCGTTTTTTACCATTCATAATTGAAACTCATTACTCCTTATAAATCGGATATTGATATAACCTTTTTCTGTCTGTTGTGTAACTGCTCATACAATTAAGCTCAATAACCGCGTCCATAAAATCCTCTCTTTTAACATAGTTCGGACAGTGCCGCTCCGCAAGGTCTTGCAAATCTACGCAGGTATCATAATCATATCCAACAACTTTTATATTACTTCTGGATAGTCCGCATAAAAGTATCGCTATAAGCAGTATTCCAATCCCTGTAAATATCTTTTTTATAGCCTGTTTTGCAGTATGCCGCCTTCGCAGATTGTTCATTTCTATAATATTTGCCATTTTTTAATCCTCCTATTGACTTTTTTTATCGTCTGTGATAAAATCCTTGCAAGAAACAAATTTCGTTTCTTGCTTTGTTTTATCGGTATAACGGCTTGTAAGGTTGAGTTATACCGATTCTTTTTATCATTTAGCTTTATTGCACCCGTAGGCATATACACTCACTCCTTTTATATTTGAAAATACTTTGCATTTTCCACTTTCAATTTTCAATTTTATCCCTAAGCACCTCCTGTAAGATTTTATAGATTTTGGCGCGGAGCGGAAGCAGCAATTTGCTGTCATCGGGAAGGTGTATAATATCCGACAGCCTGTTTTGCGGTATGTTATATTTTTTACAGAAATCTTTCTGTGTTAGCCCCGAATAAATCAGCATCGACTTTATTGCCCGCCCATCACTTGATATGGGTCTCTTTTTCCTCTTTTTCAACTTTCCATTTTCCATTCTCAATTTCCCTCAAAATGTCCTCCTGTGGAATAATCCCACTCAATAGTCCCGTCATCATACTTTGTAATAATGTGCGCCTCACACTGCCAACCGCTTTTGGTATTAGTCATTATCGCCCCGTCTTTAAGTACAATTCGGCATAAATAATCGCCTCCGTTGCGGTTGCGGTAAACCTTACCCTCTGTAAGCCTCGCGTGCCTTTCCATAATTTCTCTCCTTTCCCCTTGTTTTTTCTCATTTTTCGTGATAAAATAGCCTTATAAAATGGTAAAATTACCATTTTATCTATATTATAATAGGAAAAATTCAAATTGTCAATACTTTTTTTTGAATTTTTCAAATATTTATAGGATTTTTTCAAATTTGTATGAGGGGAGAATTTTTGTGATAAAAAGAATAGAAGAAATTATCCATAATAGCGGACTCAATGCAAAACAATTTGCTGAGAAATTGGGAGTTTCCGCCTCAAAAATTACTGATTGGAGAAATGGGAAGACTAAGCCAACAGTCAGTGATATTATTAGAATTTCACAATACTTTAATGTTTCCTGTGATTATCTTTTGACAGGCGAAGACAGGAACTCAGATTTAACGGATGACGAACAGGAACTGCTTTCATTTTATAGAAAACTTGATTTATTCAACAAAGGAAAGGTGATAGGAATGTTGACTGCATTAGTGCAATCGCCGAGTGTTTTCTCGGCCGAAGAAAAAGTTATCTGATGGAAGCCCGGTTTATAATCATAAATGCAAGATAATACCGTTATATCCGGGTTTGGGTAGATAGATGTGATATATATTAAAGGATTAAATTTTTTAGGAGGGAAATTATGTTTTATATTATTTGGTTTGGTGTCTGGATTGTTGTTCTGTTTTTCGCTCTTAGAAGGATCGCAAAAGACAAAGAATTATCTGAATGTAATATGTCTGAAAGTTTTATTGCAGGGAATGACTTTGGAAGTATTAAAAAAGGAGATGTTTTGCTGGGTGTCTTAAAAGAAGATTGTATCTATTTTTATAATAAAAGTGATTCAGAAATAAATACTTCATTACCTTATAATAAGATTACTGGTCTTAAAGTCACTTCTGATACAGAAATTATTGAAAAATCAAAATCAGTAGGCGGTAGAGCTGTGTTAGGTGGCTTGATTCTTGGTCCGGTAGGTGCTATTGTAGGCGGTATGTCTGGTATAGGCAATAAAACAAAACAAGAAGTAAGTAACTATATTTTAATAAATTATAACTCTGGTGATGATGTTTCTGCTATATTACTAAAAGAAGTTCCGGCGACAAACTGGACTAAATGGATGAAAGAGGTAGAAACTCGTTCAAATTGCCTTCCTCAAAAATCTGTTGAGTTATAGAAAATTTTTGCGCATTTATATAAGTAAAAACTCGGCTTACCCTGTCCCTTTGCGAAAATTTGTCATTTTTGAAAAAATGCCCTAAAAACCGCATAGGTAAGCCAAGGGGACAAAAAAGTAAAAAATAATCAGTTTGTCCCCTTACAAAAAGATATTCTTTAGCACACAAAAAAGGTGGTCGTCGCTTTATAGAAACGGTAGCCACCTTTATTTTTTCGCTTATTTATGCGCCTTAACGCATATTTTTAAAAAGTGTTAAATACTGTTATCAAAACTGTTATATTTAACACCTTGCCTTTGCAGTGTTGCTAAAAATAACACTCATTTAATTTTTTCTCATTCTGCGTGATTTCCACACCTTTATCCCTCAATCACCCTCAAACCCTCTATTTCACGCCATTTCCCACGCTGTCACGCCTTATCCCGCCTAATCTCGTTTTTCTCTGTTTCCTTGTAAATTAACATTTTCCATACTGTCCTCTACCGCTGTAACGCCCAAAACACGCCCGCCTGCCGTTACAAGCTTACCTTGCAAAAGCTCCGCTCCCGCAACATAGACCGAGCTTTTTTCGCTTTCGGGTATCGTTATTTCGAAGCCCTTTTCATAGTGCTCGGGATAGCCTTTTGACGCCATTATCACACAGCACGCGGATTTTTTGCTGAACTCTATTTCGATTTCGGAAAGTCTTTCCTCTGTTACAGCCTTCATTATGCTGAACAAATCGGTTTTTAAAAGCGGAAGCACCACCTGCGTTTCCGGGTCGCCGAAACGGCAGTTATATTCTATAACCTTAGGTCCGTCCTTCGTCAGCATAAGCCCGAAATACAGACAGCCTTTAAAGGTTCTGCCTTCGTTATTCATAGCCTCGATTGTCGGCAGAAAGATTTTTTCCATACACTCTTTTGCAATTTCTTCCGTATAGTACGGATTGGGTGCAATAGTGCCCATTCCGCCTGTATTTAAGCCCAAATCGCCGTCTTTTGCTCGCTTATGGTCCATTGAGGAAACCATAGGCACTACCGTCTTGCCGTCGGTGAAGGACAGCACCGAAACCTCCGGTCCCTCCAAAAATTCCTCAATTACAATGCTGTTTCCGCTTGCACCGAATTTTTTGTTTTCCATAATCTCCAAAACGGCATTTTTCGCTTCATCACGGGTTTGCGCTATTATAACTCCCTTTCCGAGCGCAAGTCCGTCCGCCTTTATCACCGTCGGCACGGGCGCTGTTTCAAGATATAAAAGCGCCTCCTTTGCGCTGTCAAAAACAGCATATTCGGCAGTAGGAATACCGTATTTTTTCATCAGGTTCTTTGAAAACACCTTACTGCCCTCAATTATTGCGGCAGATTTTTTCGGACCGAAACATTTAATGCCCTTATTTTCAAGCTTGTCAACAAGCCCCATAACCAGCGGGTCATCAGGTGCGACTACCGCATAGTCAACGCCTTCCGCTACGGCAAATTCCGTGATTTTATCAAGCTCTTTTGCGCCTATCGGGACGCAAATACAGTCGGACGCCATTCCGCCGTTTCCCGAAAGGGCATAAATCGCATCAATAGCCTTATTTTCTTTTAATTTCTTTACAATTGCGTGCTCGCGGCCGCCGCCGCCTACTACTAAAACCTTCATTTTAACTCCTTTTATCAATGGTGGAAAAGGCGCATACCGGTAAACGCCATAGTCATACCGTATTTATCGCAGCACTCTATCACAGCATCATCGCGGATTGAGCCGCCCGGCTCTGCAATATACCGAACTCCGCTCTTTTTTGCTCTTTCAATATTATCGGAAAACGGAAAAAATGCGTCCGAACCGAGCGATACCCCGTCAATTCCCGACAGGTATTCCCGTGCCTCACTATCGGTAAGCGGTTCCGGCTTTTCGGAAAAATATTTTTGCCATATCCCGTCCGCGCATACATCTTCCTCGTTTTTGTTTATATATCCGTCGATTACATTATCCCGCTCCGCTCTTGACAGGCTGTCCAAAAACGGAAGATTTAAAACCTTATCATACTGTCTCAAAAACCAGGTATCCGCTTTTCCGCCAGCAAGTCTGGTACAATGTATGCGCGACTGCTGACCTGCACCTACGCCGATTGCCTGACCGTCATACGCATAGCACACGGAATTTGACTGTGTATATTTAAGCGTTATAAGCGAAATTATCAAATCCCTTACTGCGTTTTCGGGAAGGTCTTTATTCTTTGTCACGATATTATCCAAAAGCTCACGGTTTATTTTGAAATTATTTCTCCCCTGCTCAAAGGTTATGCCGAAAACCTGTTTGCGCTCGGTCACTTCGGGGACATAATTCTCATCTATTTTGACAATATTATAGCCGCCCTTGCGCTTTGACTTTAATATTTCAAGCGCCTCATCATCATAGCCGGGAGCAATCACTCCGTCAGAAACTTCCCTTAAAATCATTTTTGCCGTTGTTACATCGCATTTATCGGAAAGCGCAACCCAGTCGCCGTACGAGCACATTCTGTCCGTTCCCCTCGCCCTTGCATATGCTGTGGCAAGCAAGGAATTATCAAGCCCTTCAATATCGTTTACGAAACACGCTTTTTTGAGCGTTTCCGACATTTTCACACCGACCGCCGCAGAGGTTGGGCTTACATGCTTAAATGATGTTACGGCTGGCAAACCAAGCGCCGTTTTTAGTTCCTTAACAAGCTGCCAGCTGTTGAATGCGTCAAGAAAATTTATATATCCAGGTTTTCCGTTTAATATTTCAATCGGCAGTTCGCCGCCGTCGCTCATAAATATTTTTGACGGCTTTTGGTTAGGATTACAGCCGTATTTTAATTCAAATTCCTTCATAGTTCTTCTCCTAATTATTCTTATTTATAAGTCTGTTTTCCTCTTTGCCCGTTTCCAAATCGGTATATCGCACATAAAGCGAAATCTTGTTTTGTGCATCCAAAGAGTTCCACAAAATATTTGTGAATTCGTCAATATCATCATACATTTTAACTCTTTCAGGCTCTCCCAAAAATGTGGGAAGCGGATTTCCGTCACATTCGTATGTATGGATAAAATGTCCGAGCCCCGCAATTGACGGGTATGAAAAGGTATATCTGCTGCACGCCGTACCGCCTTCATCTGCGCTTTTTAATATGCTCATTTCATAGTTGAAGTTGCTGTTATAAAAGCTCAGTATTCCGCTAATTCTCGGCGTAAAATTGGGACTGTCAGGCTCAAATTCACGCGAGTTAAGCGACTCGGAAAAGCTTTTTCCGTTTTTTATTCCCTCGCATATTGTATCGGTCTGGTCGCCGTTTGTTACGACAAGTCTGTTATACACCCTGCGTATCGCCGCATAAATGATAAGGCTGGGGTCCTCAACCTTGCTTTCGTCAAACGCCTTTGTATATACATCACCGTTTCGCTCCTCAAAAACACGGTTTCTGCTGTTTGCGCTCCTGCCCATAATGAAGTATGCAGTACACGCCTTTTTTCCGTCGGGTGTTTTGCCTATCACAATGCCCCTTCCGACATAAGAATTTCCGCAAATCAGCTTATCAATTTCCTTTATTTCGTACACATTCATTTTCATATTTCTCCTTTTATTATTCTTTCTGCCACATCTTCAACTGCCTTAGGAAAAAACTTCCAACTGAAAAAAGTGTAGGAGATAGGA
>CAJOPD010000089.1 GCA_905236685.1 uncultured Clostridia bacterium
GCCTGACCTCTGCCTATGCCCTTGGTTTCGCGGGTTATACAGATTGAGCCGCCGCCGATACCTACTTTTATAAAGTCAGCGCCGCAATCCGCCAAAAATTCAAAACCCTCCGCATCTACAACATTTCCCGCGCCGACTTTTACGCTGTCGCCGTAGGTTTCGCGTATCCAGGAAAGCGTCATTTTCTGCCATTCGGAAAAGCCCTCGGAGGAGTCGATACAAAGCACATCTGCGCCTGCCTCCAAAAGCGCCGGGACACGCTCCTTATAATCTCTTGTGTTTATACCTGCGCCGACTACATAGCGCTTATGCTCGTCCAAAAGCTCGTTGGGATTTTGCTTATGAGAATCATAGTCCTTACGGAAAACCATATAGCAAAGTCTGCCGTCTTCATCAACTATCGGCAGGGAATTTAGCTTATGGTCCCAGATTATGTCGTTTGCTTCCTTTAATGTTGTTCCCTCTTTTGCCCATATGAGCTTATCAAAAGGCGTCATAAAGGTTTTTACTTTTATATCCTTTTCCATTCTGCTTACGCGGTAATCACGGCTCGTGACAATACCCAAAAGCTTGCCGTCCGATTGTCCGTTTTCGGTCACCGCAATAGTTGAATGTCCTGTTTTGTTCGTGAGATTTATTACATCTTCCAATGTATCATCGGGTTTTATGTTGGAATCGCTTTTTACAAAACCCGCCTTATATGTTTTTGCACGCTTTACCATAGCCGCTTCATCTTCTATCGACTGCGAGCCGTAAATAAACGCCACTCCGCCCTGCGTTGCAAGCGCTACTGCAAGAGTATCGTTTGAAACTGCCTGCATAATTGCCGATACAAGCGGAATATTCATAGTGATTTTAGGTTCTTCACCCTTTTTAAATTTAACAAGCGGCGTTTTTAAGCTTACCGCCTGCGGAATACATTCCCTGCCTGAATAACCCGGGATAAGTAGGTATTCGTTAAAGGTATGTGCAGGTTCATTTATAAAAGTAGCCATTGTTTTTCCTCCGTTAGTACTTTTTATACAAAATATCGGCTTTGCACTATTTTCACAGCGCAAGACCGATACTGTGTTTAATTATCCTATTTGCAGAAAATCATTCACGACCTGGACCATATTGTCCTTTTCGCAAACTGTATCAAAAATTTTGGTTTTATTTTTAAGTTCTGCAAGCGATTTCGGAATGTCCATTCCGCTGATTTCGCTAAGCTCTGAAAGAAGCGTAAATTCGTCCTTTCCCGCAACAAATGCACAGCCTTTCAGTGCGATCAAAACGCTTTGATTGAACTTGAACGGGCTTGCCGTTGACGCAATTACCGTCTTTTGCGTGTCATTTGTTTCCTTCAAATATTTATTGTATACCGACAGGGCTACCGCCGAATGTGTATCGGGAACATAGCCATATTCCGAAAAGCAGCTGCCTATTTCCTCCAAAGTTTCGTCATCATCAGCAAAATCGGCATAGAAAAGCTCCGAAATTTTATTTTTAATATCTTCGGTTACGGTATACTTGCCCTTTTCAGAAAGCTCCTTCATAAACCCTGAAACCAAGTTCTCGTCCTTCCCGGACAGGTCATACAAAAGTCTTTCCAGATTACTTGAAATCAATATGTCCATTGACGGTGAAATTGTGGTATGAAAATCGCGGTTTCTGTCATAAACTCCCGTTTTTATAAAATCTGTCAGAATATTATTTCTGTTTGAGGCACATATAAACTTGTTTACGGGAAGTCCCATTTTATATGCATAGTATGCCGCCAAAATATTACCGAAATTACCTGTCGGGACAACTATATTTATCTTTTCGCCGAGGGTGATTTCTCCCGCTTCAAGCATATCGCTGTATGCGGAAAAATAATATACAATCTGCGGTGCAAGTCTGCCCCAGTTGATTGAATTTGCACTCGAAAGCTTGAAATTATTACCCGCCAAAAGATTTTTGTAACCCTCGTCGGTAAAAATCTTTTTAACGCCGTTTTGCGCATCGTCAAAATTACCGCTGACTGCCGAAACGCACACATTATCACCCGTTTGCGTAATCATTTGCAGCTTTTGTATTTCCGAAACGCTGTCATCAGGATAGAATACAACTATCCGCGTGCCTTCAACATCTTTAAAGCCTTCAAGCGCCGCCTTTCCCGTGTCGCCAGATGTGGCAACCAAAATGACAACCTCGCCTGTTTCCTTCGTTTTTTTCATAGAAGTTGTAAGGAAATGAGGAAGTATTTGGAGCGCCATATCCTTAAATGCGCAGGTCGGTCCGTGCCAAAGCTCCAAAATGTATTCTGTATCATTCAATTTATATACAGGCGCAATATTTTCCGTTTCAAATTTTTCCTTTGTATATGCTTTTTCTATACAGGTTTTAAGCTCCTCCGGCGTAAAGTCGGTCAAAAATTTTGAGAGAATTTCAAAAGCTCTTTCCTGATAGGACATATCGGCAAATTTTTGAAGCTCTGAAAGAGAAATGCTTGGAAATGACTTTGGCACAAAAAGTCCGCCGTCCTCCGACAAGCCTTTTTTTATCGCTTCTGCCGATGAAATGGAAATACCGCTGTTGCGTGTACTGTTATACTGCATTTTTAAACCTCAAAACTATTTAACATACTTTTTGATATATTCGGGCGCGGAATCTGCGTCTATCGATACGGAAAGCTCAAAATCTATATCGAATTTCTTGCCAAGCCCTTCCAGCTTTGTCAAAAATGCCTCAAAGCCTTCAAGCGAGCCCTTAACGATCTTCAAAGTTCCGTCAACAAAAATATTTGTTATATCAAAGTTTCCGCTGATTATACCGCATATAAATCCGATGAATTCGTCCCAAGAATCTATGTCGAATTCCGAAGTGTCGGTCATACGCACCTTAGATGTGATATCATACATATTCTGTGAAATATTGTTACTGATAAAAACAACATTTCCCGCTGCGCTCTTTGCCGCATCATTTACATTTGCGAGCAAAACCTTTGTTTTTCCTGTTCCCTTTTTTCCGATTAGAAGTTGTAGCATAATTAACTTCCTCCTTTATATTAAAATATTTTTATAATCTTTTTAAAAGCTCCGCCTGCTTATCTTCATACCCCGGTTTTCCCAAGAGTGCAAACATATTCTTCTTATACGCCTCAACGCCCGGCTGATTAAACGGATTTACGCAGAGCAAATATCCCGATATTCCGCACGCCTTTTCAAAAAAGTACACAAGTGCGCCGAAATTATATGCGTTGATTTCCGAAACAGTAACCGAGAGGTTCGGAACACCGCCATCAACATGGGCGATTGCAACTGCCTGTGAAGCTCTTTTATTTACATAATTAACAGTTTTTCCTGCAAGGAAATTCAGTCCGTCGACATTCCCCGTGTCCTCGCCGATTGTAATGTCCTCCACAGGCTCATCAACCAAAACTGCGGTTTCAAAAAGTAATCTCTGCCCTTCCTGAATATACTGTCCCATAGAATGAAGGTCTGTCGAAAAATCAGCTGCCGCAGGGAAAATTCCTTTATTATCCTTACCCTCCGACTCGCCGAAAAGCT
Organism: uncultured Clostridia bacterium; assembly: GCA_905236685.1. Classification (GTDB taxonomy): domain Bacteria; phylum Bacillota; class Clostridia; order UBA1381; family UBA1381; genus UBA1738. Next base: position 3,531 of record CAJOPD010000089.1, read on the forward strand.
GTTTCCACCACTCTGCAAAATAGTGGAGCGACGGCTCATAGTTAACCATCATTTCGATATTTTTACCCTTTTCGAGCAAAATATTTCTTATTACCGCATACATATAGCAGTCATTTTCGGCGGGATTTGGATTATTATAAGCCGCCATCGCAGCTTTTGCGCCGTCCATCACGGCATCGACATCTATCCCTGCCGCCGCCATCGGCAAAAGTCCGACAGCAGTTAAAACGCTGTATCTTCCGCCTATATCATCGCTTATTACAAAGCTTTCATAGCCTTCTTTGTCCGCAAGATTTTTCAGCGCTCCGCGTTCTTTATCGGTTGTTGCGTAAATTCTTTTTCTTGCATCTTCTTTTCCGTATTTTTTCTCCAAAAGCTCACGGAAAAGCCTGAACGCTATCGCAGGCTCGGTAGTAGTTCCCGATTTTGAAATTACATTTACCGAAAAATCTTTATTTTCAACATACTTTAAAAGACTGCTGAGGTAAGATGAACTTATGCTGTTTCCCGCATACACAATCCGGGTGGATTTTTCGCCGCCCTCCTGCGTGTTAAACGGGCTTGTGAGCATCTCTATTGCGGCTCTTGCTCCGAGATATGAGCCGCCTATTCCGATAACCACAAGCACTTCGCTGTCATCTCTGATTTTCTTCGCAGCCTTTTTAATTCTTTCAAATTCTTCTTTATCGTAATTTTCGGGAAGGTTTACCCAGCCCAAAAAATCGTTTCCTTCTCCCGTTTTGTTCATAAGCATATCGTGCGCAGCTTTGACCTTATCGTAAAAGCCCTTAATTTCCTGCTCACTAACAAAATTCAATGCGTTTGCATAACTGAATTTCAAATTTTCCAACTTGTATTACCTCCAAAATCCAAGAAAATCCTTACTACTGTTATTTTAATACAATTCGGGGTATAAATCAAGGTTTTTTTATATTTTTTTGCCAAATATATTTTATTTTCTCAATAATTGTTATATAATAGCTTTGCCGTTATTAAGGAGGTGTGTGTTTTGGAGCAGATTAAAATACTCTCAAAAAACAAAAAAGCAAGTCTTAATTACTTTATTTTGCGAAAAATCGAGTGCGGAATAGAACTTTTCGGCACCGAGGTTAAATCGGTGCGCTTGGGAAAGGTCAACATTTCCGAGGCTTATGCTTCAATAGACGGCGGAGAGGTCTTTATAAAGGCGATGAACATATCTCCGTACGAGCAGGGCAATATTTTTAACCGCGACCCGTTAAGACCAAAACGCCTCCTTTTACACAAAAGCGAAATACGGACTCTAATCGGCGAAACAACCCAGGACGGCTGCACTCTTGTTCCCCTATCGGTTTATTTAAAGGGCTCGCTCATAAAGGTAGAGCTTGCCGTATGTAAAGGAAAAAAGCTGTATGATAAACGGAACGATTTAAAGGAAAAATCGGCTAAACGGGATATTGAAAGAGCTTTACGCGAAAAAAACAAATAGACTAAAAAAATCTGCCTTAAAAAAGGCAGATTTTTTTAGTTATGCTGTGGTATTTTGTCTTTAAATAACATTCCTATCGCCCATAATCCTGCAAGCGCAACAATGGTAAATATTATTCGTGATGCAACGGCACCCTGACCTCCGAAAATTGCCGAAACAATGTCAAACTTAAAAAGTCCGATACTGCCCCAGTTGATTGCACCTATTATAATCAGAGTAAGTGCTATATTGTCCATCGTATTCAAAATATCATCTCCTTTTAATTTTATATAAATATTATGCCCGCTTTTTTCATAATATATAATACAAAATTTTCAAGGAGATGAAATATGAAAAGAATGTTCCCGATTTTTATAGCCGTTATAGTTGCAATAACGCTTGTATTTTTGTTCTTTTCAAGCGATATGGATATTTTAAACAGGCATTTTTTATCTACATTCGGGATAAAAACCGATTTAAAACCCGTATCGCAGGAGGAAATAATAATACCCTCTGAATTTGACAGCGTATTTGAAAACTACAATTTAATCCAGCTTGAAGCAGGCTTTGATTTGAACGATTATAAAGGAAAAAAAGCCGTGCGTTATACCTATAAAATGTTAAATTTTCCAAATAATGAAAGAAAAAATATCTATGCTGATGTTATATGCGTCAAAAACAGGCAGATCGGCGGGGATATTTGCTGTACAGATATTGACGGCTTTATACTGCCTTTGAATTTTTTGGAAACAAGCAATTTTAATTAAATTCCCGTTATAAAATACCAAATTCCTGCCAAAAAGGACGCGCCTATTCCGTAAACAATAACAGGTCCCGCTATTGTGAAAAGCTTTGCACCGACGCCCAGCACAAACCCCTCCGTCCGAGCCTCAATGGACGGCGCGGCAACAGAATTTGCAAATCCCGTTATGGGAACTATCGTTCCTGCGCCCGCATATTTGGCAAGCTTGGGATATATATTAAGTCCTGTGAGCAGCACGCCCAAAAAAATCAGCGTAACGGAAACAGCGCTCCCCGTCAGCTCTTTGCCAAGCCCAAACGGCTCATAAAGCGCAAATAAAAGCTGTCCGAAGGTGCATATGGCACCTCCGAATAGAAATGCCATAAAACAATCCTTCACTATTGCAGACACAGGCGATTTTCTGTCGGAAAATTCTTTATACTCTTTTTTGTCCATCATACCATACCTTTCTTTTTAGTTCATCTTTAATATTTCCTTTTTCAGCCTTTTTATTATTCTTTTTTCAAGGCGAGATATGTATGACTGCGAAATTCCCAAAATGTCGGCTACCTCCTTTTGCGTCAGCTCCTTATTGCCCATAAGCCCAAACCGCATACGCACTATTTCCTGCTCCCTCGGCGAGAGCATACGCATTGCAACTCTTAAAAGATTTACATCAACTTCCTTTTCAATCCGCTGGTATGTTATGTCGCTGTCCGTACCCAATATATCGGAAAGCAGAAGCTCGTTTCCGTCCCAATCGATGTTAAGAGGCTCATCTATCGAAATTTCAACCTTTGAGGTCTGATTTTTGCGTAAATACATCAATATTTCATTTTCGATGCACCGCGATGCGTAAGTCGCAAGCTTGATATTCTTTTGCGGATTAAAAGTGTTTATCGCTTTTATAAGCCCGATTGTGCCGATTGAAATCAAATCCTCGACATTTATGCCTGTGTTTTCAAATTTGCGCGCGATATATACAACAAGCCTTAAATTGTGCTCGATTAGCTTTGATTTTGCCTCCTCTTTGTCTATATTCCGCAAAAATTCTTCTTCCTCCTCCTTACTAAGAGGCGGCGGAAGAATATCCTGTCCGCCTATGTAAAGGAGCAGGTTGTCGCCAAGGCAGATATTTACAATTTTTTCCTTTAAATCTTCCAAAAAGTCAAGCATTTTATTTCCCTTTCTAAGCCATAATACCGTTTAAAATTATTTCGTCTTTTAAACCGCCGTCAAACATACAAATAACCGCACCATCAAAGCTTTTCCCCGAAACAACGGCGTTTTCAAGGCGTATTCCTGCGGCAATACCGCTTTTTCCGACCGTCTTATAGCAAACCATACACAAATCATCGGCATTTATTTCGCTTAAAATATTGCTGTCGGCAAAATTTCTGTCCGTTAACTCAAAAAAAATTTTTTTGCTCCCGAAAATTACAGGTTTTCCGCAATAAAATACCGTATTTCCGCTGTCATATACCGCATTTTTTTCTATTTTTTTGCCTTTATAGCAAAGCGTAACGCTCGTGTGTTTTTTGAAAATATTTTTTCTTATATTAAGTATTGCCAGATAGAGCGGCAGTATTAGTAAAAGCGCGAAAATTATTTTTAATTTCAAAAATGCCATCGCTCCGCCCACCAAAAATGCGGAAGTTAAAAAAAACATATACCCTTCAAAAATTTCCCTTACCGAAACAGGCTTTGCCGCGATAATCACCATTAAGAGCGGCGTCAAAAAGCTTACGGGAGGCAGGGAAAGTATTCTGAAATAAGGGAAAAACACAAATACTCCCTGCAATCCTCCCAAAAAAGCGGCAAAAACAATGCGCCTATATGTAATTCTTTTTGAAAGCAAAACAAGCGTTAAAAACAGAATTTCTGCATCAAACAAAAAGTTTATTAAAAAGGCAATGTCAAGATATACAGCCATTCACATATCTCCTTTTTTCATCATTATAGCAAAGCAAGGGCTTGTATCTTGTCAAAAAGTGCTGTTGTATTTTGACAAGCTTTCGACAAAAATATATTTTTATTTATATTGAAAAAAATGCACAAACGCGGTATAATAGGTTTTGAGGTGATTTTTATGGCACAAAAAGAGCATATAACTTCAATCGGAGGTCAGGCTGTTATTGAAGGCGTTATGATGCGCGGACCTTTCAAAACAGCTGTTGCCGTACGCAAAAGCGACGGCGAGATTGAGTGTAAAATAGATGAAAACGGAACAAAAAAGCATAATTGGTTTTTAAAGCTCCCCGTTATACGAGGCTGTGTCAGCTTTATAGAAAGCCTTATTATCGGTATGAAGGCGCTTATGTTTTCAGCCGAGCTTATCGACATTGAAGAGGAAGAAGAGCAGACTTCAAAATTTGATGAATGGCTTGAAGACAAACTCGGCGATAAGATAAAGGACATTGTGATATATGTCGCCGTCGCCCTTTCCGTACTTTTCAGCGTAGGACTTTTTATACTCCTTCCTACCGCTATAACACAAGGTATTCAAGGAATACTCGGAAAAATCGGTCTTGACGGCTTTTCAAAAACAGGGACCTTTGTGAGTATCTGCGAAGGCATTATTAAAATGCTGATTTTCCTAAGCTATATGTATTTAATTTCAAAAATGAAGGATATTAAGCGCGTTTTTGAATATCACGGCGCTGAACACAAAACTATTGCCTGCTTTGAGGCGGGCGAGGAGCTTACTCCCGAAAATGTCAAAAAATTCTCCCGCTTTCACCCAAGATGCGGAACAAGCTTTTTACTGTTTGTAATGATTGTAAGTATAGTTTTATACGCGCTTTTGCCTAAATTTTCAGGCGCGGAATACTCGGCATTACAGCGGCTTTTCTATCGTATGGGAACAAGGCTCTTGCTCCTTCCCGTTGTCGCGGGCGTGTCATATGAAATAATCAAATTTGCGGGAAGAAGCAAAAATATCTGTGTTAAATGGCTTACAAAGCCCGGCTTATGGCTCCAACGCCTTACTACCCGCGAGCCAGACGAGGCGCAGATAGAAACCGCAATAGCATCATTAACAGCAGTTATCCCCGAAGTCGAGGGTGCGGACAAATGGTAATTTCAGGGCTTTTGTCAGGGGTTACAAAAAGCCTTTCGGAAGGCGGTATTGAAAATGCACGGTTTGAAGCTGGTTATCTTGTCGGTTTTGTACTTAAATTATCTCAGACAGAGCTTATTTTAAATAAAGACAGTTCGGTTTCGGCTGATGACCAAAAAAACGTTTTTGCTCTTGTAAAAAGGCGAATTTCTGGCGAGCCGTTTCAGTACATTTTGGGCTCACAGGAATTTATGGGGCTTGAATTTGCCGTAACGCCCGATGTTTTGATACCAAGACAGGATACCGAAATTTTGGCGGAATTTATTTTAAGAAACACCGAAAGCTGTCCCCTTTCAGTTTTGGACATCGGGACAGGTACGGGCTGTATCCCCATTTCTCTTGCACATTTTAACCCGAATTTTAACTGTACGGGCATTGATATAAGCGAAAATGCGATAGCTGTTGCGCAAAAAAATGCCGAAACATTAAATGTTTCGGACAGAGTTCGGTTTGAAATATGCGATATTTTAAACGGTTTTCCTAAGCAAAAGTTTGATATTGCGGTATCAAATCCGCCATATATTAAAAGTGCCGTTATTCCTACACTCCAAACGGAAGTGCGGGATTTTGAGCCGTACTTGGCACTTGACGGCGGTGCGGACGGCTTGAAATTTTACCGAAGGATTTGCGATATTGCCCCGAATATTTTAAAAATCGGCGGACTTTTGGCTTTTGAAATAGGATTTGACCAGGCAGACGATGTCGCGTCGCTTATGAAAAAGAATTTTGATAATATCAAGGTGACAAAGGATTTACTGCAAAATGACCGCGTTGTATCGGGATATTTGCGGCAATAAGTACCGTTAAGGAGAAGATAAGAAAATGACCGTAAAGGAAATCAGATGCCACACCAATCTTTCCCAAAGGGAATTTGCCGAAAAGTATAACATTCCGCTCGGTACTGTTGAAAAATGGGAAAACGGCGAAAAGTCACCCACAAAAAATATGCTGAATTATATAAAATTTCAGGTTGCAAAGGATTACCCGCATCTTCGATATTTTATATTTAAGGAAGACATATTTGAATTGTGAATTTATTTTTTGGCAAAACCGAACTACTTAGAAGCGCGTAAAAGCCCTCTCCGTGTTCTAATCCCTTCAAAAAAAATAAAACGGAAATATCAAATGATATTTCCGTTTTTTTGATTTTAATTCGTAAACATAAACATTAATATCCGCGTCTTTCAAAGTCTATACATCTTTCACGAATACTGCTCAAAAATATTTTCCACGCTTCCTTATTTATAAAAGGATTTACAGAAGGATTATGTATCATATATTCTCTCTTTTCAATCAAGCAATTATGGTTAGGATGATTTCCCAACACGATTTCCACATCTTCATTCCAAAGCTTTTCAACAGTAGATTTAAGCTCGTCACACATAGTTTCGGGAAGATTGTATTGACGGCAAAACTCCTTATAAATGCTTAAAAATCCAAGACCTCCCAAATATCCCACCTTATGTTTTTCGTTCTCATTCTTTGCTTCAAAGAAGAATGCCATAGTCCCGGGAGTATGTCCGGGTGCCGCAACACATCTGACTTTTGTGTTACCCAATTCAATAATATCTCCATCTGATATCGTTTCATCAGGCCAGCATATTTGATCATCTTTTCCCGGCGCAAGATGCAAAAGAGCACGCTCCGGCATTTCTCTCAAAAGCTCCGTATCAACTTTGCTCATAAGTATTTTGGCGCCATATTCTTCCCGAAGTCTGTCACCGCCTCCAAAATGGTCAAAATGCCCGTGAGAATGAATTACATATTTTATATTGTGCGGATCAAATCCAAGATTTTCTATGGATTTTACAAGAGCGGAAAAGTTGTGGGAATACCCGCTATCAAATAGAATATAACCATCTCCCGTATCCACAAGGTGCATACATACTTTTTTGTCACCCACATAATACAAGTTACCAAAAATCTGAAATGGATCTATATTATATTTTTCGGGATTTTTATAAAAATCTTCAAGCTTTGGTAAAAAACCGTCCATAACTTCTCTGTAAGGTTTATTCCCGCCCAAATTGCATTCTTTATAGTTCATAACATAAAATCCTCAAAATTCCAATTTTATAATTCAATATATCACTGATATTGCAATTAAATCATAATTTTTGACAAAGGCATATGTTGCTGACAACCATAAATATCGTTATCCTTTATGCTTCCGCTGATATTTTTTCTTGGGAATGTTATCTTGATTGAATTTACAACATCATATGCTATAATTTCAATACTGTCAGGCGAAACATCATAAGCCTTTGCTATATCTTCCTTCTTTATGTTTTTAAGCACATATTTCATATCTTCATTATTATAAAAAATCAAATCA
>CAJOPD010000090.1 GCA_905236685.1 uncultured Clostridia bacterium
AGAAAACGGTGCAACCCATTTTACACATTGGTTCCAGCCGATGACTGGCGTAACGGCGGAAAAGCACGACAGCTTTATCTCTCCTACTGATGACGGACATATTATAATGGAATTTAAAGGAAAAGAGCTTGTTCAGGGCGAGCCTGACGCATCAAGCTTCCCGTCAGGCGGACTTCGCGCAACCTTTGAGGCAAGAGGATATACCGCGTGGGACCCGACTTCTTTTGCATTCATAAAGGGGAACACACTTTGTATTCCGACAGCCTTCTGCTCATACGGCGGAGAGGCGCTTGACAAAAAGACGCCGCTTTTGCGGTCAATGGAGGCAATAAACAAGCAGGCACTCCGAGTTTTGAAACTATTCGGAAGCAGCGCAACATCTGTCAAAACGACAGTAGGACCTGAGCAGGAGTACTTTTTGGTAGATAAGGAAATGTACGATAAACGCCCCGACCTTTTGTATACTGGAAGAACGCTGTTCGGCGCAAAATCGCCGAAAGGTCAGGAGCTTGACGACCATTATTTCGGCACAATCAAGTCAAGAGTTGCGGCATTTATGGAGGAGCTTAATGAGGAGCTTTGGAAGCTCGGCATACTTGCAAAAACGGAGCATAACGAGGTTGCACCTGCACAGCACGAGCTTGCGCCGATATTTACTACAACGAATATCGCAACCGACCATAACCAGATTACAATGGAGCTTATGCAAAGGATTGCAAAAAAGCACGGTATGGTATGCCTGCTTCACGAAAAACCCTTTGCCGGCGTAAACGGCAGCGGCAAGCACAATAACTGGTCAATTTCAACGGCTGAGGGCGTAAACCTTTTGGAGCCGGGCGAAACACCGCACGAAAACGCACAGTTTTTGCTGTTCTTATGCGCTGTCATAAAAGCGGTTGACGATTATCAAGACCTACTCAGAATTTCGGTTGCATCGGCGGGAAATGACCATAGATTAGGCGCAAATGAAGCGCCGCCTGCGGTAGTTTCCATATTCTTGGGCGAGGAGCTTACCGAGATTTTGGACTCAATCGCGTCCGATTCGTCATATGACTCAAAGGAACGCGTACAAATGAAAATCGGCGTACATGTTTTGCCGAGATTTCCGAAAGACACCACCGACAGAAACAGGACAAGTCCGTTTGCATTTACGGGTAACAAGTTTGAGTTCAGAATGCTCGGCTCGTCTGCGTCGGTATCGGGAGCAAACATTGTATTAAACACAGCTGTTGCAGAGAGTTTAAAACAATTTGCTGACGAGCTTGAAGGCAAAGAGGACTTTAACGATGCTTTGCACGAGCTTATCAAGCGGGTTATAAAGGAGCATAAGCGCATTATCTTTAACGGCAACGGCTATGACGATGCGTGGATACGCGAGGCGGAGGCGAGAGGACTTTTAAATCTCAAATCCACTCCCGATTGCCTGCCCTATTATATTTCCGAAAAGAATGAGAAATTGTTTTCAGAGCATAAGGTTTTGTCACCTCAGGAGCTTAACGCAAGGTACGAAATCAAGCTTGAAACATATTCAAAAATCCTGAATATTGAAGCACTTACAATGGTGGATATGGTAAATAAGGACATACTTCCTTCAATTTCTGCATTTATAAGCAAGCTTTCAAAGGGTGTAAATGAGAAAAAATCGGCAGTTTCTACGGCTGACTGCAAGTATGAAGAAAAGACGATTTCACGGCTTTCGACCCTTGCAGGCGTTATATATGACAGATGCGAGGTGCTTGATAAGGCTTTAATCGGAGCTATGGACGAAGAAGATGCGTTAAAGACGGCAACATACTATAAAGATGTAATTTTCAAGGCGATGAACGAGCTTAGAATAAGCGTAGATGAGGCGGAGGTCATAACCGACAGAAAATATTGGCCTTACCCGTCATACGGAGAATTGCTGTTCAGCGTCAGATAGCAAGGAAGGAATGACATATATGAAAAGCACAGAAATTTTTGAAATTGTAAACAAAATGGTATCGGAAGAAGTGTTTGCGGTATGGTTTTTAATCGGAGCGGCGCTTGTGTTCTTTATGCAGGCAGGCTTTGCGATGGTTGAAACAGGCTTTACCAGAGCAAAAAACGCAGGCAATATCATAATGAAAAACCTGATGGATTTTTGCATAGGAACGGTAATGTTCGTATTTTTGGGATTTTCTCTTATGATGGCGGAAAATTATGTTTTCGGGTTTATCGGAGTTCCGAATTTGCAAATTTTTACAAATTTCGGCGAATTCATTAAGACCAATGCATCGAGTTTTGTTTTCAATTTAGTGTTCTGTGCGACTGCCGCGACTATCGTATCAGGCGCTATGGCGGAGCGGACAAAGTTTATATCCTATTGCATATACTCGGGCGTTATTTCGCTTATCGTATATCCGGTTGAAGCCGGCTGGGTGTGGAACTCAAACGGCTGGCTTTACCAAATGGGCTTTCACGACTATGCAGGCTCGGCGGCTATTCATACGGTCGGAGGCGTTGCGGCTTTAATTGGAGCGGCAATACTCGGCGCCCGTATAGGTAAGTACAAAAAAGATAAAAGCGGCAAGGTGGTAAAGGTAAATGCTATCCCGGGGCACGCAATTACAATCGGAGCACTCGGCTGTTTTATACTTTGGTTCGGCTGGTACGGCTTTAACGGCGCTGCCGCAAAGAGTATCCCTGAACTCAGCTCGGTATTTTTGACAACAACGATTGCACCGTCTGTCGCAACGGTAACCTGTATGATATTTACCTGGATTAAAAACGGCAAGCCTGATGTTTCAATGTGTCTAAACGCCTCTTTGGCAGGACTTGTCGGAATTACGGCGGGCTGTGACGCACTCGATGCCTTTGGTGCAATAGTAGTCGGCATAGTTTCGGGATTTTTGGTTGTATTAGTTGTAGAATTTTTGGACTTAAAACTTCATATAGACGACCCTGTCGGTGCTGTCGGCGTTCATATGGCAAACGGAATTTGGGGTACCATCGCGGTTGGACTTTTTGCAAACCCCGACGCCCCCGCAGGACTTAGCGGACTTTTATATACGGGAAGCGCAAAGCTTTTGGGAGTTCAGCTTTTGGGAATTTCGTCAATAATATTGTGGACTTTGGCTACAATGCTTATAACCTTTTATGTAATCAAGAAAACTGTCGGGCTGCGTGCAAGCGCAGAGGAGGAAATTATGGGACTTGACCTGACCGAGCACGGACTTCCCAATTCCTATGCGGATTTTGCAGCAGCTACGCATATTGAATATAACGAGAGCGCACCGACTGCGGTTTCGGGAGATGTACCTATTTCCGAGGCGGTTGAGGTGCAGAAAATGCCGACCTTTACCGAGGAAAAAAGCAGTAAGTTTACAAAGATTGAGATTATATGTAAAGAGCGTATGCTTGAAAGCCTTAAAAACAGCCTTATCGATATAGGTATAACGGGTATGACGGTGTCGCATGTTATGGGCTGCGGTATTCAAAAGGGTAAGCCCGAATACTACCGAGGCGTTGAGGTTGAGCCGAGCCTTATGCCGAAAATTCAGGTGGATATAGTTGTTGCAAAGGTGCCTGTACGGCAGGTTATCGAAACGGCTAAAAAAGTGCTTTACACAGGACATATCGGCGACGGAAAGATTTTCGTTTATGATGTTGAAAATGTTGTAAAGGTGAGAACGGGCGAGGAGGGTTATGATGCCCTGCAAGACATAGAATAATTTGGCTTTGATAAAATGCACAGACTGCATAAAGTGTAAAACTTTATGCTACGAACAAACTTCACCGCTCGGCGTACTGTTGTACGCCTTCGGGTAACCACAAAAAGCCTTTATATTGGCTTTTTGTGTTCAGTTTGTCCGTTCTGTACCATTTTCTCTTTGCCAAAAATTATGGGCTGTGATATGGCACAGCCCCAGTTTGAATTTAAGGAGATTACAGACTATGTGTTCGATTATGGGATACTGCGGAGCTGGCGCAGATTTTGATATATTTAAAGAGGGACTTTTAAAAACGCAGTCACGCGGTCCCGATGATATGAGAATTGTAGATACAGGCTGCGGACTTTTGGGATTTTTGCGGCTTTCCATTATGGGGCTTCACCCGCAGGGTATGCAGCCGTTTCAGCTTGACGGAAGTTATGTTGTATGTAACGGCGAGATATACGGCTATGAAAAGACAAAA
>CAJOPD010000091.1 GCA_905236685.1 uncultured Clostridia bacterium
CCTTTTCTTTGTCGAGGGAAACCGTTTCGCTCGGCGCCAAATCGTCAGCGCAGACCACCATTTTTTCGGCGGCTGATTTTTCTGTTTCCCCGCCGTTTATAAGGCAGGCAATAATGCGGTTTGATATGTCCTTAACATCGGTAGCGCGCGCCTGCATATAGGAATCGTCCATCTGTGCAAACATTTCGGAAAAATTGTCCGATGTTTTCGCAACTGCGTATTCTGCGTTTACCGACTGCGTTTTAATGATATTTTGAATAGATTCGTTGTAATCATCATCTTCAATCATCATCATATGAATTTCAAATATTTGCGCGTGTGCCTCGCCGACTTCCGCAAGCGCTTTTTCGTAAATTTCGGAAAGCTGTGCGATTGCCTGCTCTTCCGCCAAAGCCACTCTTTTAAGTTCGGCGTCAATATCCTCGATTTTCTCTCTTTTTACGGTCGTATCCTGCCTTTTAAAAAGCGATACCGCTCCTATTGCTATTGCGCCGTAAACGCCCGTGCCGTGAAGTTTTTTCATAGCACACCTCCGGATTACAGATTATTTTGCATAAAGTCCAAAACTGCATTGCTGCAAGCTTCCTCATCAGGACCTTCAACAGTAAAGTTAACGGTGTCGCCGCATTTTACGCCAAGTCCCATAAGCATCATAAGCTTTGTTACATCTACGCTTTTTCCGCCCTTTTCAATGGTAACCTTTGTACCTTCAAAGCTCTTTGCAAGCTTCGCAAGATTTCCCGCGGGTCTTGCGTGGATACCTATTTCGTCCTTAATTGTGTAGCTGAATGTTTTCATTGTAAATCGTCCTCTCTTTCTTTTTATAAAAGTTCCTCCAAATTAGGATAAGAACTTATTGCACCTTTTTTCTGAACGCTTGCTGAGCAGAATTTGTTGGAAAATTCAAGACAACGTAAAAGCTTTTCACAGCTTAAATTTTCTATCATATCAATATTTATGCCCAAATTATGCATTTTCCATAAAAACGAGCCTATAAAGCCGTCGCCTGCGCCTGTTGTATCGACAACAGCTACCTTTTGAGCAGGTGAGAAAGCACTTTCGTTTTTGGTAAAAGCATATGCGCCGCTTTTTCCGCAGGTGTAAATCACCAGCTTGACATTTCCTCTGAAAAGTTCGGGGAGTGCGGCTTTAATATCGTTTGTGCCTGTTATGAATTCAATTTCCTCCTCGGAAATCTTAACGATGTCAGCAAGCGGAATGAATTCGTTAACCGTCTTATGCAAAAGCTCGCGGCTTTTCCAAAGCGGAAAACGCAAATTCGGGTCAAAACTTACTATTGCGCCCTTTTTCCGCGCAGCCGTAATCGCGGCGCGATGCGCTTCTCGCATAGGGAAATCGCCCAAGTCCACACTGCAAAAATGAAGAGCGTATGCATCGTCAAAATACTCATCACGCACATTTTCAGGCGCATAGAGCATATCTGCGGAGGGTTTTCGGTAAAAGGAAAATGTTCGGTTTCCCGTACTGTCAAGGCTCACAAAAGCCAGCGCCGTATTTGCCGCATCAGTAAGGCTTATACAGCTTATATCTATGCCCAAATCCGAAAGCTCTGACAGAATTTTATTCCCAAACGGATCATCACCGAGCTGGGTCAGCAGCCTTGCCCGCCCGCCAAGCCTTGCGTAAGCTGCGCAGACATTTGCGGGAGCACCGCCGATTTTTGCAGAAAATGCCGTAACATCGCGAAAATCACAGCCCTTTTTGTCAGGTATAAAATCTATCAATGCCTCGCCGATAGCGACAAGAATATCATTCATTTTCCGTTCCTTTCGTCACCTTTATTCCGTCAAGACGGTATATTTTACCGCTAAGACCGCATACTAAAAGCTCTATTTCGGTATCCTCGGGATAAAACCGTGAGCTAATAACTCTTTTTCCGCCGTTTAAATAGATTTCAAGGGAGGAGGTATCGGCAAAAATCCTGATTTCATCAAGATTTTCAAGCCTTACCCTTCTTGAAGTCCGTCCTCCGCTTACTTTCATATCTAAAAATTCAAGGGTGAATATGCTGTCCTCATAGCTTAATGAAAAACTGTTCGATTTTATTGAAAAATCTCCGCAGATTTTTCCTGTAAGCTCAAAGGGCAGTTCTGCCGATATGGAGGAATTAGCCTCAATTTCCCGACATTCACGCCGCAAAAGCTGCAACTCCGAAAGCGGTTTTTGGTAAATCTCGCCGTCTTTCTTCAAAACGAGCTCGCGCGGCATTGTAAGACAATGCTGCCAGCCCAGCTCGGCGGTGGGATTAGTGTAGGGAATATCGCCTATACCCATCCAGCCGATTATTATTTTTCGTCCGTCGGGAGCGGTAAAGGTCTGCGGTGCATAAAAATCAAAACCGTAGTCCCATTCGATAAATTCATCACCCTTAAAATAGCCCGAGCTGTAAATGTTCTGATGTGATAATTCGCCGTGCGCAAGCCCTTGCGGCGAAATGCTCAAATACTTGTTTCCGCAAAGCTCAATAACATCGGGGCACTCCCACATATAGCCAAACCCGTCACGGCTTTCCGCCTTTTCAAAGGTCCAGTTTAAAAGGTCGGGTGAGGCATAGTAAAGAACACAGCCCTTATCGTCAAGCGTTCTTGCGCCGAGCACCATATAAAACTTGCCGTTTTCCTCCCAGACCTTCGGGTCACGGACATGGCAGGAACAGTTTTTAGGGTAATCGGAATTTCTTAAAAGAACGCGCTTTTCACTCATATTCCGCCCGTCCTTTGTGGCAATATGGATAACATTTGCCTCTCGACCTGCGGTTATGTAGTCATAATCTCCGTCATTTTTAACATTTCCCGTGTAGAAAATGTGCAGGGTATCGCCCGAAACAATACCGCAGCCTGAATATGCTCCGTTTTTGTCCTCGGGGCAGTCGGGACGGATAGCCGTCCCGCAAAATACCCAGTTTATAAGGTCGGAGCTTTCCCAATGCCCCCAGCATTTATTGCCATTGCCGTAGGGGCTGTCGGGGCAGTACTGAAAATAAATATGGTACTTTCCCTTGAAAAAGGACAGACCGTTAGGGTCGTTAAGCCAGCCCTTTGTCGGCTCTAAGTGAAGTTTTTGTCTAAAATCATTTTTCACAGCTTATACCCTTATTTTTCTATCGAAATCAGCTTGTCAAGAAAATCAACTTTTCCGTCCGCCGCCTTTTCGATTTTAGCAAAATCGTCGGGATTAGTGATAATAACAGGAGTTATTGTGTTGTATCCCTTTTCCTCTATCAGCGCTTTGTTAAAGGTGATGAGCGTCTGTCCGCGCTTAAAGCGCTCGCCTTCCGAAATGTGCGCCTCATATCCTTCGCCCTTCAATTCAACGGTATTTATTCCTATATGAATGAGAAGCTCTGTGCCGTCATCAAGAGTAAGCCCGATTGCGTGATGTGTGTCAAAAAGTGTGGAAACAACGCCATCTGAGGGGGCAACAACCTTTGTGTCCTCGGGGGCAACCGCAACGCCGATGCCCAGCACATTTGCAGCAAAGGTTTCATCAGGCACCTGGTCCATAGCGACAGCCGTGCCTTTTAATGCCGAGTAGATAAAGCCTTCTTCAAAAACCTTATCTGCAATCGGTGCTGTTTCAGGCTGTGCGTCCTCGGGGTCCTTATAAATCATATAGGAAATTGCAAACGCGATGACCGAAGCAATAACAAAAGTCAAAAGGTATCCTAAAAATGTCGGTGTCGTAATCAAAAATCCGAAAATGCCCGTAACGCCGTTAGCCGTTGCGTAAACTTTCATAACGGAAGCAACTGCCGCACCGATAGCACCGCCTATCATACCTGCTATAAGAGGCTTTACAAAACGAATGTTTACACCGAATATTGCAGGCTCGGTAATTCCCATAAAAGCTGAAAGGGAAGCGGGGAGAGCGAGCGATTTAACCTTTTGCTTGCGTGTCTTAAATGCAACTGCAAGAGCCGCCGCACCTTGTGCAACATTAGCGGCGGTCGCAATAGGCATCCAGGTGTTCTGACCGTTTTCCGCAATCATCGCAAGCTCAATTGCGTTATACATATGATGAACGCCGGCAACAACGGTAGGAGCATAAACTCCGCCCATTATGAATGCGCCGATACCGAAGGGTATAGCGATAAGAGCCTTAGCGCCTGTCAAAACCCAAGTTTCAACCTGTGAGAATATGGGACCTATGATTGTCATTGCCAAAAATCCTGTTATAAGTACCGATAAAAGCGGCGTAACGAACAAATCAAAGGTTTCGTGCACGCGTTTATGCAACCATTTTTCTATTTTGCACATAACCAAAACGGCAATTACAACAGGGATAACATGTCCCTGATAGCCCGTGTTTTGTATGTTCCAAAGCCCGAACCAAGACCATATGGTAGAAGTTTCTGCTCCGCTTCCGACATTCCACGCATTGATAAGGTCAGGGTGAATCATAATCATACCGATAACCGCGCCCAGATAGATGTTTCCGCCGAAAATCTTGGCGGCACTTACTGCGATTAGTATAGGCAGGAATACGAGAGCCGCATTTGAAAATAGGTTTAAAAGTCCGAAAAACTGTGAGTCCGCAAGCTGCGGGAAAGCCCTTCCAAGACCGCCTAAAAGTCCGTTCAAAAGACCTGTCGCAACAATTGCGGGGATAATCGGCACGAATATATCGCCCAAGGTCTTAATTGACCGCTTGTACCAAGGGGATTTAGCGGCAGCGGCGGCTTTGACCTCATCTTTTGTTGCCGCCTCAATGCCTGCCAGTCCGATAAATTCGTCATAGACCTTGTTTACCGTGCCTGTACCGATAATAATTTGAAGTTGACCCGATGCCTCAAAAACACCTTTTACACCGTCGATGTTTTCAAGCTTTTGCTTGCTTGCCTTGCTGTTATCCGCGATAACTAAGCGAAGGCGGGTTGCGCAATGAGCGGCGCTTGCCAAGTTATCTTTACCGCCTATTGCCTCTAAAATTTCCGATGCGCATTTTTTGTAGTCCACAAAATCAGCTCCTTTCTTTACTAAATATTCTACTATATTTTTTAGGAAATTCATCTTGACATAAATAACAAAATTTGCTATAAATTATTGTATATAATGGGCAGTGTAGTCAGAGAATTTTATCAAACCTTTTTTGCAATTTGCCCAATAAAACAAACGCCTCAGTCCTGATAAAGCTGACGGCAACAAAATATTTATCAAAAAAGGAAGGAACAGAAAATGGCACAAAGTGTTAAGTATCCATATGAGAAATTAAAGAAATTCTGTACGGATGCATTTTTGAAGTTTGGTTTTAATGATGAGGAAGCAAAAATCATTGTTGATGTACTTTTAACAAGTGATTTGTACGGCATTGAGTCACACGGTATGCAGAGACTTGTTCGGTATCACAAGGGCATCGAAAAGGGGCTCATCAAGATTGACGCCAAGCCTGAAATTGTTTTTGAAACGCCTGTATCGGCTGTTATCGAAGGAAACGACGGAATGGGACAGCTTTTGGGCTACAAAGCTATGAATATCGCCATTGAAAAGGCGAAAAAGACGGGTATGGCGGTTGTTACCGTTAGAAATTCCAATCATTACGGAATTGCGGGCTATTATGCAAAAATGGCGTGCAAGGAGGGGCTTATTGGAATGTCTATGACAAATTCCGAGGCAATTATGGTACCGACTTTCAGCAAAAAAGCGATGCTCGGGAGCAATCCTATTGCAATAGCAATGCCGGCTGAGCCTTATGACTTTTTCTTTGACGCTTCAACAACGGTTGTAACACGCGGAAAGCTTGAAATATACAATAAACTCGGAAAGCCGCTGCCTGAGGGCTGGGCGCTTGACAAGAACGGCAAAGGCACAACCGATGCGGGCGATGTGCTTAAAAACATAGTTGCAAAGGCAGGCGGCGGAATTATGCCGCTTGGCGGCGAAACAGAGCAGAGCGGAAGCCATAAGGGCTATGGCTATGGAATGTTCTGCGAAATCTTTACTTCAATTCTGTCTATGGGACTTACTTCAAATCATACGCATATCGGCGGCAAGGGCGGAACCTGTCACGGATTTATTGCGATAAACCCTGCCGTGTTCGGTGACGCTGATGCAATCCGCGAGCATCTTTCAACACTTTTGAGAGAATTGAGAGAAGCTCCGAAGGCAGATGGACAGGAGCGCATTTATACTCATGGCGAAAAAGAGGTATTTGCATACCAGGACAGAATGAAAAACGGAATAGATGTAAATATCGGTACGCTTGCTGAAATGGTAGACCTATGTAACTATCTGAAAATGAATGTTGAGGAGTATCTGGGCAGTGAGGCGGCAAAGCTGACACTTCAAAAAAGCTCATATGATATGTAAGGGAGAATAAAATGGATATAAGACAAAAATCACTTGAAAAACACTATGAATGGGGAGGCAAAATCGAGGTAGTTTCAAGAACTCCCGTTAAAAACAGCGAACAGCTTTCGCTTGCATACACCCCCGGCGTTGCCGAGCCTTGCCTTGAAATTCAAAAAGATATAAATAAATCTTACGAGCTTACAAGACGGCATAATCTTGTTGCGGTAATTACTGACGGAAGCGCTATTTTAGGGCTTGGCAATATAGGTGCGGAGGCGGGTATGCCCGTTATGGAAGGAAAATGCGCGCTTTTCAAGGAATTTGCAGGCGTTGACGCCTTTCCGCTGTGTATAAAGACGCAAGATGTAGATGAGCTTGTCCGTACAATCTATCTTTTGTCAGGCAGCTTTGGCGGCATAAATCTTGAAGATATTGCGGCGCCGAGGTGCTTTGAGGTGGAAAGGCGGTTAAAGGAAATCTGCGATATTCCCGTATTCCACGATGACCAGCACGGAACGGCAATAGTAGTTGCGGCGGCGCTTTTAAACGCCTTAAAGGTAGTAAAAAAGGATATATCAAAGGTTAAGGTTGTTATAAACGGCGCAGGCAGTGCGGGAACGGCAATAGGTATGCATCTTATGAAACTGGGTGTTAAAAATCTCACTATGGTAGATAGGTTCGGAATTATCTGCGAGGGCGATGAAACGCTGTCAGATGCCCATAAGGAGCTTGCAAAAATCACGAACAGGGAACATCAAAAGGGCATATTGAAGGACGCAATGAAGGGAGCAGATGTGTTTATCGGCGTGTCCGCACCGAATATTGTGTCGGAGGAAATGGTTGCGTCAATGGCAGAAGGTGCAATCGTATTTCCTATGGCAAACCCCACACCTGAAATTATGCCCGACCTTGCAAAAAAAGCAGGAGCGGCGGTTGTCGGCACGGGAAGAAGCGATTTTCCCAATCAAATCAATAATGTTCTTGCGTTCCCCGGTATTTTTAAGGGTGCATTATCGGTACGCGCAAGCGATATAAACGAGGAAATGAAAGTGGCGGCGTCCTATGCAATAGCAGGGCTTGTGTCAGAAGAAGAACTTTCCGAAAACTATATAATGCCAAAAGCATTTGACGAACGAGTAGGAAAAGCTGTCGCAGAAGCTGTCGCAGAAGCGGCAAAAAAGAGCGGCGTTGCAAGGATTTAACCGTATCAAAAAAAGAAAAAACGATGAAAGGATAGCCTTTAAAAACAATTTTTTTTGAAGGCTATCCTTTAAAAATGCGATTTTTTTAGTTTGCTTTGGGAACGCATTTGATAAAATCGCATCTCTTATAACAAAATAAAGTGATAAAAAAGTCAACTTTTTTTGAAAAAGCTATTGAAAAAAATTTTATTGCAAGGTATAATAAAAACGCAAAAATTGTAAGTTTTTGAAATTTATTTTTTTGAGGGTGATTTTATGCTTGACTACAAGTTGAAAATCGGACTTGTACCGATGCGGCGAAATACGACCGACAGACCGAAAGGCACCTTTTTGACTTGGTATTCCGCAGAGCAACGCGGCGAAAGGTTTGTAAAGTATATTGAGGAAAACTTTACAACCGACAAGGTATCCTTTGTAGACGCAGACGGACTCGGTCATAAAAATCTTATTTATGATGACGCCTCCGCAAAGGATATAATAAACCGCTTTAAAGAAAATGATGTAGATGCCGTATTTATTATAAACTGTAATTTCGGCAACGAGGAAGCGGCGGCGGATATTGCGATGGCACTCGGTAAGCCCGTGCTTTTGTGGGCGCCGCTTGATGACGAGTACTATGTAGACGGTATGCGTCCGACAGACTCGCAGTGCGGTCTTTTCGGAGTATCGCGCCAGATGCAGAGATTTCATATACCGTTTTCCCATCTCCCTTGCTGCCGTGTAGAGAGTGAGGAATTTAAAAAAGGCTTTGAAAGCTTTTTGAGCGTTTCCTGTATGGTCAAGAACTTTACAGGCTTGCGTATAGGTCAGGTAGGACTTCGTCCCGCACCCTTTTTCTCTGTTATATGGAATGAGGGTGACCTTATGGAAAAGTTCGGCATAAAGATTATTCCGATAAATTTTGCGGTTATCGAGCAGAGAATGAAAGCGGTGCTTTCGGAAAAGCCTGCTGAAATGAAGGAGATTGAGGAGTATATCCGCAAGAACTACAAGCTTGATGACCTTACACCGCAGTATTTGGAGCGAATGTCTGCTATGACGATTATGTATAAGCGGCTCTTTGACGAGTTCAATCTCGATGCGGTTTCGGCGGAGTGCTGGACAGCAACGCCGGTAATGTTTGACGGTCTTGCACCGTGTACGGTTTACGGACTTTTGAATGATATGGGCTATCTTGTATCGTGCGAAAGCGATATGCACTGCCTGATGACTATGGTGCTGTTAAAATGCGCAACACTTGGCGAGGGCAAACCGCTCTTTGGTGAGTTCACGGTCCGCCACCCCGAAAACAAAAATGCAGAGCTTTTATGGCATTGCGGTCCGTTTCCGCTATCGCAAAAGGCGGAAAGCGGCACAGATTCTGTTGCAAGGCTGGTAAATCAAAGGTCTTGGTTCAGGGCGAAGGACGGTACATACACTGTTGCAAGAATTGACAGAGAAGACGGGGAATATATGATACTGCCGCTTGTTGCAAATACGGCAGAGGGACCTCAGACACACGGAACATATATCTGGGCGGAATTCCCCGACCTGCAAAAGATAGAAGACAGATTGCTTGACGGACCTTATATTCATCATTTTGTAGAAATAGCGGGAGATTATAAAAAGGAAATCAAGGAATTTTGTAAATATTTTAAAAATTTAAAGGTTGATACCGAGGTAGAATAACAGGAGGAGAAGAAAGATGACGGATTTTTTATTTGATGTGATTGCGACCGAGTTGGAGGACGCAGTCGGAAGAGAGAATTGTTCAACAAGAACAATTGACAAGCTCACACACAGCGTTGATTATTTCTGGCTTTCAAGAATGTGGGCGGACAGAGGACTTCGTATGCCGGAGGGCGACTTTGTTGTAGCGCCTAAGGACGCGAAGGAGGTTTCCGCAGTCCTAAAAATTGCCAATTACTACAAAATTCCAGTGACAACATGGGGCGCAGGCGGCGGAACACAAGGTGGCGCCATACCCGTATGCGGCGGTATTGTTCTTGACACAAAGAGAATGAACAAGATTTATGATGTAAATGAAAAGGGTATGTACATAGAATGCGGTACGGGCGCGATATATAAGCATATTGAATGGGCGGCAAATGAAAAGGGATATGCAACAATGCACTATCCTTCATCGCTTACCTGCTCAACGGTCGGCGGATTTTTAGCTCACCGCGGTATCGGCGTATCTTCAACAAAATACGGAAAGATTGACGATATGGTGCTTCAAATGGAGGTTGTTCTTCCTAACGGCGATATTATCGAAACTTCGCCTGCACCAAAGCACGCAGCAGGTCCTGACCTTAACCAGATATTTATCGGATCAGAGGGAACGCTCGGCGTTATGACAAAGGCACAGATGAGAATTTACGAGCAGCCCGAGTCCCGTCAGTTCAGAGGATTTTTGTTCCATAATATGACAGACGCATTTAATGCAGGAAGAGAGCTTCTGCAAAAATTCAAGCCGTCTGTAATGCGTCTTTATGACGAGGCGGAAACAGCGTCCTTAATCAAGAAGATTGTCGGTGTTGAAAAGAAGGGTGCGTTTATGAATATCGCCATTGAAGGTGTTGCCGAAATGGTTGAGCTTGAAAAGAAAATTCTTCTTGAAACCTTTGGTAAATACGGTGCAGAGGACTTAGGCTCCGAGTACGGCGAGAAGTGGTGGAAGGAGAAGATTACCTTCTTCTATCCGGGACATATGATGGATATTCCGCAGTGCTTTGGTACAATGGACACAATAGCACCTTATGACAAGATTGAAAACATCTATTGGGAAATGAAAAAGGCTATTGAAACCAACTTCCCGCAGGCTAAGTTTATTGCCCATTTCTCACATTGGTATGAGTGGGGCTGTATGATTTATGACAGGTTTATCGTTGACGGCGACAAGGTGCCTCAGGATCCGCACGAAGCGTTCAGACTTCATCAGGAAATCTGGAACTGCGGTGTAAGAACGGCGCTTGCAAACGGCGGTGTTGTAAACGACCATCACGGTGTCGGAATTAAGCTCGGAAGACTTATGAAAGAGCAGTACGGTCCTGCAATGCAGGTATTTACAGGAATAAAGAAACAGCTTGACCCGAACGGAATTATGAATCCGTTTAAGCTTGGACTGTAAGGAGGAAATGATAATGCAATTTACACAAAAATCAAAAGAACACATAGATAGCTGCCGTTTTTGCTGGATGTGTCATCATGTATGTCCTATCGGTAATGCAACAGGTCTGGAAAGAAATACAGCAAGGGCAAGAGCTTTGGGACTTTCTCTTGTAATGAGAGATGCTATCGACTACTCTGACGATATTATAAACAATGTTTATGAATGCTCGCTTTGCGGCGGCTGTATGACAGACTGTGTAACAGGCTGGGATCCGGTTATGTTCACGAAGGAAGCAAGACTTGGCGCTGCTTTGGACGGAAAACTTCCCGATTATGTAATGACAATGATTACAAATATGCAGAAAAAGGGTAATATTTACGGTGCAAGACTGGGCAAAGCACTTTCCGAAAAGATAAAGCCGCTTAAAAAGAGCGATACGCTTTTCTTCCTGGGTGCTGACGCAAGGTATAAGGCGCCGAAATGCGCGGTAGAGGCAATAGACCTTCTTAAAAAGCTGGGCGTAAGCTTTACGGTTTTGGAGAATGAGCCTGACAGCAGCTACGGTATGGACTTTTTAGTAAGCGCAAGCGCTGAAACAAAGGAAATTGCAGAAAAATGTGCAAAGGTACTGTCCGGATATAAGACAGTTATATTCTATGACCCTGCCGATGCAAAGATTGTCAAGAGGGAATATAAGGAATGGGGAATTAAGGTAAAAGCTGATGTAATGACATTTGCAGAATTCCTCGCGAAAACCCTTAAAAAGCAAAAGGTGAAAAAGAGCAAATTTGTGTTCACTCCTCAGGACAGCGCTATTTCTGCCCGCGATCTTGAAGAAACGGAAGCTATCCGAACAGTTTTAACAAAAATCGGTACCGTTTCGGAAATGCTTTTAAACCGCAATTACACAATGCTCGCAGGAAATCTCATTATGAATGAGTATATGGGCGATGTTATGAAGAAGATAGCAAAGAACAGATGGATTAACGCTCAAAATGCAGATGCAAAAATCCTTGTTACCGAAAGCCCCGCAGAGTATGTAATGCTGTCAAAGACAAAACCTGCTGGTATTGAGCTTTTAAGCTTAGAGGAGGCAGTATTAAAATGCTTGTAAATCTTAAAACAGTTATAGATATAGCGGAAAAGGGAAATTTTGCGATACCTGCATTTAATGTTTACAATATGGAAACCGTTATGGGAGCATTGAAGGCGGCAGAGGAGATGAGAGCGCCTGTAATTATGCAGGTTTATCCGCGGCTTATGAAGGAGGAGGCAGGATACTTTTTAGCGCCTGTAATCAAGGCGGCGGCGGAAAAAGCAACAGTTCCTGTGTGCTTCCACTTAGACCACGGTCCCTCCGAGCTTGAAACTACCCGTTCAATCCGCTACGGCGCAACGGGAATTATGCTTGACGGCTCAACGCTTCCTTTTGAAGATAATATAGCGCTGACAAAGAGAGTGGTTGATACCTGTTCATATCTTGATATACAGGTTGAAGGCGAGCTTGGTCATGTAGGTACAACTGCCGATAGTGATATGGACGAATTTACAACTCCGGAGGACGCAAAAAGATTTGTTGAGGAAACAGGTGTTACCTGCCTTGCAGTTGCTGTCGGCACAGCACACGGAAGGTATAAAAAGCCGCCAAAGCTCGATATTGAGCGTATAAAGGAAATCCGCAAGGCTACCGGTAATGCAGCGCTTGTACTGCACGGCGGCAGCGGTGTTCCCGATGAAGAAATCAAAAAAGCGGTAGCGGCAGGAATTCGTAAAATGAATTTTGCAACAGATATATGCTATGCTTTCCTTGACTGCTGCCTTGAAGAGCTGCAAAAGCCTGACCGCACTGTCGCAATAGATAACTTTATGAAAAAGCCTATTGAGGCAGTAAAGGATTTTTGCATTACAAGAATTAAGCTTGTCGGTGCAGACGGAAGGGCATAAATTATGAATAAAATAGTCGGAATAGGTGCAAATGTGTATGATACGCTTATAACTTTAAAAAGTTATCCGCGTGAAGACACAAAAATGCAATGCGAAAACATCAGAATGAGCGGCGGCGGGCCCTGTGCAACAGGGCTTGTGGCCGCCAGTAAGCTTGGGGCGGAATGTGCATTTATAGGGAATATGGCGGACGATGCGGGCGGCGCCTTTTTGAAGTCCGATTTTGAAAAGTTCGGTGTATCAACCGAATTTTGCTCATTTATAGAGGGTTGCAATTCCTTTTCGTCGTGTATATGGCTCGGAAACGATAAGGCGACAAGAACCTGTGTTTTTGATAAGGGAAATCTTCCAAAGACCGAAATTGACAAAAAATCGGCAAAAGCAATTGCCGACGCCGAGGTGCTTATGGTGGACGGCAATGATTTGGACGCGGCGATAGAGGGCGCAAAAATCGCGCATAAGGGCGGCACAAAAGTGCTTTATGATGCAGGCGGACTGTATAGAGGAATTGAAAAGCTTCTTCCGTATGCCGATATTTTAATTCCGTCAGAGGAATTTGCACTCGGGCACACAGGCGCCGCGACTTGTGAAGATGCGGCAAAGATGCTTTTCAGCAAATACTCACCCCAGATTGTTGTAATAACGCGCGGAAAAAAGGGCGGAATACTCTATGACGGCAAAAAAACCGAAAGCTATCCTGCAATGAAGGTTAAGGTTGTCGACTCAAACGGCGCAGGCGATGTTTTCCACGGTGCGTTTGCGTTTGCGTTAACAAGGGGATATGATGCGTATAAATCCTGCATTTTTTCAAGCGCGGTATCGGCGTTAAAATGTACTAAGGTGGGCGCACGAGATGCCGTGCCCACATTTGTCGAAACTGTTAAATTTTTAAAGGAGTGTGGATATGATGAATTTTAAAAAGACATGGAATAAAAAGTACGGAAAATCAGAAATTTTTGCGCAAGGCAAGTCTTACTGCAAAAATGTTGAAATTGATATGGTAAAGCTCGCAGACGGTGAAGAAAAGGCATACAGCGAGGAAAATAAAGAGTACGGTCTGCTCATTTTAGGCGGAAAATGTACGGTAGAAGGCAAGGGCTTCAAATACGAAAACATAGGCGAAAGAAAGACCGTTTTTGACGGTCCCGCAACCTGTGTATATGTTCCGAGAAATACAGATTTTGTGATAAAGGCAATAGGAGAGGTTTCTCTTTGTGTCACAAAATGCCCGTCAAATAAGGACCACGAAGCCGTATTGATAAAACCCGAAGATGTTGTTATTAAGGATATGGGTAAACCGGGCTGGCAGCGCCGTGCCTTCTTTATCCTGGACGAAAGGGTAGAGGCTGACCAGATATATATCGGCGAATGTTATGTAGAGGGCGGACAATGGGCAAGCTATCCTCCGCATAAACACGATGATATGAATATGCCGACAGAAGCAAATACAGAAGAAATCTACTACTATGAGTTTGAAAAACCGCAGGGCTTTGGTATTCAGAAGGTTTATACAATGGAAGGCGATATTGATGAAACCTATACCGTAAAATCGGGAGATTTTGTTGAAATCCCGAGAGGCTATCACCCCTTCCACGCAGCTCCGGGATATAAGAACTATTATCTCTGGATAATGGCAGGACAGGTAAGAGGATTTTATATGACGACAGATGAGGAACACAAATGGCTGAACAAGTAATTTTATCAAATAACCGGATAACAGCAACAATATCATCACGCGGGGCAGAGCTCATCAGCGTAAAAAAGGAAGGAAAAGAAAAAATCTGGATTGGCACTCCTGAGGTATGGGGCTTTCATTGCCCCGTTCTTTTTCCAATTTGCGGCGGACTTAAAGATGATAAGTATATATACGGCGGCAAGGAATATAGCCTTCAAAAACACGGATTTGCGCGGTTGACGGACTTTGAAGTCGAGAGCGTCGGCGGTGAAAAGGCTGTGTTTCTGCACCGTTTTAATGAAGAAACATTTAAAAAGTTTCCCTTTAAGTATGAGTTCAGGGTTATTTACAGCTTAAACGGCTCGGAGTTAAAGGTCGAATATAATGTAAAAAACCTTGCCGAAAGCGAGATGTATTTCTCAGTCGGTGCGCACGAGGGATATTATTGTCCAAACGGCATTGAAGAATACAGTGTTATTTTTGAAAAGCCCGAGATGCTGGAAAGCAGTATCCTAAACGGTAATCTGCTTGAATACAACACGGTAAATGTCGGCACAAATACCTGCGAGCTTCCGCTTAAATATGAATATTTTGCGGCTGACGCGCTTGTATTTTTGAATTTGAAGTCCAAAAAGCTGTCTTTAAAGAACAGAAAAACGGGAGAAACAGTCGGTCTTGAATATGAAGGGCACGACTTCCTGCTGCTGTGGACTAAGCCGAATGCAAATTATATTTGCCTCGAACCGTGGTGCGGGTGTCCTGATTTTGTCGACAGCGACTACGATTTTAAAAATAAAAAGGGAATAATAAAGCTTTTGGGAAAAGAAGAAACAACAAAGGCACATAAAATTTTGTTCTGATGCAAGTATCTTCTTGCAGCATAAAAAAAGGGGGCATATTAAATGCTTGAAAAACTAAAAAAACTCAATCCCGAACTAAAAGTATACAGCATAAGGGATAAGGAGTTTAAAAAATACGGAAAAATTCTCGATATAGATACAAACGAGATTGTTTCAGCCTGCGAAAAACTGGAATTGCCCGAAAAAAACAGTCAGTATAAGCCGTCAGTAAAAGCCTTGGAGGAACTCGGGTGTACAGAAAAATTCCACGAACTGCTCTTTGGCGGCTGTGAGGCACAGATAGGGATATGCAACGGTTATAACAGCGTTATGAACGCGCTTGAATATCATAAAAGTTCGGAAATCAATGTTGCGGTAACCCCATTGGTGCTGATTTTAGGACTGGAATATGAAATGGAGGGCAATGAGTATAATTCGGATAAAGCAGAGGCATTTTATCTGGAAAAAGGCGATGCTGTTGAAGTATTTGCCACATCGCTTCATTACTGTCCGTGTCAGGTAAGCGATACGGGATTTTCCAGCGTTGTCGTATTGCCGAAAAACACCAATACGCCGCTTGAAAAAGCCAGCGATGACAGACTGTTATTTGCCAAAAATAAATGGCTTATCTGTCACGACGGAAACGATGCTCTTATTGAAAAGGGCGTATACCCAGGGATACACGGTAAAAATTACGAAATAAAGTATTAGTGTGTGAGGGAATATGAAATATTTACTTGGAATTGACTTTGGCGGCGGCGCGTCAAAAGCTACGCTTCTTCGGGAGGACGGAGTTATTGCCGCAACGCATACGACCGAATACATAACGGCATATCCAAAGGTGGGGTATGCGGAACAAAATCCTGACGACTGGTTTTCGGCAACCGCGGAGAATATTTCGGGCGTTTTGAAGAAAAGCGGGATTTTGCCCGATGAAATATGCGCCGTTTCGTTGGACGCAGCAACTCATACCGCTGTTATTACCGATGAAAACTTTAATGTTATCCGTCCCGCAATTTACTGGACTGATACCAGAAGCACAAAAGAGGTCGCATATTTAAAGGAAAACTATTCCGATATTATAGATAAACAGGTTTTGCATAAGGCGGACACAATCTGGACGCTACCCGAGCTTTTGTGGATAAAGAATAATGAGCCGGAGAACTGGAAAAAGGTTAGAAAAATCCTGTTTGCAAAGGACTATGTAAGGCATCGCCTGACGGGCGATTATGTGACGGATTACATAGAAGCGGAAGGCTCTATGATGTTTGACATAAATAAAATGGAGTGGAGCCGCGAGCTTTGCGGTATCTTGGGTATAGATACCGATATGATGCCTGAAATCGTGAAGCCTACCGATATTGTCGGAAAAATTACCGCTGAGGCGGCAAAATTAACGGGACTTTGTGAGGGAACACCTGTTCTTTGCGGCACAACCGATACGGTTATGGAGGTTTTTGCGTCCGGTGCTGTGAAAAAGGGCGATATGACGCTGAAACTTGCGACAGCAGGCAGAATTTGTGTTGTTACTGACAAACCTTATCCCGACATAAATCTTATTAACTACTCGCATATAATTGACGGGCATTTTTATCCGGGCACGGCAACCAAATCCTGTGCCGCGTCATACAGATGGTTCCGCGACACCTTCGGCGGCGATTATGCAGAACTCGACGGGCTTGCAAAAAGCGTTGAAATCGGCTCGGAGGGGCTTGTTTTTCACCCATATCTAAACGGCGAATTGACGCCATATGCAAATCCGAAGCTGTGCGCCGACTTTGTCGGTGTCCGTGCTTCTCATACAAAGGCACATTTTACAAGAGCGGTTT
This sequence comes from uncultured Clostridia bacterium, assembly GCA_905236685.1. Classification (GTDB taxonomy): domain Bacteria; phylum Bacillota; class Clostridia; order UBA1381; family UBA1381; genus UBA1738. Next base: position 16,889 of record CAJOPD010000091.1, read on the forward strand.
TAGAGGGTGTTGCGATGAGTATGCTTGACTGCAAAACAACGCTCGACAGCCTGAAAATAGCCCATAATGACAGTGCCGTAATCATAGGCGGCGGCGGAAAGAGCCCGCTTTGGCGTCAGATGATAGCAGACAGTTTGGGAATTGAGCTGATTGAAATGAAGTACGCCGACTCTTCCTTCGGCAGCGCTATGCTTGCAGGGGTTGCGGCGGGTGTTTTTGAAAATCCGCAGGACGCGGTTAAAAAATGTAACGAAGTCATTTCAAAAACCTCTCCCAATGCTGAAAATACCGCAAAATATAAGGAACTGTTTAAAAAATATAAGGCAATACAAAAAGCCTTGGAGCCAATATATAACGGTGAATATTTATGAGAATTCTGGTATGTGCAAAGGTAATAGACGGCGAAATAAATCCTTTTGATGAATCCGCTTTGGAGTGTGCTTTGATGCTGTCCGATGATGTAACGGTTATATCAATGGGACCGCCGTCCTGTGAAAATGTGTTAAAGCCGCTTACAAGGCTCGGCGCAAAGGTTACTCTTATAAGCGACAGCCTTTATGCAGGCTCGGATACGCTTGCAACTGCGTATGTCCTTATGACAGCGATCAAAAAGGAAAAATATGACCTAATCCTTTGCGGAAGGCAGAGCGTGGACGGCGATACCGCACAGGTGGGACCTATGCTTGCGCAGATGCTCGGACTTCCGCTTATAACGAACGCACTTTCGGTAAAGGTTAAAGGGAAAAATGTATCCGCCGAAACGCGAATGGGTGATGAAAAGGCGAAACTACCGTCCTTGATAACGGTTGAGCGCGGGTATGTTTTAAGATTTCCGAGCATATTTTCCAAATTAGGCGATGTCAGAGTTATCGATAATAAGGTTCTCGACTGTGAGGCTTCAAAATGCGGTTTGCAAGGCTCTCCAACAAGGGTTTTGAAGGTCTTTGAGAATGAGCGCGGAAAGAGAAAATGCACATTTATAACAATGAAGGAGCTGCTGCCGCTTATCAAAAAGCTTGTTGCTGCCGAACACATTGAGGAAAAGCGCGAATATATCGGCAAAAAGCTTAAAAGCGTGTGGGCAGTCGGGGAGGAAGTAGCGGAAAAAGCAAAAGAAATCTCGGAAGAGGTTGTTTTAATCGAAAAATCAGCACCCGATAAAATAGCGGCGAGGGCAAAAACGGAAAAACCCGATGTTATTTTGTGGAATGCTGACCTTTGGGGGCGAAAAACCGCACCGCAAGTTGCGGCAATGCTTGATACAGGGCTTTGCGCCGATTGCACAATGCTTGAAACCGACGGGAAAAACCTGATAATGTATAGACCTGCAAGGAGCGGGAATATAACGGCAAAAATTAAATGCGTGAAAAAACCGCAGATGGCAACGGTAAGGACAAGAACGGAGAGCTCGGACATTATAGTTGCGGGCGGAAAAGGCGTTGCGGACAAAACAGAAAAGCTGTATGAACTTGCAAAAAAGCTCGGTGCGGAAACAGGAGCATCAAGAGGGCTTGTTGATATGGACAAAGCACCGTATGATAAACAAATTGGCTTAACAGGAAAAGCGGTAAGCCCCAAAATATATGTTGCAATAGGTATTTCGGGGGCGGTTCAGCACACCTGTGCAGTAGAGGGTGCCGATACAATTATTGCGATAAATCCCGATAAAGACGCAAGAATTTTTGAATATGCAGACTATGGGATTATAACGGCATTTTAGTTCATATTTGTAATTATTTTAAAACTTGTAAAGGCGGTTTAAGCAACTTGGAATGAGGTGTGCTGAAATGAATAAAAAAGAATTTATAGATAACTTAATGAAGAAGATGACGGTCGCGGAAAAGGTCGGTCAGCTTAATCAATGCGGCAATTCGATTTATGATGAAAGCTACAAAATCGGCTGGGATATACTAAGGCAGGGCGGTATAGGTTCATTTTTGGGTATAACCGATGTCGAGAAGACGAATGAGCTTCAAAAAGTTGCTGTCACAGAAACGCGGCTCGGTATACCGCTTCTTTTGGGGTTTGATGTTATACACGGCTTTAAAACAATATTTCCTACTCCTTGGTCGGAGGCTTTTTCGTGGGAACCCGAGCTTGCAAGAAGAACATCGGAGGCAGCTTCAAAGGAGGCAGCTTATAGCGGCATAAACCTCATATTTGCGCCTATGGTAGATGTTTCAAGAGATTCAAGATGGGGAAGATTGGTAGAAGGTGCAGGCGAAGACACATATCTTAATGCCGAGTTTGCAAAGGCAAGGGTAAGCGGTATTCAGGGCAAAGACTTGTCAGACGGTGAGCACTGCGCAGCTTGCACAAAGCACTTTGTTGCTTACGGAGCAGCCATAGGCGGACGCGATTACAACAGTGTCGATATGTCGGAGCAAACGCTGTTTAATGTGTATATTCCTCCGTTCAAAGCCGCAATTGAAGCGGGAACACGCTCAATTATGACAGCCTTTCACGATTTTAACGGTGAACCTTGTACAGGCAGCAAGTATTTGCTGACAGATGTTTTGCGGAATAAGCTTGATTTTAAGGGATTTACACTATCCGACTCAGGCTCGTGCAGCCAGATTATGACGCACGGATTTTCCGAGAATGATAAGGATACCGCTAAAATAGCGATGAATGCAGGATTAGATGTGGAAATGTGCTACGGCAAATTCACATATTCGGAAAATCTCGAATCATTGGTAGAAGAAGGACTTGTTTCCATAGAGTCGCTGGATAACAGCGTGCGGCGGGTTCTTGAAGTAAAATATGACCTTGGTCTTTTTGATAATCCTTACAGAAGCACCGAGGCGGCAAAAAATGCGTTGCTTACGGAGAAAACACGGAATTTGGCGCGGGAAGCGGCAAGAAAGTCAATAGTTCTGCTTAAAAATGACGGAATATTGCCTTTAAATAATGAAAAAGCGGCGCTTGCAGGAAAATTCGCTGAAAACAGAGGGGAAATGATAGGCTGCTGGCCGGGACTTGGTGAAGCAAATGACTGCGTAGCTCCTGCTGATGCGTTTGATTTTCCGATAGCAGATAAGAACTACGAAAACTGCGATGTTGTAATTGCCTTTGTGGGAGAAACAGTGGATATGAACGGCGAGGCAAAAAGCAGGTCAAAAGAGGTTTTGCCGGAAGACGACTTAGAATTGTTAAGAAATATTAAAAAAGCGGGTAAAAAGCTTGTTACCGTTATAATTTCGGGAAGACCGCTTGTGCTCAAAGAAGTCAGCAAGCTGTCAAATGCAGTTTTGTTTTCGGGCGCTCTCGGTGCAGAGGCGGGAAATGCATATAAGGACATAATTTTCGGTAAATATAACCCGTCAGGAAAGCTTGTAAGCTCGTTCCCGGAATCAGTCGGACAGCAACCGCTGTATTATAATCTGAACCATACGGGTAAGGCGTTAAGCGATGAGGAAAGATGGGCAACAAAGTACTTAGATTCAAAAATGTATCCGCCGTATTATCCGTTTGGATTTGGCTTATCGTATACTCAGTTTGAATATTCAAATCTTAAAGTATCAAACACTAATCCAAAACAGAATGAAAGAATTACAGTAAGCGTTGATATTGAAAATATCGGCAAATATGACGGAGACGAAATTGTCCAGCTATATACAAGAGATGTCGTGGCAAGCAGTGTCCGTCCTGTAAAAGAATTAAAAGGATTTAAAAAGGTATTTATAAAATCGGGCGAAAAAAAGACTGTTGAAATACCGCTTGACATACAATCTCTGGGATTTTACGACAGACAGCTTAATTATATTGTGGAACCCGGGGAATTTGTGATAATGGCGGGAACAAATTCAGAGGACTGTATTAAGGAAAGTATATTTGTTAAATAACGGAAGTTTAATTGGAGGAAGTATGAATATAAAAAATCTGATAAGCGGTATGACGCTGAAAGAAAAAATAGGTCAGCTTAATCAAATCGCATATATACCTCAGAATATTGACGGAATTGAGGATAGAATACGGAGCGGAAGCATAGGCTCAATCATTCTTTCACAGACAGCGTTTGCGGGAAATGACAGCCCTTGCTCCATTGACTATGAGAAAGCAAACCGCCTTCAAAGGATTGCCGTTGAAGAAACAAGTTCTCATATACCCATATTGTTCGGCAGAGATGTTATTCACGGTCATAAAACAGTTTTTCCCGTGCCTCTTGCAATGTCTGCGTCCTTTAATCCCGAACTGATAAAAGAGTCATATGAATGTATTGCAAAGGAAGCGTACAACGACGGAATAAAGTGGACATTTGCGCCAATGCTGGATATGAGCCGCGATGCGAGATGGGGTAGGATTATTGAATCGGCGGGCGAAGACCCGTATCTTGCGCAAAAGGTCGGTGAGGCTGTAATAAAGGGCTTTCAAGGCGATGATTACAGCGATGCGGGCAGACTTTGTGCCTGTGCAAAGCATTTTGTCGGTTACGGTGCGTCCGAGGGCGGCAGAGACTATAACAGAACTGAAATTTCCGAATACACGCTCCGAAACTTTTATTTAAAGGCATTCAAAACAGCTGTTTCGGCAGGCGTTGGAACAGTTATGAGCGCATTTAACGAGATTAGCGGTCAGCCTGTCACTTCTTCAAGGTATTTGATTACCGATATACTGAAAAATGAATTTGGCTTTGACGGATTTGTTGTAAGCGACTGGGAGGCTGTTAAACAGCTGATAAACCAGGGCGTTGCCGAAACGGAAAAAGACTGCGGCGAGCAGGCGTTTAACGCAGGAATAGATATGGATATGGTTGACGATATTTACAACAAATATCTTCCTGAGCTGGTTGAGGCGGGTAAAATATCGGAAAAAGCAATTGATGAAGCGGTGTACCGCATACTATACATAAAGGATAAGGCGGGACTTTTTGATAAACCGTATACCGTTCCCGTTTCTGCCGATAAGTCATACACTGCGGAAAAAGCAAAGGAAATGGCAGCGGAATCGATGGTTCTGCTTAAAAACAACAATAACATTCTCCCGCTTTCCGCGTCCTGTAAGGTGTATCTTGACGGACCTATGCAAAATGATGCCCGTTCAATCCTCGGCAGCTGGACACTTGACGGAATTGCAGAGGAAACGGTGACAGTTTCGCAGGGGATTAAAAGATATGTAATGCCCGTTTCTGATGTTTCAGATGCGGATATTGTAATTCTGGCACTCGGTGAGAGCCATACGGTTACGGGCGAGGCACACTCCTTGTCTATGGTGGATATGCCTAAGGAGCAGGCGGAGCTTGCCAAAAAATATAAGGAAATGGGCAAAAAAACAGTAGGGATAATGAATTTCGGCAGACCTATCGCTATGGAAGATGCCGAAGGATATTTTGACGCTATTCTCTATGCTTGGCATTCGGGCTCGCAAACGGGAAATGCCATCGCTGACATTATATTCGGTAAAGTAAATCCGAGCGGACATCTTCCCGCAACCTTGCCGCGAAGGACAGGGCAGATACCTCTCTATTACAATTTCACAAAAGGTTCAAGAGAGGTTAACGAATACTATGACCACAGACAAGACAGAGAAATATATAATTATGATGACTGCGAGGGCTCACCGCTATATCCGTTCGGATACGGACAGAGCTACACAAAATTTGAGTACAGTAATCCGAAAATTCTGGAAAATAAAGAAAACAAAGAATTTGTTGTCGGAATAACGGTAAAAAATACGGGAGCATATGACGGTAAGGAACTTGTGCAGTGTTATGTATGCGACGATATCGCTTCAATGATGCGTCCTATAAGAGAACTCAAAGGATTTCAGAAGGTATTTCTTAAAAAGGGCGAAGAAAAGGAAATAAGCTTTAAGCTTGGCTATGAAGAACTCGGTTTTTACAATAAGGATAACAAATTCGCCGTAGAAGACGGAACATTTACCGTCTTTATGGGCGGGGATTCGTTCTGTCAGAATGAGGTAAAGCTTATTTATAAAAAGTAAGGAGTGCTTAAAAAATGATTAAAGGTTTTAAAATGAAACTGTATGAGGGAATGGCGGCAGAATACGAAAAAAGACATAATGCGCTTTGGCCCGAGATGAAGGAAATGATACATAAGTACGGGGGTAAGAACTATACCATTTTCCTTGACGAAAAAACAAATGATTTGTTTGGATATATTGAAATAGAAAGCGAAGAATTATGGGATAAATCAGCGGAAACGGAAATCTGCGGTAAGTGGTGGGAATATATGGCGGACATTATGGAAACAAATCAGGATAACAGCCCGGTATCCCTGCCGCTTAAAGAAGTTTTTCATTTAGATTAAAATTTTTTTGGTGTTTTGTTACAAAAAAATATCAAATTTAGAAAATTAGGACAAAAAACGAAAGATAAATACTTGTCATAGCGTAAATCATTGTGTAAAATATATAAAGAAATATTACTTTAAGGAGATGTTTTTATGAGAAAAAATCTTGGCAAAAAAATATTCGGACTGCTTGTTACTCTAAGTATGATAGCAGCACTTGTGCCCGCATCAGTTTCCGCATATGCAGAGGCAGGCACGACATTTACAGATGGCGATTTTACCTATACGGTGCTGAGCGAAACATCGACGGTTAAGCTTACAGCAATTGCCGCTGAATCACTTGAAGGTGCAGTTCAAGTTCCTGAAACCGTAACTGACGGTGAAGCACAATATACCGTAACACAGCTCGGTGACGCATTCAAGAACAAAGAAGCTAAAACAAAAGGCATGACAAGCCTTGTACTTCCCGATACTATTACAAAGTTTGCGGGAACAGCAACATTCTACGCTTGTAAAGGTCTTAAAAGCATTCATCTTCCTGCCAATCTTACAGGTGATGCAACAGCAAAACAGCTGACGAAGACATTCTATTTTTGTCCTAACATTAAATATGTTGAAATTCCCGCAGGAATAACAAAGCTTTGGGGTACTTTTGCATCAAACGCAGGAGTAAGAAAAGTTGTGTTGCTGGGTACATCGCAAGTTGACTTCTATCAGGCGTCAGGCACGGCAGAAGCAAGAGCTTGGTCAGACAACACAACAGGGACATATGTTTACTATCCGGAAGGCGGTGCGATACCAAACCGCACAACAGGCTATGGAACTACTGCGACTGTAAAATCTTATACAAACTATGCTGACGGATTTTTCTATGAATTAAGCGGCGATGATGCAATTGTGACAGGGACAGTTTTAGCAGATGATGTATATATTCCTGACACCCTTGGTGAAAAAGTTGTGACGGCAATAGGCGAAGGTGCATTTACAGGAAATATCGGCATTACTTCAATAGATATTCCTGTTAGTGTAACGAGCATTGGCGAAGGTGCATTTGCAGACTGCACAGGTCTTGCTGATGTATACTATGCGCTAAGTGCAGAAGACTGGAAAGCAATCGAAGTTGGCGAAAGCAACGATGCCTTGCTGGCGGCAGAAATACATTACGGAATAGAGCCCGATCCGGTTGCTGTTGAGAGCGTAGCTCTTGATAAAACTGAAATATCTATTACAGAGGGTGAAACAGCAACTTTGACAGCAACAGTTTCTCCCGAAGATGCAACAGATAAATCAGTTTTATGGGCATCATCAAATGAAGCGGTTGCAACGGTAGCAGACGGAGTTGTTACAGCAGTTGCAGAAGGAACTGCTAAAATAACAGTTACAACAGTTGACGGCGAAAAGACAGCAGAATGTGTTGTAACGGTAACTAAGAAAGCCGCACCTATCGATTTCGTAATCGGTGACCTTAACAATGACGGCAAAGTAAACTCAAAGGATTTAACAGTTTTGGCCCGTCATTTAGCAAAATGGATAGGATATGAAACATTGCCCTATGTAAAACAATAAAATATTTTAGTATTAAATCCCTGCTCCGAAGTGAGCAGGGATTTTTTAATTGTATAATTAAATGTTTGTGTTAAATACAGCGCCGCAACGGTGCAAAATCTCTATCACACAAAAAAATGGTGGTTTTTGATGAAAATCAACAACATTGATGCCGCAATTTTGATATAAAAAGGCAAAATGAACAAAAATAATTGTAAAAAAAGTTACATAATACTAAAATCATAACAAAAAACAGAAATTAAGAACTTGCTGAAAATCAGAGTATGGACTATAATATTTGCGTAGTTATATGATATTTTGAGGAGGAATTTGATTATGAAGAAAGGACTACTATCTGTCATCTTATCATTTGCGGTATTGTTTACGCTCATTGTACCTGCATCAGTTTCCGCAGATTTGGCGGCAGAAGACACATTTACTGTCGACGGCTTTAAATACAAAGTAATGAGCAATTTGACAGATGTGCAAGTCACGACAGGAAGTACTGTGACGGGTGATGTGGTGTTGCCTGCAACTGTTGTATACGGTACTCAGACATTTAATGTTGTCAATTTGGCATATACAGCCTTTGCAAACAACAAAAACATCACGAGTTTTGTAATGCCTGATACAGTAACAACTGTGGGTATGAATGCATTTTACGGGTGTACCAACATGGAAAGTATACATATTTCCGAAGCGGCGACGGGGTTGATGCACGGAACATTTTTCTACTGTTCAAGCCTTACTTCTGTCACAATTCCTGCGAATGTTGAAACATTGAGAAAGACCTTTAACTATTGTACTGCTCTAACAAGTGTTACATTTAAGGGACAGACCACCGTTCCTGAGGATGCGGGCGGTGTTGATATTTTCGATGGATGCACGCAGGGAACCGACGCAATTGCAGTTACGGCATATGAGGGCTCGCCCGCTGCAACATATTGCCAGAGTAAAGGATGCACAATGAACATAATTTCTCCGCCATCACCCAGTGACGGACTATATACATTTGCTGACAACGGAGACGGAACGATTACTATTGATGGACTTATTCCGGCAACGGTTCTTACGGGAGATGTAAAAATCCCGAATGTGTTAAGCAGTAAAACGGTGGTTGGAATTGCTGACGGCGTATTTGAAGGACAGACAGAAGTAACAAAGCTTACAATTCCGAACACAGTAACTGCAATTGGCAAAGACGCGTTCAAAAATATGGACGGCTTAACCGAGGTTACGCTGCCGAACAGTGTAACGAGCATAGGAAGCGGAATATTCAAAGACTGTGATAATCTTGAAACTGTCACACTTTCAGCAAATCTTACGGGAACTATGAAGGAAACCTTTGCATATTGTGCAAAGCTTAAAGGCTGTGTAGTCCCTGACGGAGTAACAGCACTTGACAACACCTTTGTAGGCTGTACTGCTATGACGAGTGTTACTATTCCGCCGTCTGTTACAAGTATAACAGAGGAAACGCTTTATACCGCATTGAAAGCGGAAAGCGGCGTTCCTAACACTAATATAAATATGAATTGCGAGAGCGGCAGCGAGGCGGAAAACTATGCAAATATGTACGGAATACCTTGTGCAACTCCCGACATTGATCCAACGGTAGATCCAAATCCTATCCCTGCTCATCCGAGTATGCCTGCTGCGTGGGACGGCACATCGGTTGATATATCGTGGTATGCTTCGGATAAAACGGAATTTGAAATATCAACTCCCGCTCAGCTTGCCGGATTAAGACAGTTGGTAAATGGCGGAACAGAAACATTTGCCCAAAAAACCATCAAACTTAAAAACGACATAGATATGAACGGCAAAGAGTGGAAGATAGGAATTGGTTATAGTGCAGATGTTGCCTTTGAAGGAATGTTTGACGGTAACTACTGTAAAATAGTCAATTTTGCATATAATTCAAACACAACAGAAGAAACGCTTGGAGCTATTGCGGAAAATTCGTATAAGTATCACGGACTTTTTGGCTATCTTAGCGTTTTGGGTGAAATAAAAAATCTGGGAATTGAAAATGCAAAGCTTGAAGCTGGTACAAAAGATGTAAAGGTTGACGGTTTGGCAGCAGGATGCTTAGCGGGCGTTAATGAAGGAAAAATCACGCATTGCTATATTGACGGACTGGAATTATCAGGCGGTTTCTGGGGTTCTTACTGCACGCAGTATTATAGTGGAATTGCGGGAGTAAACCAAAAAATCATTGAAGACTGTTTCGTGAAGAATATTGATTTTAAAGGTGTTGTGGCACAGATAAACGCGTCGCGTAAAGCAGGTATGTCGGCAAATAATTCAACTGGTGAGATTAAGGACTGTTATGTTTTGAATCCTATTTATGACAGCGGACAAGGATTTTACCAGTGGGATGATAATGGCAACGGTACATCAAAATGTCCTATAATGTTTATGTATGACCCTATTACTCTGGGCGGGGTAGTTAAGAATGTCTATTCGACAGATTTAAATACCAGAAGTCAATGGGAAACGACAAGAACTTATGAGGACTTCCATCAGATGACCGCAAAGATGAGCGCGGAAATGGCAACTTTGAATTTTGAAACCATAAAGAAACCTTCTATACAGGTTGCTATTAGCAAAACATATGCCGATAAAACAGGTGTAACTCCAAAAATCACACTGGGCTTTTACAAGAATATATCCGCAGATTCGCTGAATGACAGTACCATAAATCTTAAACTGGACGATACAAAGGTGAATAATATCGGGAATGTCGCTATGTACGATGCTGACGGAATCAATACAACTTACCCGAATACCTGTGTTATAAAATTCAACGATGATTTAAAATGGGACAGAGAATATGAACTGTCTGTCACAGGCGTAAAAGACCTTTGGCAAAGAGCTGTTGAAGATAAGGTCGTTACATTTGAAACGGGAAACGAGATATACTGTGACTCATTTGATTTGTATGTTAACTACGGCACAGCAAGTGAGGCGAAAATAAGCTCTGTAAATCAGGCAACGGGACCTGTCACAGCGGTTATAAAGGGTCTTAAAAACAACGGTAAAAAAGTTTATTCGGCGGTTTTGAGCATATCCGCTTTGTCGGACGGACAGCTTGTTTCGGGAGCAGCAAAAACGGTCAATATCTCGGCTAATGAGAAGAAATCAGAAGATGTTACAATAACATCGGCAGACATCAGTTCGCTTGGTTCGGTTCAGACAGTACAGTCTGTATTGTATAAGGCGTTTGGAGCGGTAATACCTATGTTGGATTCAGCCAAGATAGGCGAATGAGATTTTGCATGGAGGTAAAATATGAACAAAAAATTTAAGGCACTGAGCAGTATTCTTGCGCTGACATTTATAATTCAACTGCTTTCGGGTGTGGCTGCATATGCAGCAAACGAACCGGATCCGGAGTACTATCCTATTTGGTATCTAAAAGAGTGCTTTGGTTC